>NZ_JBITGX010000019.1:0-185499 GCF_044457425.1 Streptomyces sp. NPDC050546
TCGGTGGGGGGGGGGCCGGGGGGGGCGGGGGGGGGGGTGGGCGCGTGTGGGCGGGGGGGGGGGTCGGGCTATTCTGGGGGGGGGGGGGTGGGGGCCGGGGCTCGGGGGGTGTGGCGGGGTGCCCTTTGAGGGGCACCCCTTTTCATGTGGTCAGATGCCCGCTGCCGCCGACAGGTCGCGTTTGATCGACTCCAGCAGCGCCGTCGCCTTCGCGCGGGCCGTGGGGAGGTCGGTGTGTGACGCCACCGGGATCACGACCTCCAGGTAGCACTTCAGCTTCGGCTCCGTGCCGCTCGGGCGGACGATCACCCGGGCGCCGTCCAGCGTGTAGCGCAGGCCGTCCGTGGGCGGGAGGCTTTCCGTGCCCTGGGTGAGATCGTCCGTGCGGGTGATGCGCAGGCCGGCGAGTTCGGTCGGGGGCTGTTCGCGCAGGCGGTGCATCGCGGCGGCGATGAGGGAGAGGTCCTCCACGCGGACCGACAGCTGGTCCGTGGCGTGCAGGCCGTGTTCCACGGCCAGGTCGTCGAGGAGGTCGAGGAGGGTCCGGCCCTCCTCCTTGAGCTGAGAGGCCAGTTCCGTGATCAGGAGCGCGGCCGTGATGCCGTCCTTGTCGCGTACGCCGTCGGGGTCCACGCAGTAGCCGAGGGCCTCCTCGTAGCCGTAGCGCAGGCCCTCGGCGCGGGCGATCCACTTGAAGCCGGTGAGGGTCTCGACGTGAGGGTTGCCCGCCTTCTCGGCGATACGGCCGAGGAGCGAGGACGAGACGATCGACTCCGCGAACGTGCCGGTCGCTCCGCGGTGGACGAGATGGGCGGCGAGGAGCGCGCCGACCTCGTCGCCGCGGAGCATGCGCCAGTCGGTGCCGTCCTGCACCGCGACGGCGCAGCGGTCCGCGTCCGGGTCGTTGGCGATGATCAGGTCGGGGGAGGTCGCGCGGGCGGTGGCGAAGGCCAGGTCCATCGCGCCGGGTTCCTCCGGGTTGGGGAACGCGACGGTCGGGAAGTCCGGGTCGGGATCGGCCTGTTCCGTGACGAGGGCCGGGGGCGGGAAGCCCGCGCGGGCGAAGGCCGCCAGGAGGACGTCCTTGCCGACGCCGTGCATCGCCGTGTACACCGTGCGGGCCGTGCGGGGGGAACCCTTGGCCAGTACGGCGTCGGTGCGGGTGAGGTAGGCGTCGAGGACGCTGTCGTCGAGGGTGTCCCAGCCGTGGGTGGGGCGGGGGACGGTGGTGAGGGACGGGACGGCGGCGATCTCCGCGGCGATGTCGATGTCGGCCGGGGGAACGATCTGGGAGCCGTCGCCCAGGTAGACCTTGTAGCCGTTGTCGCGGGGCGGGTTGTGGCTGGCGGTGACCTCTACGCCGGCGACGGCGCCGAGGTGCCGTATGGCGAAGGCGAGGACGGGAGTGGGGAGCGGGCGGGGAAGGACCGCGGCGCGGAGGCCGGCGCCGGTCATGACGGCGGCGGTGTCCTGGGCGAAGTCGTACGACTTGTGGCGGGCGTCGTAGCCGATGACGACCAGGCCGTTGTCGTGGCCCTGCTTCCTGAGGTACGCGGCGAGGCCCGCGGCGGCGCGGATGACGACCGAGCGGTTCATGCGCATGGGGCCGGCGCCGAGTTCGCCTCGTAGGCCGGCGGTGCCGAACTGGAGTGTGCCGGAGAAGCGGGCGGCGAGTTCGGTGTGGTCCTGGGCGTCGATGAGGCGGGCGAGCTCGGTGCGGGTGTCCGGGTCGGGGTCCTCGGTGAGCCACGCCTGGGCCTGTGCGATGAGTTCGTCGTGCACGGTCGGGGTCAGCCTCTCGGTTGTCGGGGGTGTGCGCAGCGCCTGGCGCCGGGTGGTGGGTCGGGGCCGCGCCGGGTTGCGGACGCCCCCGACCCCAGCACTGACGCCGGGTGGTGCCTTACAGGCGTCCCAGTACCTGAGCCAGCAGAGAACCCATCCGCGTCGCCGAATCACGGCCCGCCTGGAGGACCTCCTCGTGGTTGAGGGGCTCGCCCGTCATGCCCGCGGCGAGGTTCGTCACCAGGGAGATACCGAGAACCTCCGCACCCGCCTCCCGCGCGGCGATCGCCTCGAGGACCGTCGACATGCCCACCAGGTCCGCGCCGATGACGCGGGCCATACGGATCTCGGCCGGAGTCTCGTAGTGCGGGCCGGGGAACTGGGCGTAGACGCCCTCCTCCAGGGTGGGGTCGACCTCCTTGCACAGGGCGCGCAGGCGCGGGGAGTAGAGGTCGGTGAGGTCGACGAAGTTGGCGCCGATGATGGGGGAGGTGGCCGTGAGGTTGATGTGGTCGCTGATCAGGACCGGCTGGCCGGGGCGCATGCCCTCGCGCAGGCCGCCGCAGCCGTTGGTGAGGACGATCGTCTTGCAGCCGGCCGCTACGGCGGTGCGGACGCCGTGGGAGACAGCGGCGACGCCGCGGCCCTCGTAGTAGTGCGTGCGGCCGAGGAAGACCAGGGCGCGCTTGTCGCCGATCTTGTACGAGCGGATCTTGCCTCCGTGGCCCTCGACCGCCGGGGGCGGGAAGCCGGGCAGCTCGGTGACCTGGAACTCGGCGTCGGGGGCGCCCAGGGCGTCCACGGCCGGAGCCCAGCCGGAGCCCATCACGAGGGCGACGTCGTGGGTCTCGGCGCCCGTCAGTTCGCGCAGACGGGCCGCGGCGGCGTCGGCGGCGGCCCTGGGATCGATCGGGGCGGCGCCCTGGATGTCGTCCGGAAGAAGAGATGCGTTCACGCGGACGAGGGTAGCCGGTGAATGCCTACGCGCGTAGATGGTGGAGCCGACGGGGTGGCGATCGTTGTCTTGTCGTTTCCGACAGACGGGGTTCAGCAGGGGCGCTTGCGGAGTTCCATCACGTAGTCGTGCGGGGCCCCCGCCGATTCGGCCGCGTCGGCGATCTCGCCCAGGTAGCGGGCGGAGGGGAGGCCGCCCTCGTAGGCGTTGAGGGCGTAGGACCAGGCCGGCTCCTCGCCGTCCAGGGTGTGGACCCGTACGCGGGTACGCCGGTAGATCTCCAGGCCGACGCCCTCCCAGCGGTCCATCGAGTCCTCGTCCATGGGGGCGATGTCGTAGAGGGAGACGAAGACCTGGGAGACGGGGTCCTCGACGATCGTCGGCAGGGCGCCCTCCCAGCCCATGTGCTCGCCGCCGAAGGTCAGCCGCCACCCGTTCAGCCAGCCGGTGGCGCGCAGCGGCGAGTGCGGGGCGCGGCGGGACATCAGCCGCGCGTCGAGGTTGCCGGCGTACGCGGCGTAGAGCGACATGGGGGAAGGGTACGGCAGGCGGACTCGCGTCACTCGCGTAACGGAGCCGCATCGCGGCGGGCCCCCGGGCGGTATCGGGTTGAGGGGTGCGGGACAATGGAGTACGTGACTCGGATCGTGATCATCGGTGGCGGACCCGGCGGATACGAAGCGGCGCTGGTGGCCGCTCAACTCGGCGCGGAGGTGACCGTCGTCGATTGCGACGGTCTGGGCGGGGCGTCGGTGCTCACCGACTGCGTGCCGTCGAAGACTCTGATCGCGACGGCCGAGGTGATGACCACCTTCGACTCGTCGTACGAGGAGCTGGGGATCATCGTCGCCGACGACACCCCGCCCATGGAGCAGTCCGCCCGGGTGGTGGGGGTCGACCTGGGGAAGGTCAACCGGCGTGTGAAGCGGCTCGCGCTCGCCCAGTCGCACGACATCGCCGCCTCCGTGACACGTGCCGGGGCGCGTGTCATGCGTGGGCGCGGGCGGCTGGAGGGCATGCAGGCGCTCGACGGGTCGCGGAAGGTGGTGGTGCGCGCCGCTGACGGGAGTGAGGAGACCCTGACGGCGGATGCCGTGCTCATCGCCACCGGTGGGCATCCGCGTGAGCTGCCCGATGCCCTGCCCGATGGTGAGCGGATCCTGAACTGGACCCAGGTGTACGACCTGAACGAGCTCCCCGAGGAGCTGATCGTGGTCGGGTCGGGTGTGACCGGTGCCGAGTTCGCGGGTGCCTACCAGGCGCTGGGTTCCAGGGTGACGCTCGTGTCGTCGCGGGACCGCGTGCTGCCGGGCGAGGACCCGGACGCGGCCGCCGTGCTGGAGGACGTCTTCCGGCGTCGCGGCATGAACGTCATGGGGCGTACCCGGGCGCAGTCCGCCAAGCGGGTCGGGGACCGGGTCGAGGTGACCCTCTCCGACGGGCGTGTCATCACCGGGTCGCACTGTCTGATGGCCGTCGGCGCCGTGCCCAACAGCGCGGGCATGGGTCTTGAGGACGCCGGGGTCAGGCTGCGCGAGTCCGGCCACATCTGGACCGACAAGGTGTCGCGTACGACCACTCCGGGGGTGTATGCCGCCGGTGACGTGACCGGGGTGTTCGCCCTCGCGTCCGTGGCCGCCATGCAGGGGCGGATCGCGATGTACCACTTCCTCGGTGACGCCGTGGCCCCGCTGAACCTCAAGACCGTGTCGTCGAACGTCTTCACCGACCCGGAGATCGCCACCGTCGGCTACACGCAGGCCGATGTCGACGGCGGGAAGATCGACGCCCGGGTCGTGAAGCTGCCGCTGCTGCGCAACCCGCGCGCCAAGATGCAGGGCATCCGCGACGGCTTCGTCAAGATCTTCTGCCGGCCGGGGACCGGGATCGTGGTCGGTGGTGTCGTCGTGGCGCCGCGTGCCTCGGAACTGATCCACCCGATCTCGATCGCGGTCGACAACAATCTGACCGTCGAGCAGATCGCGAACGCCTTCACCGTCTACCCCTCGCTTTCGGGCTCGATCGCCGAGGTGGCACGGCAGTTGCACACGCGCAAGGAGACCGGCGAGGGCTGAGGCCGAAACCGGCTCCTCCCTGGTCACGGGGAGTATTCGACCATGTGTGTGGCATAGGCGGCGGGACTAGGCTCTATACCACTTCCCGCTGCTCCGTGCGAACATCTTCTGCTATTCAGCGCAAACTGCTGAAAGCAGACGGTCGCTGGCGTTACTGTCAGTTTCGTGTTCGCTGCAGAACGTCGCCAATTGATCCTCGAAATGGTGCGAGCGAACGGGGCCGTGTCGCTCCGTGAGCTCGCCCGCGTCGTCCAGACCTCCGAAGTGACCGTACGGCGGGACGTGCGCGCGCTGGAGGCAGAAGGACTCCTCGACCGCCGGCACGGCGGTGCGGTACTGCCGGGCGGTTTCACGCGGGAGTCCGGCTTTCCGCAGAAATCCCATCTCGCGACCGCCGAGAAGACCGCCATCGCCGACCTCGCCGCGAACTTCGTGGAAGAGGGGGAGGCGATCGTGGTCGGGGCGGGTACGACCACCCAGGAGCTGGCGCGCCGGCTCGCCCGGGTGCCCGGACTGACCGTCGTCACCAACTCGCTGCTGGTGGCACAGGCATTGGCCCATGCCAACCGGGTCGAGGTCGTGATGACCGGCGGTACGCTCCGCGGTTCGAACTACGCCCTGGTCGGCAGTGGTGCCGAGCAGTCCCTGCACGGGCTGCGGGTGTCGCGGGCGTTTCTGTCCGGGAGCGGTCTGACCGCCGAGCGCGGGTTGTCCACGTCCAACATGCTGTCGGCGTCCGTCGACCGGGCGCTGGTGCAGGCGGCGGCGGAGGTGGTGGTGCTTGCCGACCATACGAAGCTCGGGACGGACACGATGTTCCAGACCGTGCCTACGGATCTCATCACCCGGCTTGTGACCGATGAGCCGCCCGCGCATGACGACCGTGCGGCCACGGAGCTTCAGGCGCTTGCCGATCAGGGCGTGCAGATCGCTGTCGCCGGGGGGCAAGGGGGTTCCGCTGGAGCGGGGGCGGGGGGACCGGGGGGTGATTCGGTCCCGGCGCGTCAGCAGCGCAGGGATGTGCCGTTGCCCGGGCCGCGGCGTCAGGTTCCGGGGGCCGGGGGGCAGTTGCGGTCCGCGTCGATCCTGGGTGAGCAGGGGCCTGGGGCGGAGCGGGCTCGGGTGGCGGATATGCGGCGGCGGTAGGAGCCGCCGAGTGGGTGGGTCCTGCTGGTGGCTGCGCAGGTGCCCGGCGTGGGTGCTGGGGGCGGGTGGGTGCGCAGCTCGGCGCGGCGAGGTGCCGCTGCGCCCACCCGTGCCGCCCCTAGCGGCACGCATGCCCGCAGCTGGGGCGGTGCGCATGCCCGCAGCTACGAGAACCCGCACCTACGGCGCGGCCCCGACTCGGGGCCGCGCCGTAGGTGTTACGCGTGGCCGGTTCAGTCCTTGATCTCGCAGATGGCCGCGCCGGACGTGACCGACGCGCCGATCTCCGCGCTCAGGCCCTTGATCGTGCCCGACCTGTGCGCGTTGAGGGGCTGCTCCATCTTCATGGCCTCCAGGACGACGACCAGGTCGCCCTCCTTGACCTCCTGGCCCTCCTCGACGGCCACCTTGACGATGGTGCCCTGCATGGGGGACGCGAGGGTGTCGCCGGAGGCGACGGGGCCCGACTTCTTCGCCGCGCGGCGCTTGGGCTTGGCGCCCGCCGCCAGGCCCGTACGGGCCAGGGACATGCCCAGCGAGGCCGGAAGGGAGACCTCCAGGCGCTTGCCGCCGACCTCGACGACGACCGTCTCGCGGTCCAGCTCCTCCTCCTCGGCGGCGTCGGCCGGCGCGGCGAAGGGCTTGATCTCGTTGACGAACTCCGTCTCGATCCAGCGGGTGTGGACCGTGAACGGGTCGGACGAGCCGGTGAGCTCGGGAGCGAACGCCGCGTCCTTCACCACCGCACGGTGGAACGGGATCGCCGTCGCCATGCCCTCGACCTGGAACTCCTCCAGCGCGCGGGAGGCCCGCTCCAGGGCCTCCTTGCGCGTGCGGCCGGTGACGATCAGCTTGGCCAGCAAGGAGTCCCACGCCGGGCCGATGACCGAGCCGGACTCCACGCCCGCGTCCAGGCGGACACCCGGGCCGGCCGGCGGGTCGAACTTCGTGACCGTGCCGGGAGCCGGGAGGAAGTTGCGGCCCGGGTCCTCGCCGTTGATGCGGAACTCGAAGGAGTGACCGCGCAGCACCGGGTCGTCGTAGCCGAGCACCTCGCCGTCGGCGATGCGGAACATCTCGCGGACGAGGTCGATGCCCGCGACCTCCTCGGTGACCGGGTGCTCCACCTGGAGGCGGGTGTTGACCTCGAGGAAGGAGATCGTGCCGTCCAGGCCGACGAGGAACTCGACCGTGCCGGCGCCGACGTAGCCGGCCTCCTTCAGGATCGCCTTGGAGGCCGAGTACAGCTCCTCCACCTGCGCGTCGGACAGGAAGGGGGCGGGCGCCTCCTCCACCAGCTTCTGGTGCCGGCGCTGGAGGGAGCAGTCACGGGTGGAGACCACGACGACGTTGCCGTGCTGGTCGGCCAGGCACTGGGTCTCCACGTGCCGCGGCTTGTCCAGGTAGCGCTCGACGAAGCACTCGCCGCGCCCGAAGGCGGCGACCGCCTCACGCACCGCCGAGTCGTAGAGCTCGGGCACCTCTTCGAGCGTGCGCGCGACCTTCAGGCCGCGGCCGCCGCCGCCGAAGGCCGCCTTGATGGCGATCGGCAGACCGTGCTCCTCGGCGAAGGCGACGACCTCGTCGGCGCCGGAGACCGGGTCGGGCGTGCCCGCCACCAGCGGGGCGCCCGCGCGCTGCGCGATGTGCCGGGCGGCGACCTTGTCACCGAGGTCGCGGATCGCCTGCGGGGGCGGGCCGATCCAGATCAGGTCCGCGTCCAGGACAGCCTGGGCGAAGTCAGCGTTCTCGGAGAGAAAGCCGTAGCCCGGGTGGATGGCGTCCGCGCCCGACTCCCGCGCGGCGTTCAGCACCTTCTCGATGTCGAGATAGCTGGTGCCCGGGGTGTCACCGCCCAGGGCGAACGCCTCATCCGCGGCGCGGACATGCAGAGCGTCCCGATCCGGGTCGGCGTAGACGGCCACGCTCGCGATGCCGGCATCCCGGCAGGCCCGGGCCACACGGACAGCGATTTCGCCACGGTTGGCGATGAGCACCTTGCGCACGATGAGGCTCCCTCCTTGAAACAAGCCGAGTTTAGGGACTGCCGACACGGCACTTCGACCCGTCCCCAGTGGTGAGCTTGCCCACACGGAGCGTGATGCGAGGCTCGCTCGACCCGCGAAATCCCTTGTCGCACCGCGGTACGCAGCACTCCTGCGGGAAACCCTAGCCGTCTCCTGTGGTCAAGGTCTCTGTCATCACGTGCTGCGGGCCACTCTGTTTCTTTGTGGAGTCCCTACGAATGGCCCAATGATTCTTTGCCCGCCGCGGAACCCTTGTCCCAGGGTTTACCTGTCAGTAGCGTTCGCGATGTCTCGAACGTACTAGGGGTAAGAGGGTGGGCCCGGTGGTGCGCAGGCCGGTGGCGTGGGTCGTGGCGTTGGTGCTCTTCGGTGAGGCGTTCGGCATCGCCGCGCTGAACTGGTTCCTCGGGGTCGTCGTCGACCGGCAGGACATGTCGCTGGCCGGGCTCGATCCGCACATGATGTCGGTGTCGTCGAAGATCGGCGGGATCGCCTTCGGCCTCTACTTCGCCCTGTGCGGCCTGGTCGCCCTGCTCGTGGCGCTGCGGGACCGCCCCCCGGCGGGCCTCGGGCGGGTGCTGCTGATCAGCGCGGCGGTCGTCCACGGACTGCTGGGCGCCTTCACCTGGGGTCTCGTCGGCTGGCCCGCGTTCCTGTTCATGATGCTGGTGCTCGGCCTGATCGTCCTGCTGCTGATGACGTACGACCGCCCGGCCGAGCCGGTCATCGCTCCGCCGGCGCCCACAACTCCGTGATGCCGACGCCCAGATCGGCGAGGAGCCGTCGGACCAGGGGCAGGCTGATGCCGATCACGTTGCCGTGGTCGCCGTCGATGCCGTTGATGAACGGGGCCGAGCGGCCGTCCAGGGTGAAGGCCCCGGCGACGTAGAGAGGTTCGCCGGAGGCGACGTAGGAGGCGATCTCCTCGTCCGTCGGGTCGCCGAAGTGGACGACCGTGGACGCGGTGGCGGAGACGTAGCGGCCGGTGAGCGTGTCGTAGACGCAGTGGCCGGTCTGGAGGGTGCCGGCGCGGCCGCGCATCGACTTCCAGCGGGCGGTGGCCTCCTCGGCGTCCGCGGGCTTGCCGAGGGCCTGGCCGTCCAGGTCGAGCACCGAGTCGCAGCCGATCACCAGCGCGCCCTTGACCTCCGGCCGGGCCGCCACGACGGAGGCCTTCGCCTCGGCGAGGGCGAGCGCCAGCTCGGCGGGGGTGGGGGCGGTGACGGCGTCCTCGTCGACGCCGCTCACGATCACCTCGGGGGTGAGTCCGGCCTGGCGGAGCAGTCCGAGCCGGGCGGGGGACTGGGAGGCGAGGACGAGTCGCCTGCGGCGCTGAGCGGTCATGCGGTCAGGTTAGTCAATCGGGCGAGGCCGGCTCACCTGATGCCGATCACCAGCATGCCCACGAACATGGCCAGTGCCATGAGAACGCCCAGCCGCCGAAGCATGTCCTGCATGTCGCGGAGTTCTTTCGGCGGTTCGTTCTCGGGGTCGGACCACAGCATGAGTCCAGCGTGCGGCTTGGCAGGGCGGGGCGCCTGAGTAGGGGTACTCAAATCGGCGCCCCGCGTTGTTCCGCCGTGCGCGGTTCCCCGCGCCCCTGAGGGCGAGAGCTCTAGCTCGGCCAGTACGTGCGGCCCCAGGCCGCCGGGCCCGGCTGGGGCAGGCGGTGGGCCGCGATGCGGGACGGGTCGGACCAGGAGTCACGGGGGGCCGGTGCGCCGGGCGGGGTCTCTGTCGCCGCCGCGGCGCGGGCCCTGACCACCGCCAGTGCGGCGGCCAGCTCCTCCGGGGTCGGGTTGCCCCGTACGACCTTGATCGTCATGTGCGCCTCCTGGGGTCGCTGCGGGCTAGAGGGGGATGTTGCCGTGCTTCTTCGGAGGCAGGGATTCCCGCTTCGTGCGCAGTTGACGCAGACCCCGTACGACATGGCAGCGGGTGTCGGACGGCATGATCACCGCGTCGACGTAGCCGCGCTCGGCCGCGACGTAGGGGTTGAGCAGGGCGTCCTCGTACTCCTGGATCAGCCGGGCCCGGACCGCCTCCAGGCCCTCGCCGCCAGCCTCCGCCTCCGCGAGGGTGCGGCGGTGCAGGATGTTGACCGCGCCCTGGGCGCCCATGACGGCGATCTGGGCGGTGGGCCAGGCGAGGTTGAGGTCGGCGCCCAGGTGCTTGGAGCCCATGACGTCGTAGGCGCCGCCGAAGGCCTTGCGCGTGATGATCGTGATGAGCGGGACGGTGGCCTCGGCGTAGGCGTAGATCAGCTTGGCGCCGCGGCGGATGATGCCGTCGTGCTCCTGGTCGACGCCGGGCAGGAAGCCGGGGACGTCCACGAAGGTGATGACCGGGACGTTGAAGGCGTCGCAGGTGCGCACGAAGCGGGCCGCCTTCTCGGAGGCGGTGATGTCGAGGCAGCCGGCGAACTGCATCGGCTGGTTGGCGACGATGCCGACGGGGTGGCCCTCGACCCGCCCGAAGCCGGTGACGATGTTCGGCGCGTACAGCGGCTGCGTCTCGAAGAACTCGGCGTCGTCCAGGATGTGCTCGATCACCGCGTGCATGTCGTACGGCTGGTTCGCGCTGTCCGGGACGATGACGTCCAGCTCGCGGTCCTCGTCGGTGATCTCGAGGTCGGCCTCCTCCGCGAAGACCGGCGGCTCGGAGAGGTTGTTGGACGGCAGATACGACAGCAGCTGCTTGACGTACTCGATGGCGTCCTTCTCGTCCCCGGCCATGTGGTGGGCCACGCCCGAGGTCGCGTTGTGGGTGCGGGCGCCGCCGAGCTCCTCGAAACCGACGTCCTCGCCGGTGACGGTCTTGATGACGTCGGGCCCGGTGATGAACATGTGCGAGGTCTGGTCGACCATGACCGTGAAGTCGGTGATGGCCGGGGAGTACACGGCTCCGCCCGCGCACGGGCCCACCACCAGGCTGATCTGCGGAATGACACCCGAGGCGTGGGTGTTGCGGCGGAAGATCTCGCCGTAGGCGCCGAGTGAGGCGACGCCCTCCTGGATCCTGGCCCCGCCGGAGTCGTTGATGCCGATGACCGGGCAGCCGGTCTTCAGGGCGAAGTCCATGACCTTGACGATCTTCTGGCCGTAGACCTCGCCGAGCGCCCCGCCGAAGACCGTGAAGTCCTGCGAGAAGACGGCGACGGGGCGGCCGTCGACGGTGCCGTACCCGGTGACGACGCCGTCGCCGTACGGGCGGTTCTTGTCCAGTCCGAAGTTGGTGGACCGGTGCCGGGCGAACTCGTCCAGTTCGACGAAGGAGGCTTCGTCCAGGAGGAGTTCGATCCGCTCACGGGCCGTCAGCTTGCCCTTGGCGTGCTGCTTCTCGACGGCGCGTGCGGAGCCGGCGTGCGTCGCTTCCTCGATACGGCGCTGGAGATCCGCGAGCTTGCCCGCGGTCGTGTGGATGTCGGGCTGCTGCAGCTCTTCCGGCTCGGACATCGGGATGCGGCTCCCTGCCTGCTCAAAAGGGGGGACGGTTACTCATCCGTAGAGTAGTGCGGTGCCTCCAGGTCGGCAGTGCGGCGTTTACCACACCTAGGGTGGCTTGCATGACGCCGCGAGATGCAGCAGAGCCGCAAGAGCCGAACGGCAGCCGTTGGTCGGACCTGGACCGTCCGCCCCTCAATGTCACCGCCCTGCGCCGGGGGCTGGTGCGGGAGGGAGGGCTGTGGTCGGAGCTGGACGTGGTGCAGCGCACCGGCTCCACCAACTCCGACCTCGTGGCCCGGGCGGCGAAGGGTGAGGCCGCCGAGGGGGCGGTGCTCGTCGCCGAGGAGCAGACGGCCGGGCGCGGCCGGCTGGACCGGCAGTGGACGGCGCCGCCGCGGTCGGGCCTGTTCTTCTCCGTGCTGCTCACGCCGGGCGAGGTGCCGGTGGGGCGGTGGGGGTGGCTGCCGCTGCTCACCGGTGTGGCGGTGGCGACGGGGCTGTCGCGGGCGGCGGGTGTGGACACGGCCCTGAAGTGGCCGAACGACGTGCTGGTCACGGTGCGGGGCGAGGAACGCAAGGCCGGGGGGATCCTCGCCGAGCGGGCCGGTGACGACGGGGTCGTGATCGGGGTCGGCCTCAATGTCTCGCTGAGGGAGAACGAGCTGCCGGTGCCTACGGCGGGGTCGGTGGGGCTGGCCGGTGCGGTGAGTACGGATCGGGATCCGCTGCTGCGGGGGGTCCTTCGTTCTCTGGAGGAGTGGTACGGGAAGTGGCGCGCGGCGGGGGGTGACCCGGGGGTGAGCGGATTGCAGAAGGCGTATGCGGCGTCGTGCGCGACGCTCGGGCGGACCGTGCGGGCGGAGTTGCCGGGGGATCGGGGCGTGGTGGGGGAGGCCGTGGCTGTGGATGGGGACGGGCGGTTGGTGCTGGCTACGGAGGACGGGGTGCAGGAGCCGGTGGGGGCCGGGGACATTGTCCACTTGCGGCCTGCTTGACAGGTGCTCGGCGTGAGGGCTGGGGGCGGGTGGGTGCGCAGCTCGGCGCGACGAGGTGCCTCCCCCACTCTCGGCTTCGCTCGAGCGGGGGGACCCCCACCGCCCACCCGTGCCGCCCCTAGCGGCACGCATGCCCGCAGCTGGGCCTGACGGAGTGAGCTGGCGCACACCTGCCGTAGAGTTGAGGCCGGTCGATACATGACCGTGACAGATCGGAAGGGCAGCACGCGTGACCGTCGAAGACCCGGATTCCGGCACGGACGCGCAGGGCGCCGACCCCGGCGAGGACCCGCTCGCCCTGCGCCTCGAAGGGCTCATTCTGGGGGCCGAGCGCCGGTACACGCCGTTTCAGGCGGCCCGTAGCGCCGGTGTCTCCATGGAACTGGCCTCCCGCTTCTGGCGGGCGATGGGCTTCGCCGACATCGGGCAGGCCAAGGCCCTCACCGAGGCGGACGTACTCGCCCTGCGGCGTCTCGCCGGTCTCGTCGAGGCCGGGCTGCTGAGCGAGGCGATGGCCGTACAGGTGGCCCGGTCCACGGGGCAGACCACCGCACGGCTCGCCGAGTGGCAGATCGACTCGTTCCTGGAGGGGCTGACCGAGCCGCCCGAGCCGGGCATGACGCGCACCGAGGTGACGTACCCGATCGTCGAGCTGCTCCTGCCCGAGCTGGAGGAGTTCCTGGTCTATGTCTGGCGGCGTCAGCTGGCCGCCTCGGCCGGACGGGTCGTGCAGGCAGCCGACGACGAGGAGATGGTCGACCGGCGCCTCGCCGTGGGCTTCGCGGACCTGGTCGGTTTCACCCGGCTCACCCGCCGGATGGAGGAGGAGGAGCTCGGCGAGCTGGTCGAGGCCTTCGAGACCACGGCCGCCGACCTGGTGGCCGCGAACGGCGGACGGCTGATCAAGACCCTCGGCGACGAGGTGCTGTACGCCGCCGACGACGCGGGTGTCGCCGCCGAGATCGCCCTGCGGCTGATCGAGACCATGGCGCACGACGAGACGATGCCGGAGCTGCGCGTCGGCATGGCGTTCGGCACCGTGACCACCCGGATGGGCGATGTCTTCGGTACGACCGTGAACCTGGCCTCCCGGCTCACCTCGATAGCTCCGAAGGACGCCGTCCTCGTCGACACCGCCTTCGCCGAGGAGCTGATCCGCACGCAGGACGCCCCCTCCTCCGAGGCGGAGGCGGCCGAGGAGGCAGCGGCGGCGGAGAAGGAGGGCGAGGAGCCTCCGGCGTACCGGTTCGGGCTGCAGCCGATGTGGCAGCGGCCCGTGCGTGGGCTGGGCGTCGTGGAGCCGTGGCTGCTCACGCGGCGGGACCTGGGCTGAGCTGACAGGGGCGGTCAGCCGGGGCGGCCCGGTGTGTCCACACACAGGCCGATGACCGGCACACAGAGGCCGGGGTCGTCCGGTTTCCTCGGTTTCTCGGGCTCGGGCGCCGGAGCGGGCGTGGTCCGGCTCGGAGGAGCGGGCGCGGCCGGGGCCGGGCGTGGGGCGTTGTCCTGGGTGGCCGGTGCCGGGGTGTTCGGCGTGTTCGGTGTGTCCGGGATGGTCGTGGGGCGGTGAGCGGCGGTCGTGCCGGTCCCTCGGGTGCCGGTCGCGGCGGGCGGGGCCGGGCGTGCGCCCCTGGTGGCCGGGGACGGGGTCAGGCCGCCCAGGACCGTGGGTGACGAGGGGCTGACCTCGGGGGTGGCGGCCGGGAAGGTCGCGGCCGTGTCGGCGGTCCGGTCCGTGTCCGTGCCGGTGGTGACCGGGTCCGGGCGGGGTTCGGCCTCGACGGTGCCGACGCCGTCGGGGCTCGGGCCGGGGGCCAGACGTACGAGGCTCAGGGCGCCGGCGGCCAGGGCGAGGCCGCCTGCGGCGAGGAGGGCCTTGTGGGAGCGGGGCTTGCGGTGGCGGCCCCGGACCCGGGGGGTGAAGGGGCCGGTCTCCGCCTGGGGCGGCGGCTCGGCGGGTGCGGTCGGCCCCGTTCGGCGGGGCGCCGTGGCAGCCCCGGTGTCCCACTGTGGCCTGGTCGGTGTGTTCGCCCTCATCACGGTCCCTCCCCGTAGCGCACGCACCCCCTGTGCGCCGTTGGCGGACGCACGCTATGCGCTCCCATGGGCGGTCGGGCCGGAATTGAGGTGATGTCACTCGAACGGGTGGGCGGGCGAGGGTGTGGGAACCGGTCGCGTCCGCTCTTTCGTGCGTGGGGTGCGGCTGGGATGATCGGGGCGGTGAGGTTGTTAACCCGCGTTAACCGGAGGGTGTCATGAACGAGGAACGGTTCGGGGAGTTCGTGCTGGTGCGGCGGCATGAGCAGGGGCATGTCGCGGAGCTTGTCCTCGACCGGCCCAAGGCCATGAACGCCGTGTCGACCGGGATGGCGCGGTCCATCGCCGGGGCGTGCGCGGCGCTGGGGGAGGACCGGGACGTACGGGTGGTCGTGCTGACCTCGACGCATGAGCGGGCGTTCTGCGTGGGGGCCGACCTGAAGGAGCGGAACTCGTTCAGCGACGCGGAGCTGGTGCGGCAGCGGCCGGTGGCGCGTGGGGCGTACACCGGGGTGCTGGAGGTGCCGGTGCCGACGGTGGCGGCGGTGCACGGGTTCGCGCTGGGGGGCGGGTTCGAGCTGGCGCTCGCGTGTGACGTGATCGTGGCGGACCGTACGGCGGTGGTGGGGCTGCCGGAGGTGTCGGTGGGGGTGATTCCCGGGGGTGGGGGCACGCAGTTGCTGCCGCGTCGGGTGGGGGCGGCACGGGCGGCTGAGCTGATCTTCTCGGCGCGGCGGGTGGAGGCCGTGGAGGCGGGCGAGTTGGGGCTGGTCGATCAGGTGGTGGAGGAGGGGCGGGATCGGGAGGTGGCGCTGGAGCTGGCCTCTCGGATCGCGGGGAATTCGCCGGTGGGGTTGCGGGCGGCGAAGCGGGCGTTGCGGTTGGGGCAGGGGCTGGATCTGCGGGCCGGGCTCGAGGTGGAGGACGCGGCGTGGAGGGCGGTGGCGTTCTCCGGGGATCGGGCGGAGGGGGTTGCCGCGTTCAATGAGAAGCGGAAGCCGGAGTGGCCGGGGGAGTGAGCTGGGGGTTGTTGTCCGGTACTCGGCGTTGCTGCTGGGGGGCGGGTGGGTGCGCAGCCCGGCGTTGCGGGGTGCCTCCCCCACTCTCGGCTTCGCTCGAGCGGGGGGACCCCCACCGCCCACCCGTGCCGCCCCTAGCGGCACGCATGCCCGCAGCTGGGGCGGCGCATGCCCGCAGCTAGGGCAGCTGGGGCCGCCCCGTTCGCGTCGTCCACTGAACGGATTGGCTGAAAAGTCCCTAGCCTGGAGTGATGGGTGAGGACAGACGGCTGGTGGCCGTCGTCGCGTTGGCTCAGGGGATGGCGGCCGCGCACGGGCCGCGTGAGGCGTGGCGTGCGGCGGCTGCCGGGGCGTGCCGGGCGCTGGGCGGGAGTTTCGCCGCGCTGTCGGTGTGGGAGCGGGAGCTCGGGCGGCTGAAAGTCCTCGTGAACGTGGGTGTGCTGGCCGACGGGGAGGAGGAGTTCCCGGAGGACGAGGCCTATCCGGTGCACCAGTTCGCGGAGATCACCGAGTTCCTGCACGAGCGGTGGGCGGCGGAGGGCGGAGAGCCCGACGCGTGGGTGGAGACCGCCGAAGGGCCCGCCGCCGGGCGGCGTCCCGGGTACTGCCATCAGCGCGTCGCCGCCCTGCGCCGACGGGGCCGGAGCTGCTGCGTGGTCGCGCCGATCGTGCTGCACGGGCGGGCCTGGGGCGAGCTGTACGTCGCCCGCCCGGCCGGTGAGGTCGTCTTCGAGCGGGCCGACGCCGACTTCGCGACCGTCCTGGCCTCCGTGGTGGCCGCCGGCATAGCCCAGGCCGAGCGGCTTGAGGAGGCCCGGCGGCTCGCGTTCACCGACGCGCTGACGGGACTCGCCAACCGCCGTGCCGTGGACGTACGCCTGGAGCAGGCGATCGAGCGGCACCGCAGGGACAGCACGGTCGTCAGTCTCGTGGTCTGCGATCTGAACGGGCTCAAGCGGGTCAACGACACCCATGGGCACGAGGTCGGCGACCGGCTCCTGGAGCGTTTCGGCTCGGTGCTTTCGCTGTGCGGGGCCATGCTGCCGGGGGCGCTCGCGGCGCGGCTCGGCGGGGACGAGTTCTGTCTGCTCGCGGTCGGGCCGCCCGCCGACCAGGTCGTGAAGGCGGCCGGCGAACTGTGCCGCCGGGCGTCCGAGTTGGAGCTCGGGGACGGAGTGGCCTGCGGGGTCGCCTCCACCGAGGATCCGATCGGGCCCGTACGCTCCGCGCGGCGGCTGTTCCGGCTCGCGGACGCGGCCCAGTACCGGGCCAAGGCCGAGCGGGCCGCCCGGCCGGTGGTCGCGGGCCGGGCCGGGCCGGATGATCCCGTCATGCGGCTGGCGGACGAGCCGTCCAAGGGGGCCGACGGGGAGCGCCGGCGTTTCCGGGGGCGGCACGCGCCGTAGGGAGCGGCCGTGTGACGTATCGGTAAGGGGTGAACCCCGCCCCCAGTGGTGACATCATCGAATTCACTGCGTACGCTCCTGAATATGGATATGCACACTGTGGTGGTGGGGACGTCCGGCGTGACCGCGTCCGACGTGCTCGCCGTGGCGCGTGCCGGTGCCCGCGTCGAGCTCTCCGCCGAGGCGGTGGCCGCCCTCGCCGCGGCCCGCGAGATCGTGGAGGCGCTGGCGGCCAAGCCGGACCCCGTGTACGGCGTGAGCACCGGCTTCGGGGCCCTGGCGACCCGGCACATCAGCCCGGAGCTGCGCGCACAGCTCCAGCGCAACATCGTCCGCTCGCACGCCGCGGGGATGGGGCCGAGGGTGGAGCGTGAGGTCGTACGGGCCCTGATGTTCCTGCGGCTGAAGACCGTCTGCTCCGGGCGCACCGGCGTACGGCCCGAGGTGGCGCAGACGATGGCCGACCTCCTCAACGCCGGTATCACCCCGGTCGTGCACGAGTACGGCTCCCTCGGCTGCTCCGGCGACCTCGCACCGCTGTCCCACTGCGCGCTCGCGCTCATGGGCGAGGGGGACGCCGAGGGCCCGGACGGTGTCGTACGCCCGGCCGCCGAACTCCTCGCCGCACACGGCATCCAGCCCGTCGAACTGCGCGAGAAGGAGGGCCTCGCCCTCCTCAACGGCACCGACGGCATGCTCGGCATGCTGATCATGGCCCTGGCCGACCTGGACACGCTCTACCGGTCCGCCGACATCACGGCCGCCCTGTCGATGGAGGCCCTGCTCGGCACCGACCGGGTCCTCGCGCCCGAACTGCACGCCATCCGGCCGCACCCGGGGCAGGCCGCCAGCGCCGCCAACATGCTCGCCGTGCTGAAGGGTTCGGGCCTGACCGGGCACCACCAGGACGACGCCCCACGTGTCCAGGACGCCTACTCGGTGCGCTGCGCCCCGCAGGTCGCCGGGGCCGGGCGGGACACCATGGCCCACGCCCGGCTGGTCGCCGACCGCGAGCTGGCGTCGGCGGTGGACAACCCGGTGGTGCTGCCCGACGGGCGAGTGGAGTCCAACGGCAACTTCCACGGGGCGCCGGTCGCCTACGTCCTGGACTTCCTCGCCGTCGCCGTCGCCGACCTCGGCTCCATCGCCGAGCGGCGCACCGACCGGCTGCTCGACAAGAACCGCAGTCACGGCCTGCCGCCGTTCCTGGCCGACGACGCCGGTGTGGACTCGGGCCTGATGATCGCTCAGTACACGCAGGCCGCCCTGGTGAGCGAGCTGAAGCGGCTCGCCGTACCGGCGTCCGCCGACTCGATCCCGTCCTCCGCGATGCAGGAGGACCATGTCTCGATGGGCTGGTCGGCGGCGCGCAAGCTGCGCACGGCCGTCGACAACCTCACCCGGGTCCTCGCCGTCGAGCTGTACGCCGCCACGCGCGCCGTCGAGCTGCGGGAGGGACTGACGCCCGCGCCCGCGACGCGGGCGGTCATCGACGCCGTACGGGAAGCGGGAGTTCAGGGTCCCGGGCCGGACCGGTTCCTGGCGCCCGACCTGGCCGGAGCGGACGCGTTCGTGCGCGACGGGCGGCTGCTCGCCGCGGTCGAGACGGTCACCGGACCGCTCCAGTAGTACGACGAACGCGGCCGGGGTCCCGCTGTCCGGCGGGGCCCCGCGCCAAGTGCGCTCAGAGGCCGAGTCGTTCCCGGCGGACCGAATAGGCGACGAAGCCCGCGCCCAGCATCAGGAACATCGTGCCGCCGGCCACGTAGGGCGTGCTGTCGAAGCTGCCCGTGTCGGCGAGCCGGGTGTCGGTGACGGAGTCGCCCGCTGTCGTGGCCGCGATCCGCGCCTGCTCTGTGACCTGCGGCGACGGGCTCGCCGAGACCGCGTCTCTCACCGGGGAGTCCGACGTCGCGTTGGCGGACGGGACGAACCACAGGGCGCCCAGCAGGGTCGCTGCGGCGGTGGTGGTCAGCAACGGGCGGCGAGCGGATGACACGGAATATCGATCCCCTTGTGGCACTGGCGAATTGGCCGTGTGGGGTGATGTTAGTAAAAGGCGCGGGTCACGGGAAAGTCACGGGAGATCCTGGACGTACGCTCCCGCCATGAGCACTCCTGAGACATCACGTTTTGTACGGGTTCGGGTGGAACTCGTTCTGGAGGTCGGCGACGCGGACGCGGTCACCAAGTCCGCGCTCCGCCGGATCGCCGACGACGCCGAGTTGCCGGCGTCGGAACGGGTACACGCCGAGAGCGCTGTGACGGAAGACACCGCGGAGGCACTCGCGTACCTCGTGGACCCGTTCGACCTGGTCAGCCAGGTCCCGGGGGTCGAACTCCAGCAGGCCTCCTGGAGCAGCGAGCGGATCGAGTACGACCCCGATTCGCCGGACTGGGACTACGACGAGGATGATGATGAGGGCGAGTACGACCTGATCGACGGTGAGGACAGCGGCGAAGGGGACGGCGGAAGCCGGGCGCGCGCGGCCGGCTGAGGCGGCTCGGGGAAACATGACCCCGGGTGGCAACCGCCGCCCGGGGTTGTGTCGTCTCAAGCGACGCACCGACCGCACCAGCACCATCCGCACCATGGATGCGTGCCATCACCCTCCGCGCCGCGGACGTGGTGATCCCCACACCTGTGTCACATGGGGAACCGGACGAACCGGTCGTAGCGTTGAAAGGTCTCGACGAGGACTCACGAGTTCACGCGGGGGCACTTGGTCTTTGACGGGGACACACTCGGGGTCTTGGGGAAATCGGCAACGATGGAGAAGCGTGTGATAACGGTCAGTAAGCGGCGCAAGGGCCTGGCGGTCGCGTCCGCACTGCTCGGTGGAGTGCTGGCGCTCTCGGCCTGTACCGGCGGCGACGACAACGCCTCCGGGAGTGACGGGGGCGACAGCTCCCAGTCGAAGGTCGACGAGGCCGCGGCCAAGAAGACCTCCGCGGCCCAGATCAAGATCACGCCCGAGGACGGCTCCGACAACGCCTCCATCAACAACTCCGCCGCCGTCACCGTGAGCAAGGGCACGCTCACGGAGGTCACGATGACGACGTCCGACGGCACGGAGGTCAGCGGCGAGATATCCGCCGACAAGAAGAGCTGGAAGCCCAACACCCAGCTGGAGCGCTCCACGAACTACAAGCTCGCCGCCGAGGCCAAGGACTCCGACGGCCGGGTCGCCCACGAGAACGCCTCGTTCACCACGGTCTCCCCCGCCAACAGCTTCATCGGCAACTTCACCCCGGACGACGGCACCACCGTCGGCGTCGGCATGCCGGTCTCGATCAACTTCGACAAGGCGATCACCAACAAGGCCGCCGTCCAGAAGGGCATCAAGGTCAGCACGACCGGTGGCCAGGAGGTCGCCTGCCACTGGTTCAACGCCAACCGCATGGACTGCCGCCCCGAGGAGTACTGGAAGGAAGGCTCCACCGTCACGCTGAAGCTCGCGCTCGACGGTGTCGAGGGAGCCGAGGGTGTCTACGGGGTCCAGCAGAAGACGGTCACCTTCAAGATCGGCCGCAACCAGGTCTCGTACGTCGACGCGAAGACCAAGCAGATGAAGATCACGCAGGACGGCAAGACCGTGCGGACCATCCCGATCTCCGCCGGCTCGCCCGAGAACAAGACCTACGAGGGCATCATGGTGATGTCCGAGAAGTTCAAGGAGACGCGCATGAACGGCGCGACCGTGGGCTTCACGGACGACGACGGCAAGGGCGAGTACGACATCAAGGACGTGCCGCACGCCATTCGCCTCTCCGCCAGCGGCACCTTCCTCCACGGCAACTACTGGGGCGCGAAGTCCATCTTCGGTAGCGCGAACACCAGCCACGGCTGCGTCGGCCTCCAGGACGTGAAGGGCGCCGGTGACCCGAAGACGCCGGGCGCGTGGTTCTACAACAACTCGATCCTCGGTGACGTGGTCGTCGTCCAGAACACCGGCGACAAGACGGTCGCGCCGGACAACGGCCTCAACGGCTGGAACATGAGCTGGGCCGACTGGAAGGCCGGTTCGGAGGCCTGACGGCCCGATAGCTCCGGCAGCTCCTGAAGGGAAGCCGCCGCCCGCCCCGGAACGGGGCCGGGCGGCGGCTTCCGTCTTGTCCCGCCCGGGCGGCGTAACCCTGCGGTGCTGTAACGGAGTTCCGGCGGCCGTGTAACAGTCGGCCGACGGAATTCTTACCCTCTTCTCATCTATTGAGCACCTGATCACCCCTCGGCATACTTCGTTTTCCGGGGGGTGTACGGCCATGCGTACGAGACCACCCCCGGCCGGGTGAACGGGGAATTCACCTGGTTCTTCGGCAAGGGGGAAACTTGCGCAGACAAGTGAAAAAGGCGTGCGCGGCCACGGTCGCCACAGCGGCGGCCGTAGCCCTGGCGGCGGGAATGACCAGCCCGGCGTCGGCGAACGGCGAGCAGACGGCCGCAGCCTCCAAGTCCACCTCGCTCACCGCCAAGCAGCGCGTCACTCTGATCACCGGCGACCGGGTCGTCCTGGACGCCAAGGGGCGCGTCGTCGGCCTGGAGCGGGCCAAGGGACGCGAGGACATTCCCGTCCAGGTCCGCAAGCTCGACGGCCACACCCTCGTCATCCCCGCCGACGCGGCCCGCCTGGTCGCCACCGGCAAGCTCGACCAGCGGCTCTTCGACGTCACCGAGCTCAACAAGTCCACGACCCGCAAGGCCCAGAAGAAGGGCCTGAAGGTCATCGTCGGCTACCGGGGCAGCGCCACGGCCGCCAAGGCCGACGTCCGCGACGCGGGCACGCTGAGCCACTCGCTGAAGTCCGTGAACGCGGACGCGGTGCAGACGCCCAAGGAGGACACGCCCGAGCTGTGGGACGCGGTCACCAACGGCGACAAGACCGCCTCCGGCATCGCGCACGTCTGGCTCGACGGCGTCCGCAAGGCCAGCCTCGACAAGTCCGTCGCGCAGATCGGCACCCCCAAGGCCTGGTCGGCCGGCTATGACGGCAAGGGCGTGAAGATCGCCGTCCTGGACACCGGTGTCGACGCCACCCACGCCGACCTCAAGGGCCAGGTGATCGGCGCCAAGAACTTCACCACCTCGCCCGACACCACCGACAAGGTCGGCCACGGCACGCACGTCGCCTCGATCGCGGCGGGCACCGGCGCGAAGTCGGGCGGCAAGTACAAGGGTGTCGCGCCCGGCGCGAAGATCCTCAACGGCAAGGTGCTCGACGACGGCGGATTCGGCAGCGACTCCGAGGTCCTCGCCGGCATCGAGTGGGCCGCCGCCGAGGGCGCCGACGTCGTCAACATGAGCCTGGGCGGCGGCGACACACCCGCGATCGACCCGCTGGAAGCGGCGGTGAACAAGCTCTCCGAGGAGAAGGGCATCCTGTTCGCCATCGCCGCAGGCAACGAGGGCGACGGTGAACAGACCATCGGCTCCCCGGGCAGCGCCGCGGCGGCCCTGACCGTCGGCGCTGTCGACGACAAGGACGCCCTGGCCGACTTCTCCAGCCGTGGCCCCGGCATGGACGGCGCTCTCAAGCCCGACGTGACCGCGCCCGGCGTGGACATCACCGCGGCCTCCGCCCCGGGCAACCAGATAGCCCAGGAGGTCGGCGAGAACCCGGCCGGCTACATGTCGATCTCCGGTACGTCGATGGCGACCCCGCATGTCGCGGGCGCGGCGGCGATCCTCAAGCAGCAGCACCCGACGTGGAAGTACGCCGAGCTGAAGGGCGCCCTCACCGGCTCCACCAAGGGCGGCAAGTACACCCCGTACCAGCAGGGTTCGGGCCGTATCCAGGTCGACCAGGCCATCAAGCAGTCCGTGATCGCCGAGCCGGGCTCGGTGAGCTTCGGCGTCCAGCAGTGGCCGCACACCGACGACAAGCCGGTCACCAAGGAGCTGACGTACCGCAACCTCGGTACGAAGGACGTGACGCTGAAGCTGACGTCGACCGCCACCAACCCCAAGGGCCAGGCCGTCCCGGCCGGCTTCTTCAAGCTGGGCGCCACCTCGGTGACCGTCCCGGCCGGCGGCAAGGCCTCCGTCCCGTTCACCGTGAACACCAAGCTGGGCGGCACGGTCGACGGCGCGTACTCGGCGTATGTGACGGCGACGGGCGGCGGCCACAGTGTCCGCACGGCCGCCGCCGTGCAGCGCGAGGTCGAGTCGTACGACGTCACGCTGAAGTTCCTCGACCGGGACGGCAAGCCCGCCAAGAGCTACACCGCCGACCTGGCCGGCATCTCCGGCACGGGCAGCGGCAAGTTCTACGCGCCGTACGACGAGGACGGCACCGTCACCACCCGGGTGCCCAAGGGCGGCTACGTCCTCAACACGAACATCTACGTGAGCGACGACCCGGAGCAGTTCACGGGCGCCGACTGGCTCGCCCAGCCCAAGCTGAGCGTCACCAAGAACCAGACGATCACGCTGGACGCCCGCAAGGCCAAGCCGGTCGGCATCACCGTGCCGGACGCCGCGGCCAAGCCGGAGTTCGCCTCGCCCGACTACACCGTGACGGCGGGGGACTCCAGCTACGGGTTCGGCTGGTTCCTCGACTCCTACGCCGACATCCGCACCGCGCATGTCGGCCCGCAGATCACCGACGGTTCGCTGACCCAGCAGTGGGACAGTCACTGGACCAAGGGTGACAAGGAGCAGTACAGCGTCACCGGCGGCGGCTCGGTCAAGCAGCTCGCCACCGGCTACACCAAGCACTACAAGGCCGGCGACCTCGCCACGGTGAAGGCGGGCCTCGGTGCCGCGGCCGGCGGCAAGAAGGGCTCGATCGGCGCCACCGGCTGGCTGCCGTGGAGCAACAGCGCCTCCTCGATCAACGTCGACCAGGCCCTGCCGGGCACGCGCACGCTGCACCTGTCCACCCTGGGCGGAGTGAAGTGGGACCTCGACTTCGTCCAGAGCAGCGGTGTCGACGCCGACGGATTCCCGATCTTCGAGGCCGGCTACTCGCTGGACGGCCAGAAGTTCGCCGGCGGCAAGAGCTACTCGAAGACGTTCAACACGGCCGTCTTCGGGCCGCGCATCAACGCCGGCTTCGGTCTGTTCCGTGACGGCAACCAGATCCATGGCTCCCTGCCGCTGTTCGCCGACGGCAAGGGCAACCCGGGTTCCTCGCTGTTCACCTCGGCGAACACGACCCTCTACCGCAACGGCACCAAGGTCGGCAGCAACGACGACCCGCTGACCGGCGGTGAGGCGTTCAAGGTCCCGGCCGGTGACGCCGAGTACAAGCTGACGACGTCGGTCAAGCGCAGCGTCAAGGTCGCGGCGGCCTCCACCCGCATCGACGCGAGCTGGACGTTCCGCTCGAAGAAGACCACCGACCTCAAGCAGCTGCCCGCCTCCACGGCCCGCTTCAACGCGGCCACGGGCCTGGACAGCAAGGTCCCGGCCGGCAAGACGGTCAGCATCCCGGTCACCGTCGAGGGCGCGGCCAAGGGCAGCAACCTGAAGTCGCTGTCGGTGTACGTGTCGTACGACTATGGCAAGACCTGGAAGAAGCTCACCGTCAAGGACGGCAAGGTGAGCGTCAAGAACCCGGAGAAGGGGAAGGCCATCTCCTTCCACGCCAAGATCGCCGACAAGAAGGGCAACAAGTCGACGATCTCGATCTACAACGCGTACTACGGCAAGTGAGCAGCCGTTAGCGGGCGGCCCGCCGGAAGCCTCGGCTTCCGGCGGGCCGTTCGTGCATTTCAGGCCGGTGTCAGGCGGTGTCAGGCGGTGTCAGGCCGGTGGTGCCGGGCTTTCGGCCCCCGCACGTGTCGCGTCCGCCCCCCAGCTGGCCAGCAGGCGCAGGGCCTGGGCCGACGGGGTGTCCGGTTCCGCGTGGTAGGTGATCAGGGACTGCTCGGTGTCGTCGACCAGGCGGAACGTCTCGAAGGACAGGGTCAGATCGCCGACCAGCGGGTGCCGCATGCGCTTGACGCCGTAGCTCTTCTCCTTGACGTCGTGGGCGGCCCAGAGACGGCGGAACTCCTCGCTCTTCACCGACAGTTCGCCGATCAGCGCCGACAGCTGCGGGTCGTCCGGGTGGCAGCCCGCGTCCATGCGCAGGTAGCCGACCATGTCCTTGGCCTTCTGGTCCCACTCGACGAACAGATCGCGGTAGCCGGGCCGCAGGAACACCAGCCGCGCCCAGTTCCGCTCCGGAGCCGGCAGCTCCGCCCAGTCGCCGAAGAGGGCCGCGGCCATCCGGTTCCACGCCAGGACGTCCGAGCGGCGCCCCACGATGTACGCCGGGACGGTGTCGATCGAGTCCAGCAGATGCCGCAGCGTCGGCCGCACCTGCTGGGTGCGCGCCACCGGCTTCTTCTTGTGCTGCTTCGGCTTCGCCAGGTGCGTCAGATGGGCGTGCTCGGCGTCGTTCAGCCGCAGGGCGCGCGCGATCGCGTCCAGCACCTCCGCCGAGACGTTGCGCCCGTTGCCCTGCTCCAGCCGTGTGTAGTACGCCACGGACACCCCGGCCAGCTGCGCCAGCTCCTCGCGGCGCAGCCCCGGCACCCGCCGCCGCCCGAACTCGGGCAGCCCCACGTCCTCCGGCTTCAGCCGGGCACACCGGGTGCGCAGGAACTCACTGAGCTCGGCACGCCGGTCCAGGCCCCCGCCGGACTGCGCTGCGGGCTCCTGTACGGGTTCGGGCTGTTCGTCCATGCCCTCCAGTATTCATGGTCGTACGCACACGAGCCTGACCCCGCCAGTGGTACGCACCGTGTGCGTACGCAAAACCGTGGTCTGGGTAGACGCTCGCGTTTTCGGCACGCTGGTGATCGTGCCCGGTCAGAGGATCCAGAAGGCAGCCGGGCACACAACCCCCGCTAGGAGAACCCCGGCATGACCACTGTCGCCGCGTACGCCGCACCCGCCCCCAAGGCTCCGCTGGAGCGCACCACCATCGACCGCCGCGAGGTCCGCGAGTTCGATGTCCTGATCGACATCAAGTTCGCCGGCATCTGCCACTCCGACATCCACCAGGCCCAGGAGGGCTGGGGTGAGGCGATCTTCCCGATGGTCCCCGGCCACGAGATCGCCGGTGTCGTCACCGAGGTCGGCCCGGGCGTGACGAAGTTCGCCGTCGGCGACCGCGTGGGCGTCGGCTGCATGGTCGACTCCTGCCGCGAGTGCGAGAACTGCAAGGCCGGACGCGAGCAGTACTGCGTCGAGGGCAACATCCAGACGTACAACGCCGTCGGCAGGGACGGCGAGCCCACCTACGGCGGCTACTCGCAGAAGGTCGTCGTCGACGAGAACTTCGTCGTCCGCATCCCCGACGGCCTCTCCCTCGATGTCGCCGCGCCGCTGCTCTGCGCCGGCATCACCCTCTACTCCCCGCTCAAGCGCTTCGGCGCCGGCCCCGGCAAGAAGGTCGCGATCGTCGGCCTGGGCGGCCTCGGCCACATGGGCGTGAAGATCGCGCACGCCCTCGGTGCCGAGGTGACCGTGCTGTCGCAGTCCCTGCGCAAGCAGGAGGACGGCCTGCGGCTGGGCGCCGACCACTACTACGCCACCAGCGACCCGAAGACCTTCGAGGAGCTGAACGGCTCGTTCGACCTGATCGTGTCCACGGTGTCGGCCCCGCTGGACTTCAACGCCTACCTGGCGCTGCTGAAGCCCGAGGGCACCCTGGCGAACGTCGGCGCCCCCGAGGAGCCGATCTCCCTCAGCCTCTTCTCGGTGATCGGCGGCGGCAAGTCGCTCGCCGGTTCCATGATCGGCGGCATCCCGGAGACCCAGGAGATGCTGGACTTCTGTGCCGAGCACGGCCTCGGTGCCGAGATCGAGCTGATCCGCGGTGACCAGATCAACGAGGCGTACGAGCGGGTGCAGGGCAGCGATGTGCGGTACCGGTTCGTGATCGACACGGCGACGATCTGAGACCGGACGGTCCGAGAGTGAGGGCCCCGGCCGTGGGCCGGGGCCCTCAGCGTCGTCCCAGGAGCCACAGCAGGTACGGCCCGCCCACCAGCGCGGTGAGCGCGCCGACCGGGATCTCCAGCGGTGGCAGCAGCGTCCGGGCCGCCAGATCGGCGCCGACCAGGATCACCGCACCCGTCAGAGCCGAGGAGAGCAGCGGCAGCTGAGGCGTGCGCGTGAGCCGCCTCGCCAGCTGGGGAGCGGTCAGCGCGACAAAGCCGATCGGGCCCGCCGCGCCGGTCGCCGTCGCCGCGAGCACCACCCCCAGGACCGTCAGTCCGAGCCGGGCCCGGCCCACCCGTACGCCGAGCGAGGCCGCGGTCTCGGGCCCGAGCCCCAGCGGGCGTACGGCCCGGCTCGCCCACACCAGCCCCGGCAGACACAGCAGACACACCACCGTCAGCGGCCCGGCCTGCTCCCAGCCCCGCCCGTTCAGACTCCCGGTGAGCCACAGCTTGACCTGCTCGGCGGCCTCCAGCTCGCTGTCCGTCAGATACAGCTGCACCACGGCGGACAGCGCGACGCCGATCCCGACCCCGGTGAGCACGAACCGGCTCGGCTGCATGCCGTGCCGCCAGGCCAGCACATAGACCAGCGCGGCGGCGGCCAGCCCGCCCGCGACCGACACGGCGGGCAGCGCGCCCGGCGAACCCACCGCCCCCGTCGCCAGCGCGAGCACGGTCGCGGCGGCGGCCCCGTGCCCGACCCCGATCACATCCGGACTGGCCAGCGGATTGCGCGTCACGGCCTGCACCAAGGCCCCCGCCACGCCCAGCGCCCCGCCCACCAGCGCCCCCAGCACGATCCGGGGCACCCGCAACTCGCCCACGACGAGCTCGTGGGGCCCGCTCCCGGTACGCAGGGTGTGCCACACCTCGCCGGGCGGTACGTACGCCTGCCCGACGCAGGCGGAGACGAGCATCACGGCGCCCAGGAGCAGGACGAGCGCCAGGGCGACGGCGGCGGAACGGCGGTGGAGGAGGAGGGAGAGACGCGGGTGGGGCCGCAGGACGGTGACATGCGACGGCCCGGCCGAGGGCAGTCGTGCGGTACGGGTCACGCCACGGCTCCCCTGCGCCGTACCAGCACCACCAGCACCGGCACTCCCACCACCGCCGTCATGACCCCCGCCGGCACCTCCGCGGGAGCCCGGACCACCCGCCCCGCCACATCGGCCCCCACCAGCAGCCCCGCCCCGAGCAGCCCGGACAGCGGCAGCACGACCCGATGCCCCCCGGACACCACCCGCCGTGCCAGATGCGGCACGGCCAGCCCCACGAACGCGATCGGCCCCGCCGCGGCCACCGCCGCAGCCGTCAGCAACGTCGCCCCCGCCGCGGCCACACCCCGCACCAGCCCGACCCGGTGCCCCAGGGCCCGCGCCGCCTCGTCACCGAGCGCCAGCGCGTCCAGCCCCCGGGCACACAACAGCACCGAAAGCAGCCCCGCGCCGAGGAACGGCAGCATCGCCCCGACCGTGTCCGCGTCCCGGCCGCTGAGCGCTCCGACCTGCCAGAACCGGAACTGGTCCAGCGTCGCCGAACTCGCCGTCAGTACGACGGTCGTAGCCCCCGCCGTCATCGCCGACAGGGCCGTCCCGGCCAGCGCCAGCTTCACCGGTGAGGCCCCGCCCCGCCCGCGCGCGGCGATGCCGTACACCAGGCACGCGGCGACGACCGCGCCGGTGAAGGCGAACCAGACGTAGCCGCCGAAGCCGCCGGCGAGCCCGGACGCGACGGCCACGACGACCCCGGCCGCAGCGCCCTGGCTCAGCCCGAGGATCCCCGGGTCGGCCAGCGGATTGCGGGTGACCGCCTGCAACGCGGCCCCGGCGATGCCGAGCGCCGCGCCCGCGGCCAGCCCGACCGCCGTCCTCGGTATCCGCAGGGACCGTACGACGAGCGCGTCAGGGGAGCCGCCGCCGTGCAGCAGCGCGTCGAGCACGCGGTCCGGCGCCACCGGCCGGGTGCCGACGGCGAGGGAGAGGAGACCGGCGACGGCCACCACCAGCACGGCACCCGTCACGGCGACCGCGGCCGGCGGCCGGACGGTGAGACGCGGGGTCACCTGCCGAGGTGCTCGGCGAGCTGCCGTACGACGAGGCGGGCGGCGGTGGGACCGGCGTTGAGGTACCAGGGGTCGTCGTCGACCTGCACGGCGTGCCCGGCGTCGACGGCCTTCATCGACTTCCACAGCGGCCCGGCCAGCACGCTCCCGGCGTCGGTCCGGCCCGGATCGCCCTGCACCGAGTAGAAGATCCAGTCACCGTCGGCGACATCGATGCTCTCCGGCCCCACGTCCTCGGAGATCGCCGTGAACCGCTGGGACTCCGGCCGCTTCAGCCCCATGTCCACGGCGACGGACCCGGTGAAGGAGGAGACGCCGAACATCCGGGTCCGGTCGGGCGTGAACCGCACCATGGAGACGGCCGGGTCGCCCTTCACGTCCTGCCCCTGCTCGCGTGCGTCCGCGGCGATGCCGTCGAGCAGCCGCTGCGCCCGCTGCCCCTTGCCGACCGCCTCGCCGACGAGCAGCAGGTCGCGCTTCCAGTTGATGCCGTTGCCCGCGGTGATCACGGTCGGCGCGATCTTCGACAGCTTGGGGTAGAGCTCGCCGAGCGAGTCGTTGGCCAGGATCAGGTCCGGCTCGGCGGCGGCCAGGGTCTCCAGGTTGGGGGCGGAGCGGGTGCCCGCGTCGGTCATGCCGGCGAGCCGGTCCTTGTGGCGCGGGAAGGCGTCGGCCAGGTATTCGGGAACGAGGCCGGCGTTGTCGGCGCGGGTGGTCGCCGTCGGGACGATCCCCAGCGACAGCAGGTCGTCGAGCTGCCCGGTGCTGAGGACGGCGATCTTCCGCGGCCGGGCCTTGATCGCCGTACTGCCCTCGAAGTGCCTGACGGTGCGCGGGAAGACCCCGTCCTCGCCGGTGTCGGCGCCCATGCCCTTCGCGAGGGCACCGGGTGCGGCGGAGGGTCCCGCGGAGCCCTCGGCGGCGCCGATGACCTGGCTGCGCGAGCCGTCCTCCCGCTGGCCGCCCCCGCTGCCCCCGCCCGGCGACGAGCAACCGGCCAGCAGCCCTCCGGCGACGGCCAGGGCCAGGGCGGCCCTCGATCCCACTGCGCGCACCACGTACTCCGATCGATCAAATTAGGTGAGGCTTACCTTAATCGGTGCGGGAGTATCGTGGAGCGGGAGGGGAGGCCCACCATGACCGTGCAGCTGAACCACACCATCGTCGTCGCGCACGACAAGCGCGCCTCGGCCCGGTTCCTCGCCGACATCCTGGGACTCGACGTGAGCCCGCCCTACGGCCCGTTCCTCCCGGTCGAGATCCCCAACGGGGTGACGCTCGACTACATGGACACCCCCGGTGCCATCACGCCGCAGCACTACGCCTTCCTCGTCTCGGAGGACGAGTTCGACGTGATCTTCGGCCGTATCCAGGAGGCCGGTCTGACGTACTGGGCGGACCCGTTCCACAGCCGCCCCGGCGAGATCAACCACAACGACGGTGGTCGGGGCGCGTACTTCGACGACCCCGACGGCCACCGACTGGAGATCATCACGAGGCCGTACGGCAGCGGCGGCTGATCTCCCGGGCCTCCTTTCGCTGTTGCATCTCCGCCGGCTGTCACATCTCCCCGCCGTCCTCCGTCATACCGGCGAAGGCGAAGCGGAAGTCGACATCGGGGAGTAGTCATGACGTCATCCATCCTGGTCACCGGCGGTACGGGCACCCTGGGCGGCCATGTCGTCCCGCTGCTGCGCGCGGCCGGACACGACGTGCGGATCCTCAGCAGGAACGCCCGCCCCGCCGCGGACGGCATCGGGTACGTCACCGGCGATCTACTGAAGGGCGAGGGCGTCGAGGCCGCTCTCGACGGCGCGGAGACCGTGCTGCATCTCGCGGGCGGCCCCAAGGGCGACGACGAGGCGACCCGCAATCTGGTGCGCGCGGCGTCCCGGGCCGGGGTACGGCACCTGGTCTACATCTCGGTCATCGGCGCGGACCGGGTACCACTGGCCTGGATGCGGACGAAGCTGGAGTCGGAGCGGGCCGTCGCCGACTCGGGCATCCCGTGGACCACCCTGCGGGCCGCCCAGTTCCACGACCTCGCGCTGGCCATGGTCGAGAAGATGGCGAAGCTGCCGGTGTTCCCGGTCCCCGGCGGCCTCCGGCTCCAGCCGGTCGACGCCCGCGAAGTCGCCGCCCGCCTCGCGGAGCTGACCCTCGGCGCCCCGGCCGGCCTCGTCCCGGACCTGACCGGGCCGCACGTCCACGGCCTCGCCGACCTGGCCCGCCCCTACCTCCGCCTCCGGGGGCGGCGCCGCCCGATGGTGCCGGTGCGCATCCCCGGCAAGGCGGGGCGGGCGTACCGGGCGGGGGCGAACCTCACCCTGCGGGGTGCGGAGGAGGGGAAGCGGGCCTGGGAGGAGTTCCTGGCGGAGCGGCTGGGCTAGCGGGTTTTCTGTGATTACCGGGACGCCGGCCGGTCCTGGTCGTCGAAGGTCCACACGGCACGGGGTCCCGGGCCGACGGCGAGGGTCGAGTGACCGATGCGCTCCTCGTGCCGGTACGACACCGGCCCGTTCAGCGACATCTCGACCTGCCGCAGGCCCACCTGGTCGAGGGGCACCGCGTCGAACCGCAGCGTGGTGCCGCCGCCCTTCGCGACGACGCCCCCGTCCGCCAGGGAGCGCACGGCGAACCCGCCGGCCTTCAGCAGCGGCACCGTGTTGGCGAGGTCGCGTGCGGTCACCGCGAGCCGGATGCCGGTCACGTCCCGCATCAGGTGATCGCGGTAGGCGTCGGGCAGATAGCGCTCCCGGCCCACGTCACCCGGGTGAGCGGCGGGCTCGGTGTTGCCGCGCGGGTCGGCGAAGTACTCCGGCCGGTACTCCATGCCCCAGGCACCGAAGAGGTCGTACTGGTCGGTGGTGAAGACGGCGTCGAACCACGGCACGGGGACGCCGTCGCCGAAGTCGCGCGTCTGCCGGAACTCGACGGGGTCGCCGACCCCCTGCTCGCGCAGCCGCGCGAGCACCGTCGTCAGGTCGTCCTTCCGCTCGGTCGAGACGGCCGTGCCGGCAGCGCCGAGGGTGCCGTCCTTGCCGGGCAGGTCGCCGACCCCGAACAGCTCCAGGTAGGTCTCACGCCCCATCAGATAGCGGCCGGTCCAGGTCTGCCCGCCGGAACCGGTCGTGGTGCGGACCTGGAAGTCGGCGAAGTCGCGCAGATAGGCGGAGTGCTCGATGGCGTCGGCGGTCTCCCGGTCGAGGACGCCGTAGGCGTGGTTGTAGAACAGCAACTGCCGTCCGGCGTCTGTGGTCCGCGCCGCACTCACTCCGCCCTGGACCGCCCCCGCGAGGGCCAGAGTGACGACCATGATCACCTGTAACGCTCGTCTGAGAACCATGCGAAGGAGCGTAGAGCGGGAGGAATCGGTTCCGCTGGGGATTCAGCCGGCGACTCAGCTGACGATTCAGACGTTGTCAGGGGCTCTTTGTCAGGGGCCCTTGGTCAGGGGGTCCTTGGTGAGGGAATCCCTGGCCCGGGGATTCCTGCCCGCCCAGGTCGAGCCGGAACGGCGGGTACTGGTCGGTCATCAGGGCGGCGTAGGCGGCCACCCGCGCGCACCAGCGGGCGAGGCCCAGCAGGAAGTCGAAGAGGTGCCGTGGATAGCGGGCGGTGAACAGCAGGATGACCACCGCGACCAGGGAGAGCCAGGTCATCAGCCCGCCGCCCCGCCAGCCGCCCCCGTCGTGCCACCCCGAGCCCCAGCCGCCGCCCACGAACATCCCGACGACGATGTACTGCGGGATCGCCAGCAGCCACCACTTCACCAGGACCAGTCCGCGCGACAGCCGCTCGGGATAGACGACGTCGAAGCGCGCCGGATAGCCGGGCACGTCGGCGAGGGTGAACGGCGGGTACCGGTCGGTGCCGAGCGCGGTGTGGGCGTAGTAGCCGACCCGCCAGTTCCAGCGCAGCACGCCGACGTTGAAGTCGAAGAGGGACCGCGGGTACCGGGCCGTGAACAGGATGGCGAAGAACGCGATGACCGTCACGACCGCGAACGCGATCCACAGGAAGAACAGCACGATGTAGTGCGGGATGGCGAGCAGCCACTTCACCAGCCACAGCCATCGGGACAGCCGGGCGTCGACAGACGCCTCGATGCGCACGGGCGACGCGGTGACAGGGTTCATGTGGCGGGACTCCTTTCGCCTGCAGATTCGCAAGCGAGGAGGAGCCCCGCGACCTGGGAAGGGCCGTTCGCGCGTCCGGGACCGTTCGCGCGTCAAGGACCGGTCGCGCGCCCGGGGCCGTTACGACAGCACGGGGGCGGTGGTGTCCGGCTCGTCGGTGCCGTCCGGTTCCCGTGGCGGGTCGCTGAGCTGTTCGCGCACGTAGTTCCACACCACCGCGATCAGTGCGGCGATGGGGACGGCGAGCAGGCTGCCCACGATGCCGGCCAGACTGCCGCCCAGCGTCACCGCCAGCAGCACCACGGCCGCGTGGAGGCCGAGCCCACGACTCTGGATCATGGGCTGGAAGACGTTCCCCTCGAGTTGCTGCACCACCACGATGATGGCCAGCACGATCAGCGCGTCCGTCAGGCCGTTGGAGACCAGCGCGATGAGGACCGCGACGAAACCGGCGAACAGGGCGCCGATGATCGGCACGAACGCGGAGACGAAGGTCAGCACCGCCAGCGGCAGCACCAGCGGCACGCCCAGGATCCACAGCCCCAGCCCGATCAGGACCGCGTCGAGCATGCCGACGGCCGCCTGGGACCGTACGAAGGACCCCAGGGTGGCCCAGCCGCGCGCGAACACGATCGGGACGTCGGTGGCGAACCGGCCCGGGAGCTGCCGGGACAGCCACGGGAGGAACTTCGGCCCGTCCTTGAGGAAGAAGAACATCAGGAACAGCGCGAGGACGGCGGTGACCACTCCGCTCACCACGGTGCTGACGCCGGTGACGACCGTGCCGACCATGCTGCCGACGCCCTCCTGGGCGCGGGCGACCGCGGTGTCGAAGGCCTTGTTGATCTGCGCGTCACCGATGTTCAACGGCGGCCCGGCGGCCCACTCGCGCAGCCTCTGGATGCCCTCGACCACGCCGTCCGTCAGCTCGCCGGACTGCGACGCCACCGGCACCGCGATCAGCGCCACCACGCCCCCGGCCACCAGCAGGAACAGCACGGTCACGAGCGACGCGGCGAGCGCGGGCGGCCATCCGCGACGACGCAGGGCGCGGGCCGCGGGCCAGGTCAGCGTGGTCAGCAGCAGACCTACGACGAGCGGCCACACCACCGACCACATCCGGCCCAGCAGCCACAGAGACACGGCCAGCATCACGAAGACCAGCAGCAACTCCGCGGACACCCGCGCCGACAGCCGCAGCGCGTGACGGGCTTTCGCCGAACTCAGGGTCGAATTCAAGGGGGCAGTCACGGAGGCACCCTATTGCCAGGGAGCCCCCGTCTGTTCAGTGGTACCGGGGTTCAGCCCTCGGCCTTGGCCACACCGATCGGGCAGGACACGCCCGTGCCGCCGATGCCGCAGTATCCCGCCGGGTTCTTGTCCAGGTACTGCTGGTGGTAGCCCTCGGCCGGGTAGAAGGGGCGGTCCTGCGCCGGGGCGATCTCCGTGGTGATCTCGCCGTGGCCGGAGGACGTGAGGACCTTCTGGTAGGACTCGCGGGAGGACTTGGCGGTGGCCGCCTGCTCGGGGGTGTGGGTGTAGACCGCCGAGCGGTACTGCGTGCCCACGTCGTTGCCCTGGCGGAAGCCCTGCGTCGGGTCGTGGGCCTCCCAGAACGTCTTCAGCAGGCGCTCGTACGAGATCAGCTCCGGGTCGAAGACCACGCGCACGACCTCCGTGTGGCCGGTCAGGCCCGAGCAGACCTCCTCGTACGTGGGGTTCTCGGTCTGGCCGCCCTGGTAGCCGGCCAGGGTCGTCCACACTCCCGCCGGGAGCTGCCAGAACTTGCGCTCGGCGCCCCAGAAGCAGCCCAGACCGAAGTCGGCGACCTCCAGGCCCTCCGGGTAGGGGCCGAGCAGGGGGTTGCCGAGGACGGTGTGGCGGTCGGGGACCGTGAACGCCGGGACCGGGCGGCCGGGCAGCGCCTGCTCGGGGGACGGCAGCTGGGGCTTGCGGCTGTGCAGGAACATGCGGTCTCCAATCGGGGCGACGCCGCGCCGGGGCGACGCTCCCTACAACGTGCGGCGGCCGGGGGGAATTCCGGCCGGGGCCCGTGCCTCAGTGCGGCAGGCTCGCCGGGCTGCCGCCGTTCGCCTCGTAGCCCGCCACCGCCAGGGCCCGGTACACCGCGAACTCCGCCGCCGGGTCCTGAGACAGCGTCCAGGGCAGGGCGCCGACATGGCCGTCGACCTGTATCAGCTGGCTCATGGCCTCCGCCCAGCGCTCGCCGCGGACCAGGAAGAAGACCAGCAGGTGCCGGGCGTGCGCCAGCATCGGGTCGTCGGCGCGGGCCGAGTGCACCGCGTGCAGCGCGCCGTGCATCGCCTTGGTGACGACCTCGGACTGCCAGAAGCTGCTGACCAGGGTCACCTCGGGGAGGTGCTCGAACACCGCGAAGAGGGGCATCGCCGCCAGCAGGGAGCCCTGGGGCGCGCGGGCCGCCGCGGCCTCGGCGAACGAGTACGCCAGCTCACGCGAGCCGTGCCACTTCTCGCACCAGTAGTGCAGCGCTGCCAGATGCGCTCCCATGTGCGCCGGGTCGCGGTCCAGGATCTTCAGCCAGAGCTGCTCGAAGTCCTTCCGGGAGTAGCCGAGCCCGCGGGCCACCGACAGCTCGACGATGTACGGGACCGGATCGCCGGGGGAGAGCAGCGCCGCGTCGCCGCACGCCGACCTGGCCTCCTCCATGATGATCCGGAACTCGTCCGTCCCCGGCGTCGCCGTCCGCCATGCCTGCTGCACCAGGAACTCGGCCTGCACAGCCGCGCCGCCCGCGTCCTTGGGTGCCTCGGCACGCCACACCCGCAGCCACTGCCCGCCCGGCGCCTCACCGACCCCGCCGGGCCGCTGCGCCAGCTCCAGCGAGGCGGCACCCGCGAAGGCCTGCACCCGCTGCCAGCGCCGCTCGCCCTCCGTCTCCGTGCCCGCGAGGAGCTGCTGCGCCGCGCGGTAGTCCTGCGAGCGCTGCACCACGTCCAGGACGTCCAGCAGGTCCTGGTCGGGGCCGGGCATGCGGATGTCGAGCTCCTCCTCGCGGACGAAGCCGTAGTTCGCCGGGTCCGCGGCGTCCGGGTGGTCCGGCGAGACCAGTCCGACCGCACCGCGCCTGCGCCGCAGGAAGGGAAGCAGCACGAAGCCCAGCATGACCAGTGCGATCAGGACCCAGAGAATCTCCATGCAACAAGCGAACCAGACCGCGCCGACAATTGGCCAACCTGCTCCCCGAACCTGTGGAAAACCCGGCCGAGCAGCCCCCGCCACCCTGTGGAAAACCCGGTGCCGGGCGCGCTTCGACTCGTACTCCGGCACTCTTCGCGTCGGCGCACTACCCTCGGTCCTCATGAGCGACAGGCACTTCAGTCAGCACTTCGAGACGCTCGCGATCCACGCGGGCAACACCGCCGACCCCCTGACGGGCGCGGTCGTCCCGCCGATCTACCAGGTCTCGACCTACAAGCAGGACGGCGTCGGCGGCCTGCGCGGCGGCTACGAGTACAGCCGCAGCGCCAACCCCACCAGGACCGCGCTGGAGGAGAACCTCGCCGCCCTCGAGGGCGGCCGCCGCGGTCTCGCGTTCGCGTCCGGGCTGGCGGCCGAGGACTGCCTGCTGCGGACGCTGCTCAGCCCCGGCGACCACGTGGTCATCCCCAACGACGCCTACGGCGGCACGTTCCGGCTGTTCGCCAAGGTCGTCGCCCGCTGGGGCGTGGAGTGGTCGGTCGCCGACACGAGCGACCCGGCGGCCGTACGGGCGGCCCTCACCCCGAAGACCAAGGTGGTGTGGGTGGAGACCCCCTCCAACCCGCTGCTCGGCATCACCGACATCGCCGCCGTCGCTCAGATCGCCCGGGACGCCGGCGCCCGCCTCGTCGTCGACAACACCTTCGCCACGCCCTACCTCCAGCAGCCGCTGGCGCTGGGCGCGGACGTCGTCGTGCACTCGCTGACCAAGTACATGGGCGGCCACTCGGACGTCGTCGGCGGCGCGCTGATCACCAGCGACGCCGACCTGGGCGAGGAACTGGCCTTCCACCAGAACGCGATGGGCGCAGTCGCCGGGCCGTTCGACTCCTGGCTGGTGCTGCGCGGCACCAAGACGCTCTCGGTCCGCATGGACCGGCACAGCGAGAACGCCGTCAAGGTCGCCGACATGCTCACCCGGCACGCGCGCGTGACGAGCGTGCTGTACCCGGGCCTGCCGGAGCACCCCGGCCACGAGATCGCCGCCAAGCAGATGAAGTCGTTCGGCGGCATGGTCTCGTTCCGTGTCGAGGGCGGCGAGGAGGCGGCCGTCGAGGTCTGCAACCGCGCCAAGGTGTTCACGCTTGGCGAGTCCCTGGGCGGCGTCGAGTCGCTCATCGAGCACCCCGGGCGCATGACGCACGCGTCCGCCGCCGGCTCGGCCCTCGAGGTCCCGGCCGACCTGGTGCGCCTGTCCGTCGGCATCGAGAACGCCGACGACCTGCTGGAAGACCTTCAGCAGGCGCTCGGCTAGGTCGTGTTCGCACAGTCCGCCGGTCCGCCCCGGAGGGCGGACCGGCGGCCGGTGCGTGCCCGGCGTGCCGGGCGGGGCCCCTCGCGAGGCAGGCGGGACTTCGCGGACACGGCCTCGGACGGCACGGCCCTCCGGGGGTCACCAGCCGGTGAGGGGTGGAGTCGTGTGCGACGGCGGCTCCACCCAGGGGCGGGCCGTCAGCGCCCACACCGTGAACGCCACGGCCGCTGTGAGCAGCAGCAGCCACAGCAGTCGGCGGGCCAGTGCCCTGCGCCGCAGCATACGGCCGCCCCTGCGCACCGCCTCCGTGTGGATCTCGGGCGGCACGGGCCGCGGCGCCCGCTCCATCAGCCGCCGCACGGTCGCCTCGCGGTCGTTCCCTCTCATGACGGCCTCCGGTCGCCGGAAGGGCTCATCCCGGCACCGCCCTCGGCTGCCGCACGGCCGTCTCGCGGTCGTTGCCGCGTCGGCCTCCGGTCGCCGGAAGACCTCATACCGGCTCCGCTGGCTGCCGCACGGCCGCCTCCCCGTCGTTGCCGCTCGTGTCGGCCTCCGGTCGCCGGAAGGCTCATGACGGCACCGCCTTCGCGGCCGTCACCGCCGGTGCGGGGCCGCGCGGCCGGTGCAGCAGGGTCGATGTCGCCCGGTGGCAGATGGCCCGAACGCGTTCCACGGACAGGCCGAGCAGGGCCGCGGTCTGCTCCTCGGCGACGCCCTCGTAGAGCCTGAGGACCAGGATCAGGCGTTCCTGCGGGGTGAGCGGAGCCAGGGGGCTGGCGGGGTGCGGGCGGGCGCGGCCGAGGCCGCCGTAGTGGTGCCAGGTGCCGCGCGCGAAGCGGGTGGCGAGGTACTGGCGGGTGCGGTCGTACGGATCCTCACCGCGCAGCCGGTCCCAGCACGCGTACGTGTGCGCCAGGGACAGGGTCAGCAGGCGCCGCGCGCGGGGGTTGTCGTCCGGGGACTCGGCGGTGAGCAGGGTGGCGGTCTGGAGCAGCCGCCCCGCCGCGCCCGCGACGAACGCCTCGAACTCCCGGGCCCGACGGGTCGCCTGGGACGCATGCCGTTGTCGCATCACGCCTCCCGCCCGCCGGCGACCCCGAGGATGCGGGCCCGGCCGCGTACGCATGTACGACAGGACCCGGTCTCATATCAGGCCAGGGTCGGCCCCGAGGTCAAGAGCCGCGCACGGTCGGCGCTCAGGACTGCGGCTGTGTCTCCGGCCCCGGCACCCCCGGCACCGCCATCCTGGCGGACAGCGCGCTGTTGAAGCGCGTGAGGAGCGAGCAGAACGCCTCGCGCTCCTCCGGCTCCCACTCCTCGGTCAGCTCGGCCATCAACTGCCGCCGCGACGAGCGCACTTCCTCCAGCCGGGCCTGCCCGCGCGGGGACAGCTGGAGCACCACCGCACGTCCGTCCTCGGGGTGCGAGGTGCGCTTGACCAGGCCGGTGTCGACCAGCGGAGCCACCTGCCGGGTGACCGTCGACGAGTCGATCCCCATGCTCGCGGCGAGCGCCTTGACGCCCATCGGGCCTTCCTTGTCGAGACGGTTGAGCAGCAGGTACGCGGCGCGGTCCATGGAGTTGCGCACCTGCCCGACTCCGCCGAGCCGGGTCTGTTCGGCACGGCGTGCGAACAGCGCCACCTCGTGCTGCAGCGTGTCGAGAAGACCGGTGTCACCGACGGTCGTCATGTCCATCGACATTTCAGGTGTTGTGGGCATCGCCGGGGGCTCACTTCGTGGAGGGCTGGCTGATTGGGGGACAGGGTACGCGGCCGGGAGGCGGGTCGTACCGGCGCTTCACAAAGCGGGTCTCGGAGGTTGGTCACAACCGTCGTTCCCGCCTGTGAACTGCGATGCTGGTGTCATGAGCTACAGCACGGCTGACTCCTTGCGACCCGTCACCCTCGACGATGTGCGCGGCGCCCAGAAGATGCTGTCGGGTGTGGCGCGGGTGACCGCGATGGAAGGCAGCAGGCATCTCTCCCAGATGGTCGGCGCGCCGGTGCACCTCAAGTGCGAGAACCTCCAGCGGACCGGTTCCTTCAAGCTGCGCGGCGCGTACGTCCGGATCGCCGGTCTGCTGCCCGAGGAGCGCGCCGCCGGTGTCGTCGCCGCGAGCGCCGGAAACCACGCGCAGGGCGTCGCCCTGGCGTCCTCGCTGCTCGGTGTGCGCTCCACGGTGTTCATGCCGAAGGGCGCCCCGCTGCCCAAGGTCAGCGCCACCCGGGACTACGGGGCCGAGGTGAGGCTGCACGGCCAGGTGGTCGACGAGACGCTGGCCGCCGCGCAGGAGCACGCGGCCGAGACGGGCGCGGTGTTCATCCACCCCTTCGACCACCCCGACATCATCGCGGGCCAGGGCACGGTGGGTCTGGAGATCCTCGAGCAGTGCCCCGAGGCGCGCACGATCGTCGTCGGCATCGGCGGGGGCGGTCTCGCCGCCGGGATCGCGGTGGCGGTGAAGGCCCTGCGGCCCGACCTCAGGATCGTGGGCGTCCAGGCGGAGGGCGCGGCGGCCTACCCGCCTTCACTGGCGGCGGGACGGCCCGTGACGGTCGAGAACCCGGCGACGATGGCCGACGGCATCAAGGTCGGGCGGCCCGGCGACGTGCCGTTCGGGCTGGTCGGCGAGCTGGTCGACGAGGTGCGCACGGTCAGCGAGGACGAGCTGTCCGCCGCGCTGCTGCTGTGTCTGGAGCGGGCCAAGCTGGTCGTGGAGCCCGCCGGGGCGAGTCCGGTCGCGGCGCTGCTGAGCGAGCCCGGCGCGTTCGAGGGGCCGGTCGTCGCGGTGCTGTCGGGCGGCAACGTCGACCCGGTGCTGATGGAGCGGGTGCTGCGGCACGGCATGGCCGCGCAGGGCCGCTACCTGGCCGTCCGGCTGCGGCTGACCGACCGTCCCGGCGCTCTCGCCACACTTCTGGGCGCGTTGTCAGTGGTGGACGCTAACGTCCTCGATGTGAGCCATGTACGGACCGACCCACGGCTCGGGCTCACGGAGGCGGAGGTCGAGCTGCACCTGGAGACGAAGGGCCCGGCGCACTGCGTCGAGGTCGGCCAGGCGCTCCGCGAGGCGGGCTACACGGTCATGAGCTGAGCCGCCGCCGGAGCCGGCCAAGATCCCTTCTTCTCACGGAACGCGACACCGAGAAAACTTATTGTGAGACGCGATACATCGCGTTATGGTGAGTTCGTGCGAAGCATCAGCCATCTGTCCGGCGATCCCCGAAGACGTGGAGACTCATATGCCAGGCGCCATCTATGCCGAAGGTCTGGTCAAGACCTTCGGTGACGTCAAAGCCTTGGACGGTGTCGACCTCGATGTGCCCGAGGGCACGGTCCTGGGCCTGCTCGGGCCGAACGGCGCGGGCAAGACGACCACCGTCCGCTGTCTGACCACCCTGCTGCGACCCGACAGCGGACGGGCGGTCGTCGCGGGCATCGACGTGCTCAAGCAGCCCGACGCCGTCCGCCGCTCGATCGGCCTGTCCGGCCAGTTCGCGGCCGTCGACGAATACCTGACCGGCCGCGAGAACCTCCAGATGGTCGGCCAGCTCTACCAGATGAGGGCGAAGGCGGCGAAGGAGCGCGCGGTCGAACTGCTGGAGCAGTTCCACCTCACGGACGCCGCCGACCGGCCCACCAAGACCTACTCCGGAGGCATGCGCCGTCGGCTGGACCTCGCGGCGGCCCTGGTCGTCTCGCCGCCCGTGATGTTCATGGACGAGCCGACGACCGGCCTCGACCCCCGCAACCGCCAGCAGCTGTGGGAGGTGATCAAGCAACTGGTCTCGGGCGGTACGACGCTGCTGCTGACCACCCAGTACCTGGAAGAGGCCGACCATCTGGCGCACGACATCGCGGTGGTCGACCAGGGCCGGGTCATCGCCCAGGGCACCTCCGACCAGCTCAAGGCCCGCACCGGCGGCGAGCGCGTCGAGGTCGTGGTGCACGAGCGCGAGCACATCCAGGCCGCCGTCGAGGTCCTCGCCGGCTTCGGCAAGGGGGAGACCACGGTCGAGGAGCACATGCGCAAGCTGACCGCGCCCGTGACAGGCGGCGCCAAGCTCCTCGCCGAGGTCATCCGTGAACTGGACACCCGCGGCATCGAGATCGACGACATCGGCCTTCGCCGGCCGACCCTCGACGATGTCTTCCTGTCCCTGACGGGACATGTGGCCGAGGTCAAGGACGAGGAGAGCGACGAAGCGATCGACGAGAAGATCGACAAGAAGATCGACAAGGAGGCCGCCAAGTGAGCGCCGTCACCGACACCGTGCGGGTCGCGCCGGCCGCGAACCCGGTCAGTCAGTCGATCCGGGACTCGATGGTCGTTGCGAAACGCAATTTGATCAGAATGTCCCGCATTCCCGAGATGATTATCTATGGGCTGATCCAGCCCATCATGTTTGTGGTGCTGTTCACCTATGTCTTCGGCGGTTCCATGCAGATCGGCAGCAGCACCAGCGCCGTCGACTACAAGAACTTCCTGATGGCCGGCATCTTCGCGCAGACCGTCACGTTCGCCACGGCCAGCTCCGGCGCGGGCATCGCCGACGACATGCACAAGGGCCTCATCGACCGCTTCCGCTCCCTGCCCATGGCGCGCGGCGCGGTGCTCACCGGACGCACCCTCGCCGACTCGGTGCAGACGGCCCTGACCCTGGTGGTGCTCGCGGTGGTCGCCCTCCTGGTGGGCTGGCGCGTCGGGTCGGACGGCAGCACGAACGCGGGCAAGGTGCTCGGGGCCTTCGGCCTGCTGCTCCTGCTGGGGTATGCGTTCACCTGGATCGGCGCCTTGATCGGCATGTCCGTCAAAACCCCCGAGGCGGCCACGTCCAGCGGGCTCATCTGGCTCTTCCCGGTCACGTTCATCTCGAACGCGTTCGTGGACACCAGCCACATGACCCCATGGCTGCGCCACATCGCCGAGTGGAACCCCTTCAGTGCCACGGTCCAGGCCTGCCGTGTGCTCTTCGCCAACCCGGGCCAGTCACCGTCGGACGCCTGGCCCATGCAGCACCCCGTCTGGGCCTCGCTGATCTACTCGATCCTCATCCTGGTCGTCTTCCGGACGCTGGCGGTGCGCAAGTACCGCTCCGCGACGGCATGACAGTGCCCCCGGCGCCGCAGCGACGCCGGGGGCAGGTCAGGGCTCGACGGTTGGTTCAGCCGTCGTACGGCTCGGCCTTGATGATCTTCACCGAGGCCTTCTTGCCGTTCGGCAGCTCGTACTCGGCGTCCTCGCCGACCTTGTGGCCGAGCACGCCGGTGCCCAGCGGGGACTGCGGCGAGTACGTCTCGATGTCGGAGCTCGCGTATTCGCGCGAGGCGAGCAGGAACGTCAGCGTGTCGTCCTCGTCGCCGTCGAACGCGATCGTCACGACCATGCCGGGCGCCACCGCACCGTCCGCCGCGGGCGCCTCACCGACCTTCGCGCTCTCGAGGAGCTGGGTGAGCTGGCGCACACGGAGTTCCTGCTTGCCCTGTTCCTCCTTGGCCGCGTGGTACCCGCCGTTCTCACGCAGGTCGCCCTCCTCGCGCGCAGCGGCGATCTTCGCGGAGATCTCCGTTCGCGCGGGACCAGTAAGGTGCGCAAGCTCAGCCTTGAGCTTGTTGTACGCCTCCTGGGTCAGCCAGGTGACGTTCTCGCTGGTCTGGGTCACAGGTGCTCCTCGTAGGTACTGGGAATACAAAGCATCGCCCTACCCAGAAGAATGTTCCTTCACGGATGGGCGAAACCACGAGCCTAACAATTCAGGGGCAGAAGGGGGAGGACATAAGCCACCAGATTCATGTCAACGCAGGTCAGACGCTGCGTATTGCTGGTGACGTCCGAGCGGCCTCAGTCGGCCTGGCAGCCCTGCAGCTCGGCGGTCGTCCCGGGCGCGGTCGTGCGCAGGGTGAAGACCTTGTCGATGACGGTGGCGTCCCCGTCGAAGCGCACTTCGGCCCGGCCCACCACGGAACCGTCCTCGGCCTGCGAGCGCACGGTGCAGTAGCCGGTGACATCGGCGTCCTTGCGGACCTCCAGATGCACCTTCACGGATTCCTTGCCGGGCTCGAAGGTGATCACTTCGGCGCTGATCTCGTTCTGGACGACGTAGTGATAGCCGAACCAGCCGACCAGGCCCAGCAGCGCGACCGAGAGGACGGCACCGATGATCTTGAGCTTGCGGTCGGCGCGCTGGTCCGAGGTACGGCCGTAACGGCCCTCGGGCGGTCGCGTGCTCGCCGTACTCATGATCGTCCTCCAGACAAGGCCCGGGCGAGGGTCCCGGCAGGGGCCCCGTGACCCGGTCCCGGAATTATTCGCCTCCCGGTTCGGTCACTATAGAAGCCGCTGATTGCGCCGACGCACACAGGGCGCCGACTTACTGAGGATTGAGTCTTGACTGACCAGTTGCGACTGATGGCCGTGCACGCCCACCCCGACGACGAGTCGAGCAAGGGCGCGGCGACCATGGCGAAGTACGTGTCCGAGGGGGTGGACGTGCTGGTCGTGACCTGCACGGGCGGGGAGCGCGGCTCCATCCTCAATCCCAAGCTTCAGGGCGACAAGTACATCGAGGAGCACATCCACGAGGTACGCAAGAAGGAGATGGACGAGGCCCGGGAGATCCTCGGGGTGAAGCAGGAGTGGCTCGGCTTCGTCGACTCGGGGCTGCCCGAGGGGGACCCGCTGCCGCCGCTGCCGGAGGGCTGCTTCGCCCTGGAGGACGTCGACGTGGCGGCCGGGGAGCTGGTGCGGAAGATCCGCGCCTTCCGCCCGCAGGTGATCACCACGTACGACGAGAACGGCGGCTATCCGCACCCCGACCACATCATGACCCACAAGATCTCGATGGTCGCGTTCGAGGGGGCGGCGGACACCGAGAAGTACCCGGAGGACGAGTACGGCCCGGCGTACCAGCCGCTGAAGATGTACTACAACCAGGGCTTCAACCGCCCCCGCACCGAGGCGCTGCACCAGGCGATGCTGGACCGGGGCCTGGAGTCGCCGTACGGGGACTGGCTCAAGCGCTGGGACGAGTTCGGTATGAAGCAGCGCACACTCACCACGCACGTGCCCTGCGCCGACTTCTACGAGATCCGCGACAAGGCGCTGATCGCGCACGCCACGCAGATCGATCCGGACGGGGGCTGGTTCCGGGTGCCGATGGACATCCAGAAGGAGGTCTGGCCGACGGAGGAGTACGAGCTGGCGAAGTCTCTCGCCGATACCTCCCTCCCCGAGGACGACCTCTTCGCGGGCGTCCGCGACAATGCCTGACATGAGCGGAAGCGCAAGCCTGGCAATGACGCACCTCGTCTCCTTCGCCAAGGAGGTCGACGAGGACAAGGTCACCCCCGGCGTCCTCGGCTTCATCGTCTTCGCGGCGATGGCCCTGGCGGTGTGGGCCCTGATGAAGTCCATGAGCCGGCACATGAACAGGGTCGACTTCACCCAGGTCCCGGACCCCAAGGCCGAGCAGGCGGAGGCGGGTGCGGAGCCGGCCTCGGAGTCCGAGTCGAAGGAGTCCGCCGAGAGCGCCGCCGGGTCCGCGAAGAAGCCGTCCGCGAACGGCTGACCACCCGGCGGCCGCTCGGCGGCAGCGCGCTGTCACCGGCTGTGATCGGCCAGTGAGAGCAGCAGGTGCGCCGTCTCCGGCCGCAGATGGTCGGAGTGGGCGCCCGCCGGGCCGTGCCCCCGGACGAAGACGTCGCTCGCGTCCACGCTGACGAAGCGATGGTCGAGCGCGCTGAGGGGATAGGGCTCGGCGGGCGGCAGCATCCGGACCGCCGAGACGGGGGCGGGCGCGGTTCCGATGCCCGCGTGGCCGAGACCCGCCCGCTTCTCGGCCCGCAGGTGCCAGAAGCCGGTGGCGCGGTCGTGCTGGGAGTACGTCGCCACCACGGGGCCGCGCAGCGGCGCCTCGGAAAGGGCCGGGAAGCCGGTCGCGAAGGCGTCGCGCGGAGCCGCCATCTGCAACAGCAGCATCGAGTCGACGGTGAAGGGCCGGCCGGGCGGCTCCGGTGTGCTCCAGCCCAGGGTGAGCGGCTCGTCGGCGGCCCACTGCACGGCCTCGCACAGGAATCGGCAGCCGAAGGAGTGGCCGATCAGATGCAGATACTGGCCCTCGCGGTTGGCGAGGACGGGCGGGGCGGCCGGGTCCCCGCGCCGGCCGTCGAGATAGCCGAGCAGCCGGCCGATGACATGGGCGGCGTGGCCCCGTGTGCTCATGGCGTGCGCCCGGTCGCGGATGCGCCGGTAGCCCCCGAGCGAGGGCAGCGAGCGGGAGGGCCAGCGCACCAGGACGGTCCACGGCCGCCACGGCCGCAGCCCCCGGTACATGACCGGGCGGCGCTCGTACTCGGCCGTGGCGAGGGCCAGCAGGCGGCGGACCGCCACCAGGGCCGATTCGGGGTCGGTCTGCCAGCCGTGGACATAGACCAGGAGGTCCGTCGCCCAGGCGGGCGGGGACAGCTCCTCGTGGAAGTGGTCGGCCAGCCGGTCGGCGGGTACCGGACGCGGGCCGCGGTGCGTCTCCTCCAGCAGCCAGCCGTCCGGCCCCAGGTCGACGATGCGCACCGGCACATCCAGAAGACTCATACGGGCACCTCCCGCTCGGCGTCCGCGTCGGGCGCGGCGGCCCGTTCCAGCCGGGTGTCCATGCCGTGGTGGAGGGCGTAGGCCAGGCCCAGGGGGTTGTGCAGTTCGTCGGCGAAGTGCCTGGTCACCGCGAGGGCGATGCTGCCCGCGGTCTGTGCCCCGTCCAGATAGCGGGTCAGGAACTCCAGCGCGTACTCGGCCGCGAAGACCTGGGGTATCTCTATCTGCGGGCCCAGCACACCCCGCGCCCCCGCGTCGACGAACGCCCGGCTCAGGAACTTGGCGTCCGTGCTTCCCTCGGGCAGCCCCGCGTAGCAGGCGTTGAGGACGACGAACGGCTGGAACGGGTGGTCGACGCCGAAGCGGCGCCGCCGGTCGCGGATCGTGTGCGCGTCGATGCTCTTCTGGTCCGTCAGGCTGAGCACCAGGGACGGCGGCTGGGGCCCGTCGGAGGCGAAGCGGCCATGGCACCAGAAGTACATCAACTGCTCGCACAGATCGGATCGGGCCAGCGCGCTCACCAGTTCCCGCCAGGTGGACCGCTCGACGAACCGGGTGCCCTTGGCGAGGAGGGCCGCCACGTCGGCGGCCCGGGTGCGGCCGGCCCGGTCGACGCGGGTGTCGTGGTTGAGGCTCACGGCCGGCACCTCGGGGGCGTCACGGAGTCCGTCGAGCCAGGGATAGGCACCGCCGGTCTGCTCGATCTGATGGCGGTGGCCGAGGAAGCGGCGGAAGAGCGCGGGGAGGGTCTCCGCCGGGTGCCCGGTGCCCGGCGGCAGGTCCTCCGCCGCCAGGCACACCATGGGCCAGGGCAGATGCAGGTCCGAGTCGAAACGGACCCGCAGGCCCTCGCCCCCGGCCAGTGCCTCCGTCAGATAGCTGCGGAACCGGTCGATCCGCGGGTCGGTGCCGCCCAGCAGGGTGCCGTACAGCAACTCCGAGCCGACCAGGGCGAGCTCCTCCACGAGCGTGGTCAGCTCGTCCACCGGGCGGGAGCGCAGGTCGACCAGGGACGCGTACGGCGTCTCCGGCTCGCCCGGCACCGGCCGGCCGTCGGCCGTCAGGGGACGGTGGTCGACGAGGACCTCCTTCCACATCCGGCACAGCCGGGCCGCGGCGGACCGCACCTCGGCCGGATGCACCGCCAGGTCCACCTTGTGCTCGGTGCCGTGCAACGACGGCACGGCGGGGCCGTACAGGCGTGCCCTGAGACGGTCGTCGCCCAGCACGTCCAGGGACACCGTGATGTCCGGCCCCTCGGTCAGCGCGTCGGGCAGGGTCGTGAAGCCGCGGCTGGGGTCCTGGACGATGCGTACGTGAAGCTCTCTTGGCATGCGCGGGGCGTTCCTAGCGGCCTCGGTGTGTGACGGCTTCGGGCGAGGACAGGCCGCCGTGCTCGTCGTGATCCAGGATGTCGAGTTCTGTTTCCACCTGTTGCAGGACCGTCCCGGTGCGTTCGAGGGCGATGGTGAAGCGGATGCGGTGGGTGCCGGTGCGGTGCGCGGTGAAGGTGAACTCGGCGCCGTGCGCGGCCTGTTCCGAGGGGCGCAGCAGGGCGCTTGCGGGGTCGACGGACGCGGCGGTGAGGGGCGAGGCGGTCACCGTCAGCCAGGGCCGGTCCGCCCCTGAGGCTCCCCAGGGGTGGCCGTCCTCCGGGGAGACCCGCAGGAGCAGGCGGGCGGTGGTGTCCTCGGCGGGGTTGTCGTCGAGGAGGGTGACGCGGACGCGGCAGTGGGGGCCGGTCCGGCCGGGCACTTCCAGGAACCAGGGGCCGGTGTGACGGACGGCGACGGTGTCGCGAGCGTGGGAGGGGATGGTCCGGCCTCCCAGCACGCCCCCGGCCTCCCAGAACAGCGTGATGTCCCGAACCAGTCGCTCCGGGTCCGGGACCGGGATGTCGTGCCGGAGGGAGGCGACGAGGGCCCCGACCGTGCGCGGACCGTCCCCGTGCAGGTGGTTCCGGTGTGCGGCCCTGACGGTGGCCGTCCACGCCAGGCCGTACGCGTCTCCCAGGGCCCGGAAGCGTTCCTCCGCCGAGTCCAGGAGAGGCACGTTGACGTCGCTGGGCCTGCGGCGGGCCGCCATCTCCAGCTCGGTCCACGCCGTCCCGAGCGGGCATCCGATCTCCCCGAACCGCGCCCAGACGGGCCCCAGCGACACCAGTACGGGTGCCGAGTGAGCACCGTCGCCGACGGAGGGCAGGAGAACCTCCCGGTGCTCCGTCCAGGCGCTGCCGAGGTCGTCTCCGCACGCCTGGAAGAGCTGCGCGGCTCTCGCCAGCGCCCCACGGGCATGGCGGAGGTCGCCCTGCTCCACACTCGGGAGGGCCCTGTACAGAGTCGTCCACGCCACTCCGCGGACGTCCTCGGCGCGGTGGTGCTGTGCATGTGCCTGCCGGCCCAGTTCATCGGCGGTCTCCAGTTCCCCGCGCCGCAGCGCGAGCCGGAGCCGCCCCGTCGTGACCCAGTTCCCGCCGCGGGTGTCCGCCACGGACAGCAGCAACTCGTCGGCCTCGTCGAGCAGGCGGCCGGCTTCGGTGTCCCGGCCGCTCAGCAGGCACACCCGGGCACCGTGCAGCAGCGTCCAGCCGAGCCCGCGCCGGCACCCTGAGGCCCGGTGCAGGGCGGCTGCCCGCAGGAGCGCCCGCTCGGCCTCCGCCACCTCGCCCTGGTCGCACCGGACGGCCCCGAGGACCAGCAGTGCCCAGGCCGTGTGCCGGTCGTCGGGGCGGGCATCGTCGCCGAGCAGTCCGTCCAGCACTCTCAGCGCGGCGGACAGCTGCCCCGAGCGGTGGCAGAGGGCGGCGGCGTGGTGGACGGCGTCCGGGTTGCTCCACTTGTCGGTGTCGTACAGTGCTCCGGCCTGCGCCGGCAGGCCCAGGTCGGCGGCGAGCGAGCTGAGCGCCCGGCGTACGGAGAGGATGGGCCACAGCCGGTGCAGCGCCACGAGCCGGTGCGTGTCACCGAGGACGGCCAGCAGCAGGGCCAGGCCGTCCGCGATGGCGTCCTGCTGTCGTCCCCGGTGCGCGCTGTGGGTGAGCAGGGACAGGAACTCGTCCAGGTGGGGGACGAGTTCCCGAGGGTCGAGTCCTTCGGGTGTAGGGCCGACCTGGTGCTCGGGCAGGGGGCGGCCGTCCAGTGCGGCGGCGGCGCCCTGCAAGGCGCGCTCCGCCCACCGGGCCGTGACCGTCTCCACCTCTGCCGAAGCCACCGGCTCCGCCGCCCGTACGACGTCCGCCACCGGCTGGGGCAGGCAGTAGATCCCGTCCCACCGCTGCACCAGGTCCTTGGCCAGCAGACCGCTCAGCACGGATCGCACGTCGCTGGTGTCGCCGTCCGGCGAGCAGAGCAACTCCGCGGTGCGCGGGGTGAACGGCGCCCCGGAGTTCCGCGCCGCCAGGAGTCTCAGCAATGCCCGCTGCTCGGCCGTACAGTCCTCCAGGGCCAGCCGCACGAGCAGCCCGGGCCCTGATTCGCCCGGCCGCGGCTCCGACCGCGGCGCCGCCCTCTGGGCGATGAGGAAGCGCGCGATCCGGGCGAGTGCGGGCAGCCCCTGCGTCGCGTCCACCAAGGAGGCCGGCCAGGACGCGGTCCCGTACCAGGTGCCGTGGTCCCTCCAGGGCGCTCCGGCGACCATCCAGGCGACGAGATCCCTGCTCGCCTCGAGGCCCAGGGGATCGACGGCGAGCAGCCGCGCCCCGATGCGCCGCCAGCCGGACTCCTTCCGTGAGGTGACGAGCACCGCCAGGCCGCGGCAGTCACGCAGGAAGGGCAGCAGGGCCCGCACCACCTGGTGCGCGGGACCGTCCAGTACGACGAGGCGGTCGCGCAGTTGCCGGGTGAGCTCGCCGCGCAGGGTGCGCCGGAAAGCACGGTCGCCGCCCAGGGCCGCATCCACGATGGCCGCGCGTGACCCGCCGCTCTCGCCGAGCAGCCGTAACAGCGCGGGTTCCGCGTCAGCGAGCGTGGCGTCGTGGAGGGAGATCCAGTGCGTGCGCACGGCGCACCGCTGGGCGGCCTGGGCGGCCAGGGCGGACTTGCCGACGCCTGCCGGGCCGTGCAGCACCATCAGGGTGGGGAGGCTGCGGCCGGACGGCGGGGGCGGGGCTGTGCGCAGCTCCAGCCACGTCCCGATGCGGCCGAGTTCCTCCGCCCGCCCGAAGAACTCCCCGAACATCGGCGGCGGTGTCGGATCGCGCGGGTCCTGTACCAATGGCTTCCCCCCGTCGGCCCGCCCCTCGGCACTGTCCGTCAACGGTTGCAGTCCCCAGGTCCCGCCGTCAGCGAAACGTCCGACAATGACCCCTCCGGGCCCGCCTCACCCCCGTTCCGTCGAGACCACCACCCCCATCACCTCCCGCGCATGCCGGCTCGGCGTCATCCCCAGACCCCACGCCTGCCACCCCGCCTCCAGGCTCGCGCCCCGTTCCAGCAGCAGGGCCCAGGCGTCGATGTACTCGTCGAGCTTGTCGTCCCGGAGGGGATGGCGTGCGCGGGAGAGCTGGGACAGCTCCTCCTGGGCGACGGCCGTGCCGACCTCCGCGCCGCCCGGGGCCGCGTACGGCAGGAGGGTGCAGCGCAGGAAGCGGGCCCAGTCCTCGCCCCGGCGGTCGCCGTAGGACGTGAAGAGGTCCGCCGCCTCGTCGCACAGGGCGAGCGCCTGCTGGGTGCGGGCGTTGCCCGCGTCCACGACCGCCAGTTCCAGGCAGGTCCACGCCTCGCCGTGGGCGACGCCGATGCGCTGGAAGTCGGCGCGGGCGTCCACCAGGAGCTGGCGGGCGAAGCCGGAGTTGCGCAGGGAGCCCGTCTGGGCGGCGCGCTGGTCGCGGGTGACGCGGGCCGAGTGGTGGCGGGCGCAGGCCAGGCCGTAGACGTCGCGCATACGGGAGAACATCGTGCGGGAGCGTTCGAGTTCGCGGACCGCCTGGTCCAGGTTGCCCGTCTCCTCCAGGGCCTGGCCCAGGTAGTAGAGGGTCCAGGCCTCACCTCGCGCGTCCTCGTTGTCGCGGTGCCGGGCCGCGGCGCCGCGCAGCTCCTCCACGGCCGGGGACGCGTCGCCGGCGACCAGCAGGGCCCGGGCCAGCTGGGTCAGGGCCCAGGCCTCGCCTCGGGCGTCGCGGGTACGGCCGTAGAGGTCGAGGGCAGCGCGCAGTTCGGACTCGGCGCGCGGGACGTCGCCCATGCGCAGGCCCAGCTGGCCGAGCTGGAAGTGGGCCCAGGCCTGGCCGTGCACGGACTCGCCGGCGCGGTGCAGGACCAGGGACTCGGTCAGCAGCTCCAGGGCCTCCGCGACCCGGGCCCGGTCCCGCTCCACCGCCGCCAGGGCGTGCATCGTCCACGCCCGGTCCGTCGCCAGCTCGGCGGACGACTGCAGGGCCAGGGCCTCACGGAGCTTCGCCGACGCCTCCGTCAGATTGCCCTGATGGTGCAGGGTGATGCCGAGGGAGCACAGGGCGCGGGCGGCACCCGCGTCGTGATGGGCCTCCCGGTACAGGTCGACGACCGAGGCGAGGGTGGTGCGGGCCTTGTCGAGTTCGCCGAGCTGCCGAGCCGCGATGCCGGTGCGCCACTGCACCGAGCGGACCAGCAGCCCCTCGTCCACCGCCTGCGCCAGCTCGCTGATCTCGCCCAGCCGGTAGAGGTCGCCGCGCAGCAGGCAGTAGTCGCACAGGGCGCCCAGGAGGTTCAGCACCGCCGCCTGGTTCACGCCCTCGGCGTGCCGCAGCGCCGCCGTGATGAAGCTCGACTCGTCGTCCAGCCAGCGCAGCGCCTCGTCGAGGGAGGTGAAGCCGTACGGGCTGAAGCGGTTGGTGCGGGTCGACATGTTGCCGTCGACCATGCGCAGTACCGAGTCCGCCAGCTCGGCGTAGTTCACGATCAGCCGCTCCTGCGCCGCGGTGCGCTCGGCGGGTTCCTCCTCGTCGAGGAGCCGGGCCTGGGCGAAGGCGCGGACCAGGTCGTGCAGCCGGTAGCGGTCGCCCCGGACGTGGTCGATCAGGCCCGCGCGGGTCAGGGCTTGGAGGTGGCGTTTGGCCTCCGCCTCGTCCGTCGCCAGCAGCGCGGCGGCCGCGGCGGCGCCGAGCGAGGCCCGGCCGGCCAGGGCCAGCCGGCGCAGCAGCCGCCGTACGGTGTCGGACTGGTCGGTGTAGCGCAGCCACAGGGCGCGCTCGACCGGCTCGACGGGGCCGTACGCGCCGAGGTCCGTGGCCAGCGCGCGCGGGGAGCGCGGGCCGAGGCACGAGCCGACGATGCGCAGCGCGAGCGGCAGCCCGCCGCACAGCTCCCGCACCCGGTCGGCGGACTCCGCGTCGTACGGCCCGGAACGGTCCTGGGCCGCCGCGCCCAGCAGCTCCTCCGCCCCTGCCGCGTCCAGCGGCTCCACCGCGAGCTGATGCACCCGCGCGGGCAGCTCGGCCGGCTCCAGCGGGCCCCGCGCGGTCACCAGCACCAGGCTGTCGGACCGCTCCGGGACCAGGGCGCGGACCTGTTCGGCGTCCGAGGCGTCGTCCAGGACGATCGTGACGGGCAGGCCGGTCAGATGCTGGTGGTACAGCTCGCTCAGCCGCTTGACCTGCTGGTCGGGGGAGGAGCGCTCACGGAACAGCAGTTGCTCACGGGGCGCGCCGAGCCGGTTGAGCAGATGCAGCAGGGCGTCGCGGACGGACAGCGGGGACCCGGCCGGGCCCTCGGCGCGCAGATCGACGACGCAGGCGCCGCGGAAGTAGTCCCGCAGATCGTGGGTGGCCTGTACCGCGAGCGTCGTACGGCCACTGCCGGGCGTGCCGTGCAGCACGACCACCGTCGGCTGGGTCTCCGTGCTCGCGCGGGCCGCCTGCACCCACTGCCGGATCTGCGCCAGCTCCGGCCGCCGTCCCGCGAACGGCTCCGCCGGATCCGGGAGCTGCGCGAAGGACTGCTCCAGCACATTGCGCCCGCGCGCCGCCGCGCTCTTGTCGGCGCCCCGCAGCCGCGGCCCGGTCTTCTTCGGCCCGGTGGAGGCGGCGAGCACCCGCTGCTGGTCCAGGAACGGCCGGATGCCCCGTACCTCCAGCGCCGTCAGCCACTGCAGCCGCAGCTGTTCAGGGCCGCCCGGCTGGCTCACGGCCCCGGCGCGGCGGCTCGCGGCCGGCAGATGCGAGCCGACCACCTTCACGACCGTCGCCGCGGCGCCCACGGCCCCGACGGCCACGCCCGCGCCCAATGCCGTCCCGGTGCCCGTACCGAGGGCCATGTCGGCGACGACGGCCGCGACCGCCGCGACCCCGGCCACCAGCAGCGGAGTCCCGGCGCCCTCACGGGCGTACCGCTGCCCGAAGGTGAGCTGCCCGGCCGCCGCCTCGTCCAGGGCGCGTGTGTAGGCCTCGTACTCCTCGGCCGCGCTCCGCGCCATCCCGTCGAGGCCGCCGCGCGCCCGCGCGAGCAGCACCTTCCCGTCGCCGCGCCCGCCCGTCCGCCGGACCTCCTCCTCCACGGCCCGCGCCAACAGCCCCTCGGCCTCCGCCCGATGACTGTCCCGCATGTCACGTCCCCCTCCGGCGGCAACGGCGTTCTCCGCGGTCACCTCGGTCGTGTGCTCGGTCGTTTCTTGGTCAAGTGTGCTGCGGACGGCGCATCGTTGCGAGGGGGCGTGCCCCGCCCGATTGTGTGAAGACACGGGCCCGGCGGCGCGCCGCGTGCTCGGCGGGCGTGCGGCGGGAGCGTCGCCCGGGCAGCGCCTGACGCGTGGCCAGCGGGGTACTGCGGCAGGATGGACACCATGCCGAACCGACTGGCGCACGAGACGTCCCCCTACCTCCTTCAGCACGCCGACAACCCCGTCGACTGGTGGCCCTGGTCGGCGGAGGCCTTCGAGGAGGCCCGCGAGCGGAACGTGCCCGTACTGCTCAGCGTCGGCTACAGCAGCTGTCACTGGTGTCACGTCATGGCGCACGAGTCCTTCGAGGACCAGCAGACCGCCGACGACCTCAACGCGCACTACGTGAGCATCAAGGTCGACCGCGAAGAGCGCCCCGACGTGGACGCCGTCTACATGGAGGCCGTGCAGGCGGCGACCGGGCAGGGCGGCTGGCCCATGACCGTGTTTCTCACCCCGGACGCCGAGCCGTTCTACTTCGGCACCTACTTCCCGCCCGCCCCCCGCCAGGGCATGCCGTCCTTCCGGCAGGTGCTCCAGGGCGTGCACCAGGCCTGGGAGGAGCGGCGGGACGAGGTCACCGAGGTCGCCGGGAAGATCGTCCGGGATCTGGCGGGCCGGGAGATCTCCTACGGCGACGCGCAGACCCCCGGTGAGGAGGAGCTCGCGCAGGCGCTGCTCGGGCTGACCCGGGAGTACGACCCGCAGCGCGGCGGTTTCGGCGGGGCGCCGAAGTTCCCGCCGTCCATGGTGCTGGAGTTCCTGCTGCGGCACCACGCGCGGACCGGCGCCGAAGGTGCCCTGCAGATGGCGTCCGACACCTGCGAGCGCATGGCCCGGGGAGGCATCTACGACCAGCTCGGCGGCGGCTTCGCCCGTTACTCCGTCGACCGCGACTGGGTCGTGCCGCACTTCGAGAAGATGCTGTACGACAACGCCCTGCTGTGCCGGGTGTACGCCCACCTGTGGCGTGCCACCGGCTCGGAGCTCGCGCGCCGGGTCGCCCTGGAGACCGCCGACTTCATGGTGCGCGAACTGCGCACGAACGAGGGCGGGTTCTCCTCCGCCCTCGATGCCGACAGTGACGACGGGACCGGCAAGCACGTCGAGGGCGCGTACTACGTGTGGACGCCCGAGCAGCTCCGTGAGGTGCTCGGTGAGCAGGACGCCGAGCTCGCCGCGCAGTACTTCGGCGTGACCGAGGAGGGCACCTTCGAAGCGGGCGCCTCCGTCCTCCAGCTGCCCCAGCAGCAGGAGGGGCTGGTCGACGCCGGGAAGATCGCCTCGGTGCGGGAGCGGCTGCTCGCGGCGCGGGCCGAGCGGTCCGCGCCCGGCCGGGACGACAAGGTCGTGGCCGCCTGGAACGGGCTCGCGATCGCCGCGCTCGCCGAGACCGGCGCCTACTTCGACCGGCCGGACCTCGTCGAGGCCGCCGGGGCCGCCGCCGATCTCCTGGTGCGGCTGCACCTCGACGAACAGGCCCGGCTCACCCGCACCAGCAAGGACGGCCACGCCGGCGCCAACGCGGGCGTGCTGGAGGACTACGCCGACGTGGCGGAGGGCTTCCTCGCGCTCGCGTCCGTCACGGGTGAGGGCGTCTGGCTGGAGTTCGCCGGGTTCCTCCTCGACCACGTCCTGGTCCGCTTCACCGACCCGGAGTCGGGCTCGCTGTACGACACGGCCGCCGACGCCGAGCAGCTGATCCGCCGCCCGCAGGACCCGACCGACAACGCCGCACCGTCCGGCTGGACCGCGGCGGCGAACGCCCTGCTGGGCTATGCGGCGCACACCGGATCCGAGCCCCACCGCACCGCCGCCGAGAAGGCCCTCGGTGTCGTCAAGGCACTCGGGCCGCGCGTGCCCCGCTTCGTCGGCTGGGGGCTCGCCGCGGCGGAGGCCGCGCTGGACGGGCCGCGCGAGGTCGCGATCGTGGGGCCGTCCCTCGATCACGAGGGCACGAGGACCTTGCACCGCACGGCGCTTCTGGGCACCGCGCCGGGCGCGGTCGTCGCCGTCGGCGCTCCGGAGAGCGACGAGTTCCCGCTGCTCACGGGCCGTCCGCTGGTTGGCGGTGAACCGGCCGCGTATGTCTGCCGTAACTTCACATGTGACGCCCCGACGACCGAAGTTGAAAGGTTGCGTGCGGTGTTGAGCAGCTGAAGTCGCGAATCAACGGAAACGTGCTCTTTATCTGAACGGCCCCCGAGCTTCACAGTTCCCCCTTAATCTCTGCACAGTGATGTGACGGATGGGGCCACACAGGCCCACTGTCACCACTGGGGGTTCTGGGATCTGGGGGGATCTGTTTGCTGACGTCTGTCTTCATCGCTGCCGTGTCACTGGCCCTGTTCTGGATGGCGGCGTTCACCTTGTGGTGGCAGATGCACGCCTGGCGTACGCCGGAAGTGCTCGCCTCCACGCGGTTCAGCAGCCCGGACGGGGACGAGCACGTCTCCTTCTCGCTGCTGCTGCCCGCCCGGCACGAACAGGCGGTGCTGGACCACACGATCCAGCGGCTGCTGGAGTCGAGCCACACCGACTTCGAGATCATCGTGATCGTCGGGCACGACGATCCGGAGACCACCGAGGTGGCCGAGAAGGCCGCGGCACGTGACCCACGGGTCCGTGTCGTCGTCGACACGCACGAGAAGAAGAACAAGCCGAAGGCCATGAACACGGCCCTGCCGCACTGCCGCGGCGACGTCGTCGGGGTCTTCGACGCGGAGGACCAGGTCCACCCCGAGCTCCTCGCGCACGTCGACCACGCCTTCCGCACCACCGGCGCGGACGTCGTCCAGGGCGGTGTGCAGCTGATCAACTTCCACTCCAGCTGGTACAGCCTGCGCAACTGCCTGGAGTACTTCTTCTGGTTCCGCTCGCGGCTCCATCTGCACGCGCAGAAAGGTTTCATTCCGCTCGGCGGCAACACCGTCTTCGTCCGCACGGACGTCCTCAGGGAGGCCGACGGCTGGGATCCGAACTGCCTCGCCGAGGACTGCGACCTGGGCGTCAGGCTCTCCAGCGTCGGCAAGAAGGTCGTGGTCGCCTACGACTCCGACATGGTGACCCGGGAGGAGACCCCGGGCTCGCTGATGTCCCTGCTGAAGCAGCGCACCCGCTGGAACCAGGGGTTCCTCCAGGTGTACCGGAAGAAGGACTGGAAGCAACTGCCCACCCTCGGGCAGCGGCTGCTCGCCCGCTACACCCTGATGACCCCGTTCATGCAGGCCTTCACCGGCCTGGTCATCCCGCTGAACGTGGCGGTCGCGCTGTTCCTGGACGTGCCCGTCGGCATCGCCTTCATCACCTTCCTGCCGGCCGTCACCGCCCTGGTCACCTTCGTCTTCGAGATCGTCGGACTGCACGACTTCGGCAGGCAGTACGGGCTGCGCGTCCGCTTCGCGCACTACCTCAAGCTGGTCCTGGGCGGCCCCTTCTACCAGGTCCTGCTCGCCGGGGCGGCCGTGCGCGCCGTATGGCGTGAGCAGCGCGGCCGCAACGACTGGGAGCTGACGACCCATGTCGGCGCGCATCTCGACGCGACGGCCGCGACCCGGGCGGACGCCCCGCACACCCGTGAGGACGTCGAGGACGTACCCGTGACCCGAGAGGACGTCCCCGCGTGACCTCCACCCTTCCCGCGGCGACCACCCCGAAGGTCCCCGCGCAGCGGCAGCGTGTGCCGGGCGCCGGTCCGGCCCGTCGCACACCCGAGCCGCCGAGCCGGCTGCGCTCCTCCCGGCCCGACCTGATCCTGTGCGGTGTCCTCCTGGTCGCGACCCTCACCGTGCAGGGCTGGAACATCGCCGACTACCCGGCCCTCAGCGACGACGAGGGCACCTACCTCGCCCAGGCCTGGTCGGTCCAGCAGGGCAACGGCCTCGCCCACTACACCTACTGGTACGACCACCCGCCGCTCGGCTGGATCCAGATCGCCGTACTCACCTGGATCCCCGCGCTGATCAGCCCCGAGTCGATGACGGTGGGCACCATGCGCGCCGCGATGCTGCTGATCAGCGGCATCAGCGCGGTCCTGGTCTATGTGCTGGGCCGCCGTCTGGCGCTGCCCCGCTGGGCGGCCGGGCTCGGCATGGTCTTCTTCGGGCTCTCGCCGCTGTCCGTGGTCCTCCAGCGGGAGATCTTCCTCGACAACCTCGCGGTGATGTGGACGCTGCTGGCCTTCACCCTGGCCGCGTCCCCGAGCCGCCATCTCTGGCACCACTTCGGCGCGGGCATCGCGGCCGCCACGGCCGTCCTCACCAAGGAGACGATGCTCGTCGTCCTGCCCGCCCTGTTCCTCACCATGTGGCGGCACAGCCACAAGGACACCCGCAAGTTCGCCCTCACCGGAGCCGTCACGGCCTGCGCGCTGATCGGTTTCTCGTACCCGCTGTTCGCCCTGCTCAAGGGCGAGTTGCTGCCGGGCGCCGGGCACGTCTCCCTCTGGGACGGCGTCAAGTACCAGATGACCAGACCCGGCTCGGGCTTCATCCTCGACCAGGGCTCCGGCTCCTGGGGCGTCCTCCAGTCGTGGCTCTACTACGACAGGATCCTGCCCCTCGGCGGACTCGCGGGCGCCCTGCTGCTGCTCGTCACCTGGCGCTGGTCGGTCACCGCCCGGGCGCTGGCCGGACCCGCCCTGGCCGTCGCGATCTTCGCCGCGCTGGCCCTGCGCCCCAACGGCTATCTGCCCGCGATGTACGTCATCCAGGCCCTGCCGTTCCTCGCGCTCGTCCTCGCCGGCGGCACCGCCTCCGTCGCCCACGCGGTGCTGAGCCGTCGGCGCTCCGACGTGGAGAAACGGTACGTCAGTCTGGGCCGGTACGCGCTCGCCGCGGTCCTGGCCCTCGCCGCCGGCGCCTACGTCGTACCGCGCTGGTACGAGGGTGCCCGCATCGCCGTCACCACCGACGCCAACGCCGGCTACCAGGCGGCCTCGAAGTGGCTGGCCACGGAGGTCGAGGACCCGGAGCGCACCCGGGTGCTGGTGGACGACGCCCTCTGGCTGGACCTGGTGCACCAGGGCTACCGGCCCGGGCTCGGCGTCATCTGGTTCTACAAGGCCGACCTCGACCCGGCGGTGACGAAGACGATGCCGCGCGGCTGGAAGGACCTGGACTACGTGGTCGCCTCGCCGACGGTGCGGCGGGACGCGGCCGACCTGCCCAACGTCAAGGCCGCCATGGAGCACTCGGACCCGGTCGCCACCTTCGGCACCGGCGAGGACCGCATCGAGATCCGCCAGATCCAGACGTCCGCCGGAGGCGCGCGATGAGCCAGGAGTCCACCGTCCCCGGTGAGGTCGTCGAGACCGGGACCACCGAGATCCCCGAACCGGGCGCCGTCACCATCGTCGTACCGACGTTCAACGAGTCGGCGAACGTACGGCAGCTGCTGCACCGGATCACCGAGGCCGTCCCGGCCCGGCTGCCCTGCGAGGTCGTCTTCGTGGACGACTCCACCGACGACACGCCCGAGGTCATCCAGAAGGCTGCGCGGGACTGCCCGTTCCCGGTGACCGTGCTGCACCGGGAGGAGCCGGTGGGCGGGCTCGGGGGCGCGGTCGTCGAGGGCATGAAGGCGGCCACCTCCGACTGGATCGTCGTCATGGACGGCGACTGCCAGCACCCGCCGTCCCTCGTGCCCGACCTGGTCGCCACCGGCGAACGCGCCAACGCCGGGCTGGTCGTCGCCTCCCGGTACATCAAGGGCGGCAGCCGGGCCGGGCTCGCGGGCAGCTACCGGGTGTTCGTCTCGCGCGGGGCGACCTGGCTGACCAAGGCGCTGTTCCCGCGCCGGCTGCGCGGCATCAGCGACCCGATGAGCGGCTTCTTCGCGATCCGCCGCAGCGCCGTCACGGCCGAGGTGCTCCAGCCGCTGGGCTACAAGATCCTCCTCGAACTCGTCGTCCGCAGCCGCCCGCGCACGGTCACCGAGGTGCCCTTCGTCTTCCAGGACCGGTTCGCCGGGGAGTCCAAGTCGACCGCCCAGGAAGGCTTCCGCTTCCTGCGCCACCTGGCGGGGCTGCGTACCGCCTCGCCAGGGGCGCGCATGGTCGGGTTCGGCCTGATCGGGCTCACCGGCTTCCTGCCGAACCTGCTCGGCCTGTGGGCGCTGACCGCGCTCGGCATGCACTACGTACCGGCGGAGATCCTCGCCAACCAGCTCGGCGTCGCCTGGAACTTCCTGCTCATCGAGCATCTGCTGTTCCGCGAACGGCGCCGGCACCGCCGCTGGTGGGACCGGGCCGGGCGGTTCGCGCTGCTCGCCAACGCCGATCTGGTGCTGCGCATCCCGCTGATCGCCCTGTTCGTGCACCAGTTCCACCTGGGCGTGCTGTCCGCCACCGCGCTCGCGCTGGTGACGACCTTCGTCCTGCGCTTCGCGGGGACCGAAGCGCTGGTCTATCTGCCGCGCCGGGGACGTGAGACGCCCGTGCGCGGGAGCTCCGCACAGCAAGGAGAGTCGTGTGAAGAGACGTCGTAGAAGTACCGCACTCCTGGCCGTGGCGGGCCTCACCTCGGGCCTGCTGCTGACCTCTCCGGGGACCGCCTCCGCCGCCAACCTGATCAAGAACCCGGGCTTCGAGACCGCCGGCACCGGTGACATGCCGTACTGCTGGGAGAAGTCCGGCTGGGGCGACAACGACTTCACCTTCAGCACGACGACCGACGCGCACTCCGGCGGCAAGGCCATGAAGGTCGAGCTGACCCGCCGCGCCGACGGCGACCGCAAGGCCCTGATCACCGAGTCCGCCGACTGCGCACCGGTGGTGACGCCGGGCAAGCAGTACGACCTCGGCCTCTGGTACAAGACGACCACCCCGGACGCGGCCGTCACCCTCTTCCGGCACGACACCACGGCCGGCTGGCAGTACTGGACCGACCTCAAGACGCTGGACATGGCCGGGAACTGGACCGAGGCCACGGTCCGCACCCCCGAGGTCCCGGCGGGCACCGACCGCATCTCCTGGGGCGTCTCCGTCTACGGCACCGGCTCCGCCACCACCGACGACTACACGATGGACCAGGTCCCCGACCCGGTCCTGCCGCCGCGGTGCACGGGCACGGCCGAGCAGTGCGCGAACGGCAAGTGGGACGTACTGCCCACACAGAACCCGGTCCGCTCGATGCACTCCGTCGTCCTGCACAACGGCAAGGTCCTGCTCATCGCGGGCTCCGGCAACGACGAGTCGATGTTCGAGGCCGGCACCTTCACCAGCGCCGTCTACGACCCGGCGGACGGCTCCTACAAGGTCGTCCCCACGCCGAAGGACATGTTCTGCGCCGGGCACGTGCAGCTCCAGGACGGGCGCGTGCTGGTGATGAGCGGCAACAAGGGCTATCCGTCGGCGGACGGCCGCGTCGGCTACCAGGGCTACAAGGACTCGTACATCTTCGACCCGGAGACCGAGACCTACGCCAGGACCAACGACATGAACGACGGCCACTGGTACCCGTCGGCCACGATCCTCGGCAACGGTGACGTCATCTCCTTCGGCGGACTGCGCGAGGACTCCACCGGCTCGGTCACCGCCGAGCTGTTCTCCCAGGCCGAGCAGAGCTGGCAGCCGACCTGGAAGGTCAACCAGACCTGGTCCTACTGGGGCCTGTACCCGTCGATGATCCTCATGCAGGACGGCCGCCTCTTCTACTCGGGCAGCCATGTCTTCGGCAACAACATCCCGGGCACCGGCTCGGCGCTCTACGACTACGAGGCCAACACGATCACCCAGGTGCCGGGCCTGCAGAAGAAGGACGAGCGCGACCAGTCGGCGAGTGTGCTGCTGCCCCCGGCGCAGGACCAGAAGGTCCTCACCCTCGGCGGCGGCAACATCGACTCCAACCCGGAGGCGAACCGCCTGACCGACATCATCGACCTCAAGCAGCCCAACCCCTCGTACGTGGCCGGGCCGCCGATCCCGCAGGGCACGGTGGACCTGGGCGACGGACCGGTCCCGCAGACCGGGAACCAGGGCAAGATGTACGTCTCGGCCGTGCTCCTGCCCGACGGCAAGGTGCTGGAGACGGGAGGCGCCCTGCACAACCGCGCCAACCCGGTGTACGAGACGTCGATCTTCGACCCCGAGTCGGAGACCTTCGACCCGGTCGCGGTCGACCCCGAGGCACGCGGCTACCACTCCTCGGCGTTCCTGCTCCCCGACGGCCGTGTGATGACCACCGGCGACAACCCCGGCAACGGCTCCTGGAACCACGACGTGTCGGTGTACAGCCCGCCCTACCTGTTCAAGGGCCCGCGCCCGGAGATCACTTCCGTCATCGACGCCGAGTGGAACTACGGCGACACCCAGCGGATCACCGTCGACCGGCCCATCGCCAAGGCCGAGCTGATCCGCCCGGCCGCCGTGACGCACTCCTCCGACCCGAACCAGCGGTTCGTGGACCTGCCGCTGTCGGTCGACGGCGACAACGTCGACCTGAACGTCACGAGCAACCCCAACCTGGCCCCGCCCGGCTGGTACATGCTCTTCGCGGTCGACGCCAACGGAGTGCCGTCGGTGGCCGAGTGGGTGCACCTCCAGGGCCCGCAGGCGCTCAAGGCGACGGACGCCTCAGCACATGTCCACGACTTCGCCGACGCGCCGAAGGGCAAGGTCGCGGGGCCCGGCAAGAAGCGCACCTCGCAGAAGGTCGGCCCGACCGTCTCCGGCTGCGACCGCCACTACGGCTCGATCAACGTCTGCGTGCCGACGGACTTCCCGGCGGAGGTGAAGAGGACGACGGCAGCCCGCTGCGCGTGGCTCAAGGCCAACGACTACGGCCGCCTGAAGATCAACGGCAGGGACGACCCCCTGGGCCTGGACCGCGACAGGGACGGAACCGCCTGCGGCAAGGGAGACCTGACCAGACGCTGAACGCCCCTCCTAGGGGCGCGGGGAACTGCGCGACCAGCCCCAGACGGCCCGCAGTTCCCCGCGGCGCTCACATCAACGGCGCTCCGCGCGGAGCGCGATCGCCCGCTCCACGATCGCCTCCAGCTGCTCGTGGTGCGCACCCCTCCAATAGGCCCGGCCGCACGCCGTGCACTGCGCGAACACGTCATACGACGCATGCGTGCCGTGCTTCAACTGGTCGGCGACCTCATCCTTGGTCGCCTCACGCAGCACCCCGTTACAGGCGGTGCACCGCGTCCAGGGAAGGAGCTCGGGCCGGAACCGGTCCAGGAAGTCCCGGAGCTGCTCCTCGGGCCGGGTGCTGTACACGAACGCCCCGGCCCACAGCTCCCGCCGCCGCAGCAACCCCCGGTCGCGGCTCAGCATCACCCGCTGCTCGGCGGCCGACAGCGCGGCCAGCGCGGGGTCGCCGATGTCGGTCGACTCATAGGCGGTGTCCACACCGAGCAACCGCAGCCGGCGGGCCAGCGTGCCGAGGTGCACATCGAGGAGGAAGCGCAGGGGAGCGCCCGGGACCTTCTGGGGGCGTGCGACGGACCGTACGGTCACGGACTCGCCGCCCGCCGGGACGTGGGAGAAGGGCACCTCGCGGCCGTCCACGACCAGGGCGCCCACCTCGGTCAGCGGTACGCCCAGCGACTCGACGACATGGCCGAGGCTGGAGACGCCGTCGGTGGCGGCCCGTACGGTGCCCGCACTCCGGGCCCGGGGGACGAACACATGCAGCTCGGGGGCGAACTCGACGTGGATCTCGGGACCGTTCACCGGGTCAGGATGACACGGCGAGGGGCCGCCGCCTCAGGGTTTTCCGGTCGGCAGGCCGTGTTCCAGGACGTCGAGGGCGCGGTCGACGAGGTCCCGGATGTCGTCGCGGTGGCCGGTCTCGGCCCAGTAGTGGGAGACCTCCATCAGCCCGCCCATCACGGACATGGCGAACACGCGGAGCTCCAGACCGTCGGGATCGAGGCCGGAGCGTTCCGCGAGGACGGTGCGGAGCAGTTCGCCGGTGGCCGCGGTGCTCTCGAGCATGCGGGCGCGGACCGCCGGAACCTCGACCCCGAGCCGTGTCCGCAACCGGGTCACCTCGGGTTCCTCGGCGAGGCTCAGGTCGAGTGCCCTGCGCATCACATGCCTGAGGACATCGGCCCACGACTCGTCCTCCGGACGGGCCCGCAGCTCCTCCAGCATCACCGGGTCCCACTCGTCGGTGACGACGATGTCCTCCTTGGCAGGGAAGTACCGGAAGACGGTCGACGGCGACACCTCGGCACGGTCGGCGATCTGCTCGATCGTCGTGGCGTCGTAGCCCTGCTCCTCGATCAGCGCGTAGGTCGCGCCGCGGATCGCCTGGCGGGTCTTGATCTTCTTCCGCTCCCGGAGTCCCAGCGGGGGGCGGTCGGCGGGGGTGGTGCGCGGGGCCGTCATGACATGACAGTAACTGTCAAAAGGCATTCACTGCCTACGCGTGCTGGTACGCCACCAGTGAGATCCCCACGTAGTGCGTGATGAAGGCCGCCAGGGTGAAGGAGTGGAACACCTCGTGGAAGCCGAACCAGCGCGGTGACGGGTTGGGCTTCTTGATCCCGTAGACCACGCCGCCCGCGCTGTAGAGCAGCCCGCCGACGATGACCAGGACGAGAACGGCGATCCCGCCGGTCCGCATGAAGTCCGGCAGGTAGAAGACGGCCGCCCAGCCCATCGCGATGTAGCACGGCGTGTAGAGCCAGCGCGGGGCGCCGACCCAGAAGACGCGGAAGACGATCCCGGCCGCCGCGGCGGCCCAGACGCCCCACAGCAGCCACTGACCCTTCGCGCCCGGCAGGAGCAGCATGGTCAGCGGTGTGTAGGTGCCCGCGATGATCAGGAAGATGTTGGCGTGATCCAGACGGCGCAGCACGCCGTCCATGCGCGGACTCCAGTTGCCCCGGTGGTACAGCGCGCTCACGCCGAACAGCAGGCACGCCGTCAGTACGTAGATACCGCAGGCGACGCGACCTCTGGACGAGTCGGCGAGGGCGGTCAGCACCAGGCCCGCGACGAGAACGGCCGGAAACATGCCGAGGTGCAGCCAGCCGCGCAGCTTGGGCTTCACCGGGTGCGGCAAGGAGAGCGCCACCGGGCCACGGCCGTCGGCCGGCGTATCCGAGGGCGCGTCGGGGACGAACGCAGTCATGGCCGAATGGTAGCTACGGAACCGTAAGTGACCTATCAGTCCAGCTGATTGGCCGACGAAGAGTGGCCATCCTCTCACCGTCGCCGAACGATGGTTACGCAAACGGACGGTCATATGAACCCAACGTGCACGCAAAGCGTCGTGAGAAACCGTGGCGATCCTCACGTTGCTCACCTGTGCGCTCCTCTGGACAGATGGGCGCGGACGTCGGATGATCAAATGAGTGCGGTCGGCACCGGATGAGCGCCAAGTTTCACCGTGAAGCATCCGGGTCGCAGCCCCCACGGGGCCTCCACATCACCAAAAATCCCTCATTTAGGAGCAATCGTGGCGCGCGACATCGCGGCTCCCACCGTCCCCACCACTCACCAGGGGTTGATCTCGTGGGTCAACGAGATCGCCGAGCTGACCCAGCCGGACAACGTGGTCTGGTGTGACGGATCCGAGGCCGAGTACGAGCGCCTGTGCGGGGAGCTCGTCGAGAAGGGCACCTTCCGGAAACTCGACCCGATCAAGCGCCCCCACTCCTACTACGCGGCCTCCGACCCCACCGACGTCGCCCGCGTGGAGGACCGGACGTTCATCTGCTCCGAGAAGGAGGAGGACGCGGGCCCGACCAACCACTGGAAGGCCCCCGCCGAGATGCGGGAGATCTTCCAGGGCGCCGAGGGCCAGGGCGGGCTGTTCCGCGGCTCGATGCGCGGCCGGACCATGTACGTCGTGCCCTTCTGCATGGGCCCGCTCGGCTCGCCGCTGTCCGCGCTCGGCGTCGAGATCACCGACTCGGCGTACGTCGCCGTCGCCATGCGCACGATGACGCGCATGGGCCAGGCGGTGCTGGAGGAGCTCGGCTCCGACGGCTTCTTCGTCAAGGCCGTGCACACCCTGGGCGCCCCGCTGGAGCCCGGCCAGGAGGACGTCCCCTGGCCCTGCAACCAGACCAAGTACATCTCGCACTTCCCCGAGGACCGCGAGATCTGGTCCTACGGCTCCGGCTACGGCGGCAACGCCCTGCTCGGCAAGAAGTGCTACGCCCTGCGCATCGCCTCCGTGATGGCGCGTGACGAGGGCTGGCTGGCCGAGCACATGCTGGTCCTCAAGCTCACCCCGCCGCGCGGCGAGGCCAAGTACGTCGCCGCGGCCTTCCCGAGCGCCTGTGGCAAGACCAACCTCGCCATGCTGGAGCCGACCGTCCCCGGCTGGACGGTCGAGACCATCGGCGACGACATCGCCTGGATGCGCTTCGGCGAGGACGGCCGGCTCTACGCCATCAACCCCGAGGCGGGCTTCTTCGGTGTCGCGCCGGGCACCGGCGAGCACACCAACGCCAACGCGATGAAGACGCTCTGGGGCAACTCCGTCTTCACCAACGTCGCCCTCACCGACGACAACGACATCTGGTGGGAGGGCATGACGGAGGAGACTCCGGCCCACCTGACGGACTGGAAGGGCAACGACTGGACCCCGGAGTCCGGCGTCCCGGCCGCCCACCCCAACGCCCGCTTCACCGTCCCGGCCTCGCAGTGCCCGATCATCGCGCCGGAGTGGGAGGACCCCAAGGGCGTGCCGATCTCGGCGATCCTCTTCGGCGGCCGCCGCGCCACCGCCGTACCGCTGGTGACGGAGTCCTTCGACTGGAACCACGGCGTCTTCCTCGGCGCCAACGTGGCCTCCGAGAAGACCGCCGCCGCCGAGGGCAAGGTCGGCGAGCTGCGCCGCGACCCCTTCGCGATGCTGCCGTTCTGCGGCTACAACATGGGCGACTACATGGCCCACTGGATCGATGTGGCCAAGGACAAGGACCAGTCCAAGCTGCCGAAGATCTACTACGTCAACTGGTTCCGCAAGGACGACCAGGGCAAGTTCGTGTGGCCCGGCTTCGGCGAGAACTCCCGTGTCCTGAAGTGGATCGTGGGGCGCCTGGACGGCACGGCCGAGGGCGTCGAGTCGCCGATCGGCGTCCTGCCCGCCAAGGGCGCCCTCGACACGGACGGCCTCGAACTGTCCGAAGCCGACCTGGACTTCCTGCTCACGGTCGACAAGGAGGTCTGGCGCGAGGAGGCCGCGCTGGTCCCCGAGCACCTCAACACCTTCGGCGAGCACACGCCGAAGGAACTGTGGGACGAGTACCGCGCGCTGGTGAAGCGCCTGGGCTGAGACCCGCACCCAAGACTCCGCGGCCGGTCTACCGAGAGTGCCCTGACCAGCAACATCGTCACGGCCGGCCGCGGTGACAGCAGTACCGGAGGCAGGGGTTCGCACAACGGCGTGCGAGCCCCTGCCTTCGTCGTTCCCGTCGCGCCCCCTTGCTCACCGAATCTTCACACCTGTTTCATGCTCTACAGGCGCCCCACCGGTCCCGGTGGGGCCGCGAAACAGCCTGTGGGGGGCACAGTTGAATACCGCACACCGTTCCAGACGGCTCGCTGCCACGCTGTCCGCCGCGTTACTCGCGGGGACCGGACTGACCGTCGCCGCCGCACCCGCGGCGCACGCGGCGGCCTCGGACGCCGTGGCCAAGCTGCCGATCTCGTCGTACTCGGCGCTGGCCGTCGACAACGTCCACCAGCGCGTCTTCGTGGCGGACAGCAACGTCGGCTACTACCTCAACTCCGGCACCATCGCCGTCTACAGCTTCGAGGGCGAGCGCCTCACCACCCTCACCACCAACCAGGCCCATGTCTCCGGCCTCGCGGTCAGCGCCGACGGCAACACGCTGTACGCGGGGCTGCGCGAACGTATCGAGGCCTTCGACACCACCACGTACCAGCGCACCACCGTCGCCTCCGTCAGCACCGACACCTGCGGCCGGGAGGTCGCCCAGTCCGGCGGCCAGCTCTACTTCACGACGCCCTACGCGTCCGCGACCTCCCAGTGCGCCACCGCCGAGACCCACCTCGACGGGATCGTGAACGGCCAGCACACCCGCACCGGCTGGAACGACTACGGCGATCTGCTGCTGGAGGCCGGCGCCGGGGACCGCATGCTCATGGGCCAGCCGCTGGGCGCGAAGGCGGCCGACCCCTTCCTCGCCGTGTACGACACCAGTGACGGCGCCCTCGTCCGCAACGCCGCGCGGCGCTTCGCCGACGGTCAGGGCAACGGCGCCCTGAACCTCAAGGACCTGGCGTTCTCCGCCGACGGCGGCAAGGTCGCCCTCGCCGACGCCACGGCCGGCACCAGGCTGCTGAACACCGGCGACCTGTCGGACGCGGCGACCGGCTACCGGGCTCTGCCCGACGGGGCCACCGCCAGCGCGGTCGCCTTCAGCGGCGACGGCAAGTACATCGCCCGCGGAGCGTCCGCCACCGGTGCCGTGCCCGACCTGCTGGTGCAGCCCGCCGACCCGGGCGACTCCACCACCCCGCTGGAGTTCGTCTTCGAGGGCAGCCTCGACGGCGACCGGGTCGTGCCGCGCGGCATGGAGTGGGCGGCGGACGGGTCCCGGCTGTTCGCGGTCACCACCAACGCGGCCGGCGGTCAGTACTGGCTGCACATCATCAAGCCGCCCGCCGTCCAGTACGACGCCCGCTTCACCGGCGGCCTCACCCACAGCCCCGGCCAGGCCGTGGCGGGCGAGCCGCTCGCCGTGCGCGGCCGGCTGGAACACGACGGGCCGGCGCCCGCCGAGCCGCTGAAGGTGAAGGCGACCCGCACCGACGCGAGCGGCACCCACGATCTGGGCACCGCCACCGTCAAGGCGGACGGCACCTTCACGGTCCTCGACGAGCCCGACCGCCTCGGCGAGGCCACGTACACCGTCTCCTACCTCGGCGACCTGACCCACCGTCCGGCCACGGACATCACCCACACGGTGACGGTGGGCAAGGCCTCCAGCGCGATCGCCCTCACCGCCCCCGACGAGGCGACCATGTCCGGCGGCATCGAGATCACCGGCACGTTCACCGCCCAGGGCAAGCCCCTGGCGGACCGGGCGGTACTCAAGGTCGTCCGCGAGGACCGCCTCGGCACCGGCACGCTCTCGTCGGTGACCGTCGCCGCGGACGGCACCTTCACCATCAACGACATCCCCCGCACCCACCGCGACGTGACCTACACGGTCAGCTGGCCGGGCGACGCCCTGCACGAGGCATCGACGGCGTCGGCGGAGGTCTACGTCAGGCGCTAGGGATCATCGAGCAGTGCAACAACCTTGTCCGGAAGCTCGGCGGCGGGTGAGGTGGTCGCCATGACCTCCTCGTACCCCGCCGCCCTGCCCCTGCTGCTCTGCCTCGTCGTCGCCGCCGTGACCGCCTTCGGTCTCGTCGGGTACGGCCTCCCCGCGGTCAGCAGGGGCGGCCCGGGAGGCGTGGCACGCGGCGGTGCCGCGCTCGCCGGGGCCCTCGCCGCGGTCGCCTGGGTCTGGGGCCTGGTGTCGCTCTTCCTCGACGAGAGCGGCACCGCCCAGGCCTGCCAGGACGCGAACCCTTCGCTGTACGGGCAGGTGAGCGGCTACAGCGTGTCCTACCTGCCGCCCGCCCTCGACTGCCGCATGTCGTCAGGTGGTTCGTACGCCGCGGCCGTCCCCGGCTTCGTCGCGCCCGTGATGACGGTCTGTGCGGTGACCGCGGTGACGCTCGCTCTGATCGCCCTCACCCGTCGAAGCATTGCGCCGCTGAGCGCGGCAAGTCGGTGCTGTGGCGCCCGGTCCGCGCGTCGCTGCGGGTGCGCGCGGACCGGGGCCGTCGAAGGGAGCCCGTGACGGGCTCAGTGGGACGTGAGTGTGCGCGGCTCCAGAGCCGCCGAGTGGGCATCCATGCACTCGGCGGCAAGGATGGCGGCGGCGGTATCGGCCCGGGACGCGGCGACGACCAGCGCACGCCCCGCCAGGGCGTGAGCCCGCCGGTGGAGCGCCACGGCGCTCCGCTCGCGCCGGCCCCTGGACGCGCGGGTGGGCGTACGCCCACCCCTCAGCCGGGCCACCTGCTCCGTGAGCCGCTCCGCCGAGGCGTCCAGGCCGGCCGACGGTGCCGCGGTGCGCAGTTCGTCGGTGACGGCGAGCAGCGCGGCGAGATGGCCCGCGAGCTGGATGTCCAGCTCTTCCTCACGCGATCGGTGGGGGAAGTCGGCGGTGGTGCCGGCCATCGTGCTGTGGACCGACTTGGCGCGGATCGGTTCGTACATGGGACGGCCTCCTGAGTGCTTCAGGAAGCCATCCTAGCTTAGATTTCGTCTAAAGTTGAGTTGTTCACAAAACCGGACCGGCTGCACACACAGTGTGAGCGCGGTCTCCGGTCAGGGCTGGCTGTAGCCGTCCAGGAAATGCCCGATCCGGCTCATCGCGTCCCGCAGGTCACCGACCGACGGCAGGGTCACCACCCGGAAGTGGTCCGGCTCCGGCCAGTTGAAGCCGGTGCCCTGGACGACCATGATCTTCTCGCGCCGGAGCAGGTCCAGGACCATGCGCCGGTCGTCCTTGATCTTGAAGACCTTGGGGTCGAGCCGGGGGAAGAGGTACAGCGCGCCCTTCGGCTTCACGCAGGTCACGCCCGGGATCTGGGTGAGCAGCTCGTACGCCACGTCCCGCTGCTCACGCAACCGGCCGCCCGGCAGTACCAGGTCGTTGATCGTCTGGCGTCCGCTGAGCGCCGCGACCACGCCGTGCTGGCCCGGCATGTTGGCGCACAGTCGCATGTTCGCCAGGATCGTCAGGCCCTCGATGTAGGAGTCCGCGTGCGCGCGCGGCCCGGAGATCGACATCCAGCCGACGCGGTAGCCGGCGACCCGGTACGCCTTCGACATGCCGTTGAAGGTGAGGGTGAGCAGGTCGGGGGCGACGGCGGCGGTCGGGGTGTGCGTGGCCTCGTCGTAGAGGATCTTGTCGTAGATCTCGTCCGAGCAGACCAGCAGGTTGTGGCGGCGGGCGATGTCGGTGAGCCCCTTGATCATCGCCTCGTCGTAGACGGCCCCGGTCGGGTTGTTCGGGTTGATGATCACGATCGCCTTGGTGCGGTCGGTGACCTTGCGCTCGACGTCGGCCAGGTCCGGCATCCAGTCGGCCTGCTCGTCGCACCGGTAGTGCACGGCGGTGCCGCCGGACAGGGAGACGGCGGCGGTCCACAGCGGGTAGTCGGGCGCCGGTACGAGGACCTCGTCGCCGTCGTCGAGCAGCCCCTGCATCGCCATCACGATCAGCTCGGAGACGCCGTTCCCGATGAAGACGTGCTCGACGTCCGTCTCGATGCCGAGGGTCTGGTTGTGCATGACGACCGCGCGGCGTGCGGCCAGCAGCCCCTTGGCGTCCCCGTACCCGTGTGCCGAGGACACGTTCCGGAGGACGTCCTCCAGGATCTCGGGCGGACATTCGAAGCCGAACGCCGCCGGGTTGCCGGTGTTGAGCTTGAGGATGCGGTGACCGGCCGCTTCCAGTCGCATCGCCTCCTCGAGCACCGGGCCCCGGATCTCGTAACAGACGTTGGCGAGCTTGGTCGACTGGATCACCTGCATGTCAGGGAGCTTACGGCCCGGTAACGCCCCGCGGCTCGTGTTTTCCGCCACGTGAGACACGGCAATTTGGGTCGATATCGCCGCACGCTGTCCCACCAGCACCTTCGGTACCTAGAATGCGCCGCCATGTCCAAGCCATCCGAGTACGCCGACGGAGCGACGAGCGGCGAGCCGCCGGGCCCGCCGCCGAACGTGTACCTGCCGCGGGCCGCACCGCCCCCGGAGTACGACGCGTACGCCGATCCGGCGGCGGCGCACGGCTGGCAGGAGGCCGGCGACACCGCGGACTCCCGGGATGTGGAGACCGACCGGGCCGCCGAGTACGGCTCGGCCGCCGGGTACGGCTCGGCCGCCGGGTACGGCGCGCCCGCCGAGCACGGCTCGCCCGCCGATGGCGCACGGACCGAGCGCGGCACGGACGTCAGGCGTCACACGGTGGACGCGCCCGGTGCCGCCCCCGCGCCCGGCCCGGCCGACACCCGCGAGCTGCCGGCCGTGCCGGGGCACGGCCGGTCCGGTCCGAGCCGCCGCTCCCGGCGGCGCCCGGGGCCGTGGCGTACCCGGCGCGTGGCGGTCGCGGCCGGGGCCGTGGGAGCCGTGTCCGCGGCAGCGCTGATCGCGGGTCTCTCCTTCCCGGACTCGCCCTCGGGCAGTCCACATGACGGCGAGGGCGGCCGGACGGGCCCGACCGCGGGGGAGTCGCCGTCGGCGACGCCCGGGGGCCCCGGCCCCGCGACGCCCCCGAACGCCCCGCTCTCAGGCCGGCCGTCGGATGGGGACGAGCCGTCCGGCGCCGCGTCCGCGAGCCCGTCCGGCGCGACGAGCCGGAACCCGTCCGACTCCGGGAGTCCCTCGGCCGGCGACTCCACGCCCGGCGCCCCGGCGTCGTCCGACCCCACGGCCGCCACGTCGGCCCCGGGCAGGTCCGGGGACAAGCCCGGACGCGGCCCCGGAGGCACCAAGGGACCCAAGTGACCGGTCGGTCAGGGGGTTTGAGTAGGGTCGGGCGGAACTGACCGGCCCCGGACGGCAACAACTCCTTGCCCCGCCCGCCTTGCGACGATCACAATGCGCATGACAACACTGCGGGCGGCCGGAAGTTTTCCGGCCGCCTCCGTCGCAAGAGGGGACCCCCCATGAGAAAACCTCTCGCCGCCGCGTTCTTCGCCCTGGCGATAGCCGGGGCCGGCGCGGCTCCCGCGACCGCTGCCGATGCCGCCCCCCAGGGCGTCGGCAAGGCCGCGGACACGGGCAAGGTCACGTCCGCCGTCTCGGACGTGGTCACGTCCGCAACGGAGACCCTGTCCGGGCTCAGGAGCCCGTCGGCCAAGGCTGTGAACTTCGCCGGCACCGTCGCGCTCAGCAACTGCTCCGGCTCCGTCGTGCGGATGCCGGACTCCGAGGACAACGACCCGGCTCTGGTGATGACCAACGGCCACTGCCTCGACGGCGGCTTCCCCGGCCCCGGTGAGGTCCGCGTCGACCAGGCCTCCAGCCGTACCTTCGGCCTGCTCAACGCCTCCGGCTCGCGCGTGGCCACCCTGCGCGCCGCCAAGCTCGCGTACGGCACGATGACCGACACGGACGTCGCGTTCTACCAGCTCACCACCACGTACGGGCAGATCAAGAGCTCGTACGGCATCAACGCGCTGACGCTGAACGACTCGCACCCGGTCGCCGGCACCGCCATCAGCATCCCCTCGGGCTACTGGAAGCGGATCTACAGCTGCGACATCGACGGGTTCGCCCACAACCTGAAGGAAGGCGACTGGACCTTCAAGGACTCGGTCCGCTACACCTCCGCCTGCAACACCATCGGCGGCACGTCGGGCTCGCCCATCGTCGACCAGGCCACCGGCAAGGTCGTCGCCATCAACAACACCGGCAACGAGGACGGCGAGCGCTGCACGGTGAACAACCCCTGTGAGGTCGACGCGAACGGCGAGGTGACCGTCCGCAAGGGCATCAACTACGGCCAGCAGACCTACCAGGTCCCGGCCTGCTTCGGCACCGACAGCAAGCTCGACCTGCACGCGAGCGGCTGCACCCTGCCCAAGCCGTAAGGCAGGGTGCCGGGCCGGGTGGTCACCCGCGGGCGGTTCCGCGCACCGCCCGGCCCGCCAGGACGTCCGTACGCCGGCCGTCCTCGATCACGAAGCGGCCGTCGACCAGGACGTACGGGATGCCCGTCGGGAGCGTGCGGGGTTCGGAGAAGGTGGACCCCGCCGCTACCGTCGCCGGGTCGAAGAGGACCAGGTCCGCGACGTACCCCTCGCGCACCAGGCCCCGGTCCGGCAGCCTCAGCCGGGCCGCCGGGCGCGAGGTGAGGTGCGCGACGCACTCCTCCAGCGACAGCACCCCCAACTCCCGCACGTAGTGCCCGAGATAGTGCGGGAAGGTGCCGTAGGCGCGCGGGTGCGGCTTCGCGCCCTGGAGGATGCCGTCCGAGCCGCCGGTGTGCACCCGGTGGCGCATGATCGCCCGGACGTTCTCCTCGTGGCCGACGTGCTGGAGGATCGTCGGGGCCAGCCGGTCGGCCAGCAGCAGCCCGCGCGCGGTCGTCCAGGGGGTCTCGCCCCGCACGTCCGCCGACTCCCGGACCGTCCGGCCGACGAACTCGGCCAGGGCCGGATCGCCCACGCCCGAGATCTCGATGGTGTCCCACTCGATGGGCACACCGTGACAGCCGTCCGAGCCCGTGACCTCCAGGTCGTGGCGGATCCGCTCGGCCGTCTCCTCGTCCGCCAGCCGCTTCAGGGCCGCCTCGGGGCCGCCCTCGTTCGCCCAGCTCGGCAGCATGGCCGCCAGCGTCGTGCAGCCCGGCGTGTAGGGGTAGGTGTCGAGACTGATGTCGGCCCCGGCCGCCAGCGCCTCGTCCAGGAGGGACAGCAGCTCCGGCGCCCGGCCCTTGTTCACGCCGAAGTTCATGGTGGCGTGGGCGAGATGCAGCGAGCAGCCCGCCTGACGGGTCAGCGCGACCATCTCCCGGTACGCCTCCAGCGCGCCCGCGCCGTAGGAGCGGTGGTGCGGGCAGTAGTAGCCGCCGTACGACGCCACCACCCGGCACAGCTCGGTCAGTTCGGCGTCCTGCGCGTACATCCCGGGCGTGTACGTCAGCCCGGACGACATGCCGACCGCGCCCTGCTCCATGCCCTCGGCGACCAGCCGCCGCATCCGGTCCAGCTCTTCGGGGGTCGCCTCGCGGTCCTCCCAGCCGACGGCGAGCGCGCGGACCGTGCCCTGGGGGATCAGATAGGCCGCGTTGACCGCGATCCCGCGGTCCAGCCGGTCCAGGTACTCACCCACCGACCGCCAGTCGAAGTCGATGTCGTCACCGGAGCCGTTCCACCCGGCGATCGCCCGGCGCACCTCGCCGAGCGTACGGTCGTCGACCGGCGCGTACGACAGCCCGTCCTGGCCGATGACCTCCAGGGTGACGCCCTGCGCGGCCTTGGCGCTGTGGTCGGGGTCGCGCAGCAGGGCCAGGTCGCTGTGGGCGTGCATGTCGACGAAGCCGGGGGAGAGGACAAGCCCCTCCGCGTCCAGCTCCCGGCGCGCCTTCGGCCGCTGGCATCCGGCGGCGGCCGCCTCCTTGACGATCGACACGATCCGGCCGCCGCCGACCACGACATCGGCCCGGTACGAGGGTCCGCCGGAGCCGTCCACGACCTCGGCGTCCCGGATGACGAGCTCTTCCATCGCGCGGGCCTCCTAGAAGAACGTACGGACGTAGTCGACGACCGTGCCGTCCGCCGCCACGACCGGGATCAGCTGCCACTTGTCGAACGACGTGCACGGATGGGACAGACCGAGACCGACCCAGTCCCCGACCTCCAGATCCGCCTCCGGCGTGGTGCTCAGCCAGGCGTGCTGGTCGGACAGGCCGGTCACCGACACCCCGGTGGCCGGGCGCTCGGCGCCGTCCCTGCGGACCACCTGCGCGAAGGGCAGATCGAGGTCGTAGGCCGCGTCCCGCTTGCCCGCGTTGACGAAGGCCTGCTCGGCGGAGGGCCGTGACACCACCTGCGTCCACAGGCGGAACGCCGGCTCCAGGGCGCCCTCCTCGGGGACCCGGTTGAACGGGGTCAGCTTGCGGTAGTGGCCGTCGTCGTGCGAGACGTAGGCGCCCGAGCGCAGCAACCTCAGCACGGGACGGGAGAGCCCGGGGATCTCAGCGAAGACCTCGGCGACCGCGTCGAACCAGGCGCTGCCGCCCGCGCTGACGACGATCTCGTCCAGGCCCTCGAAGCGCCCCGCCTCGTCGAAGCCTGCGGCGAGCGCGACCAGCCGCCGCAGCCACGCCGTCACCCGCTCCTGGTCGGCCTTCGGCACCTCGCCCTCGTAGCCCGCGACACCGACGAGCCGCAGGGTCCGGGTGCGCGCCACCGCGTCCGCGACCGCCGCGCACTCCGCCTCCGTACGGACCCCGGTCCGGGCGCCCTCCCCGGCGGCGAGTTCGACGACGACGTCCACCGGCCGCACGGAACCGCCGAGGGCCGCGTCCATCAGCTCCACCCCGCGCACGGAGTCGACGTAGCAGACGAAGCGGAAGTCCGGGTCGGCGTCCAGCTCGGCGGAGACCCAGCGCAGGGACGCCGCGTCGACCAGCTCGTTCGCGAGGAAGATCCGCCGGGTCCCGAACGCGCGCGCCACCCGCGCCTGGTGGGGGACCGCCAGGGTGATGCCCCACGCCCCGTGCTCGATCTGCCGCTGGAAGAGCTGCGGCGCCATGGAGGTCTTGCCGTGCGGCGCGAAGGCCAGGCCGTGCCGGGCCGCGTACGTCTCCATGAGCCTCAGGTTGTGCTCCAGACGCTCGGCGGACAGCGCGAGCACGGGCGTGGCGAAGCCGCCGGTGAAGAGGTTGCGGCGCTGGTCCGCCAGCTCGCCCACCGTCAGTCCGTCGGCGTCCGGCGGGAGGCCCTTGAAGCGGTGGTCGACGCGCTCGGCGGCGAGCCGGGCGAGGGACTCGGCGGCGGTGTCGGCTGGCATGGAGCCTCCTGATCAGCTGTGTTGCATTCTCTGCAATCTGCATTGCGTATGTCGCTGAACGCTGTCTAACATCTCGGCCACCCGCGGTCAATGAAACGGCCACCGGCCACCGGCCACCCCGACGCCTCGACGAGGAGCTACGAGCATCGTGACCCCCACCGGACCCTGCAACGCCCCCGACGTCGTGGACGTCGTCGCGCTCGGCGAGTCCATGGTCACGTTCCTGCCCTCCCGGCCGGGGCGGCTCGCCGACGTGCCCTCCTTCGACCGTGGCATCGGCGGAGCGGAGTCCAACGTGGCGTGTGTGCTGGCCGCCGCCGGGCATTCCGTGCGGTGGGTGAGCCGGGTGGGCGACGACCCCTTCGGTGATCACCTGGTCGAGGCCGTCGGCGGGTACGGGGTCGACGTGGCACACGTCCGGCGCGACCCCGGCCGCCCCACCGGCATCTACTTCCGCACCGCCGGGGACCGGGCCACCGACGCGCATGAGGTGGCGTACTACCGGGCCGGTTCCGCCGCGTCCGCGATGAGCGTGACGGACCCCGATCCGGCGGCGGTGCGCGCCGGGCGCGTGCTGCACCTCTCCGGGATCACGCCCGCGCTCTCCGCGAGCTGCCTGGACCTGATGCGCGAGCTGACCGCCCGCAGGCCCGGCCGCCCCCTGGTCTCCTTCGACGTCAACCACCGGCCCGGACTCTGGGGCGACACCGACGCCCCCAAGGTGCTGCGGGACCTCGCGCGGGGCGCCGACCTCGTCTTCGTGGGACAGGACGAGGCCTGGGGGCTGCACAGTCCCGAGGCCGTCCGTGCCGCCCTCCCCGAACCCGAGGTGCTGGTCGTCAAGCAGGGCGCCGCGGGAGCCACCGTCTTCGAGAGGCGGGACGTCACCTTCGTGCCCGCCCCGCGGGTCGACGTCGTCGCCGAGGTCGGCGCCGGCGACGCCTTCGCCGCCGGGTTCCTCTCCGCCACCCTGCGCGGCCTGCCCGTCCGGGACCGGCTGCGGCACGGGCATCTGATGGCCGCCGCCGCGCTCACCGTCCCCGGCGACCACGCCACGCCCCCTTCCCGGGAGCACGCCGACCGGCTCGCCGCCCTGGACGACGCCGCATGGGGGAGACTGCGACTCGGCCCGGGCTGGACCGCTCAGGCACAGCGGGCCGACGAGGAGGTACGTACGCCATGAGCCAGACCGTCGACCGCGCGCTGAGCATCCTGCCGCTGCTCGCCGAGGGCCCCGCCGACCTGGGGCAGGTCGCCGACCGCCTCGGCGTGCACAAGTCCACGGCCCTGCGCCTGCTGCGCACCCTCCACGAGCACGGCCTCGTCTACCGCCAGTCCGACCAGCGCTACCGCCTCGGCGCCCGCCTCTTCGCGCTCGCCCAGGAAGCGATGGAGAATCTCGACGTCCGCGAGATCGCCCACCCCCACCTGGTCCGCCTCAACGAGAGCTGCGGCCACACCGTGCACCTCGCCGTGTACGAGGAGAACGAGGTCCTCTACATCGACAAGGTCGAGAGCCGCTACCCCGTGCGGATGTACTCCCGGATCGGCAAGCCCGTCGCCATCACCGTCGCCGCGGTCGCGAAGCTGCTGCTCGCCGACCTGCCCGAGCACGAGCGGCGGGCCGTGACGGAGAAGCTCGACTACCCCACGTACACGTCCCGTTCGACACCCAGCGCCGGCGCGTTCCTGCGCGAGCTGGAGAAGGTGCGCGAACAGGGCTGGGCCACCGACCTCGGCGGCCACGAGGAGTCCATCAACTGCGTCGCGGCGCCCATCCGCGGCGCCGACGGCCGGGTCGTCGCCGCGATGTCGGTCTCCGCGCCGAACGTCGTCGTCACCGCCGACGAACTCCTCACCCTCCTGCCGCTGGTGCGCCGTACGGCGGACGCCATCAGCGGGGAGTACTCCGGCAGAACACCAGTGAAGGGCACCGTATGACGGACAAGATCGCACTCACCCCGAAGACCCACACCACGCCGCCGGCGAAGTTCTCGCACGGTGTGAAGAAGGGCAACATCCTCCAGGTCGCCGGCCAGGTCGGCTTCCTGCCCGCCGAGGAGGGCAAGGCGCCCACGCCCGCCGGGCCGACCCTGCGCGAGCAGACCCTCCAGACCCTGGCCAACGTCAAGGCGATCCTGGAGGAGGGCGGCTCCGGCTGGGACGACGTGATGATGATCCGCGTCTACCTCACCGACGTCGACCACTTCGCCGAGATGAACGCGATCTACAACGCGTACTTCGAGGAGCAGGGCCTGACCCAGCCGCCCGCCGCGCGCACCACGGTCTACGTCGGCCTGCCCGCGGGTCTCCTCATCGAGATCGACGCGCTGGCCGTACTCGGCTGACCCACCCCCCCCGTTTGTTGAGGCGCGGCGCCTTCGGTGCGCCGCGCCGCGCTCCCCCCTACCCAGAAGCTGCATGCATTTACGTAGAGGACCCCCGAATGTCCCTTCCGCTCGCCGCGTCCGCCCCTGCCGAGGCCCCACCCCACACCGGAGGCCTGCTCCTCCTCGTGGACGGCACGGCCGGACTGCTGCTCACCGCCGCCCTCGGTATCGGGCTCCTGCTGTTCCTCATCATCAAGACGAGACTTCAGCCGTTCGTCGCGCTGCTCGCGGTCTCCATAGCCGTCGGCCTCGCGGCCGGTCTGTCGGTCACCGAACTCTTCGGCACGGTCCAGAAGTCGGACGCCGTCTCCACGATCGAGTCCGGCATGGGCGGCATCCTCGGCCATGTCGCGATCATCATCGGCCTGGGCACCATGCTCGGCGCGATCCTCGAAGTCAGCGGCGGCGCCGAGGTGCTGGCGGGCCGTCTGCTCGGCCTGTTCGGCGAGAAGCGCGCCCCGCTCGCCATGGGCCTCACGGGCCTGATCTTCGGCATCCCGGTCTTCTTCGACGTCGGCATCTTCGTCCTGGCACCGATCGTCTACGCCGCCGCCAAGCGCTCGGGCAAGTCGATCCTGCTCTACTGTCTGCCCCTGCTCGCCGGCCTCTCCGTCACCCACGCCTTCCTGCCGCCGCACCCCGGCCCGGTGGCCGCGGCCGGTCTCCTCCACGTGGACCTCGGCTGGGTCATCCTCATGGGCGTCGTCTGCGGTCTGCCCGCCGTGCTGGCCGCGTGGGCGTACTCGGCGTGGATCGGCCGCCGCATCTTCGTCGCCGTGCCGCAGGACATGGTCGAGGCCTCGGAGGAGGCCAAGCAGGCGGTCCTCGACGAGCAGCGGGCGACCGGCACCGAGCCGCGCGAGCAGCCGGTCTCCCTCGGCACGGTCCTGGGCATCATCGGCACCCCGCTGGTCCTGATCCTGGCCGCGACCTTCTCCTCGATCGCCCTCGACCCCTCCACGCTCCGCTCGGTGATCGAGTTCTTCGGCAACCCCTTCGTGGCGCTCACCCTCGCCCTGTTCCTCGCGTACTACCTGCTCGGCATCCGGCGCGGCTGGTCCCGCAAGTCACTGGAGACGGTGTCCACGGCGTCCCTCAAGCCGGTCGGCAACATTCTGCTGGTCGTCGGCGCGGGCGGCGTCTTCGGCGCCGTCCTCAAGGCCAGCGGCGTCGCCCAGGCGCTCTCCGACACGTTCAACGACGTGGGCCTGCCGGTGATCGTCCTCTCCTACCTGATCTCCGTGGTCCTGCGGGTCGCCCAGGGCTCGGCGACGGTCGCCATCGTCACGACGGCGGGCATCGTCGCCCCGCTCCTCTCCGAGGGTGACCACTCCCAGGCCTTCGTCGCCCTGGTCATCATGTCCATCTCGGCCGGCTCCATCTTCGCCTCGCACGTCAATGACGGGGGCTTCTGGATGGTGGCGAAGTACTTCGGCATCAGCGAGCGGGACACGCTCAAGACATGGACGGTGCTGGAGAGTGTGCTCTCGGTCGCCGGGTTCGTCGTGGCGGCGGTTTTGAGCCTGTTCGTGTAGGCGTCTCATAACGATGCCGGGGCTGGCTGTGTGCGGCACAGGTTTGTCGACCATACTGCTCCGCTGTGGAGCAGCGCATAGGTTCGAGCAGCCAGCCCCTGGAAGGCGCCGGATTCGACCCGGCCTTCATCCCCGGGCTCACGTCACCCGCGTCCGGACGGACGGAGCCGGAGGACGACGGGCCGGAGAAGGAACCCGAGGTCGCGGAGGCCGAAGACGCCGAGGAGGCCGAGGTATCGGGGGAGGCCGAAGAGGCCGCCCCGGAGCCGGTGGAGGACGCCGCACCGGAAGGCGGTCCCGTCTTCGAGGCCTCCGACCGCCGCGCGAAACTGGTCGCCGACCACAGAGGCGTACGCCTCTTTCTGGACGACCAGGAGTGCGAGTTCCGCTGGGACGAGATCGGCGCGGTCGAGACGGAGACCGCCCGTTTCGGCAAGCGCTACACCGTCACCGTCCACACTCCTGACCGGCGCTGGTACCCGATCGAGATCGAGGCACCGGCCAGGAGCCGTTTCACGGAGTGGGACGAGCAGTTGGACGCTGTTCTGGACGCCTACTTCGACGAGAACGCCGAGTAGGGGCGCGAGGCGTGGCGGATGTGCGGCTCCGCCGCGTGGGCGCACCTAACTGCAGTACTGAGTCTCCTTCCCGATGGACCGGTACATGCAGTCGGCGTTCTCGAGCAGTTGCAACACCGCATCGCGGTTACGCGAGGTCTCCCGCTCGATCACCTCGTCGGGCGGGTAGAACCCACCCCCACCGGACCTCGGATACATCTCGAACGTGTACCCGAAGATCTTGTGGGTGCCCCAGAGGTAGTCGTCGATCGACCCGTCCGTGATGTACAGGTCGCTGGACTGCTCCGCCGTGTAGCCGTTGCTCGCGGCCATCTTCTGCCCGACCGCCTTGAACGCCGCGTTGTCGTCCGCGGTCATCCCGGTCGTCGTGTCCGAGTACGTGTAGCCGAACGGCCACAGCACCAGCTCGCTGTATGTGTGGAAGTCGACACCGGCCCTGATCTGCTGCTTGCCGCCGACGACCCGGCTGCGCACGAAGTCGGCGACGACCTTCACCTCGGGCGCGGACTCCGCCGCCGTGCCCCGGTAGGTGTCGGAGGACGCCGAGCCGGAGGAGCCGCCGCAGCAGCCCCAGCGGTAGTTCCAGTTGCGGTTCAGGTCCGTGCCGACGTACGACGAACCCGAGTTGGGCTGGCGGTTCTTGCGCCACGAGCGGTACGACCCGGTGGCGATGTCGTACTCGCCGCCGTCCGGGTTGAGGTCCGGGACGATCCAGATCTCGCGGTTGTTCACCATGCCGGTGACGCGTGAGTCGGAACCGTAGTCGGAGGTCAGCTCGCGCAGCAGATAGAGCGCCATCTCGACGGTCAGGTGCTCGCGGGCGTGCTGGTGGTGCGTGAACAGCACCTCCGGCTCGGCCTCGTCGGTGGCGACGTTGTCGCTGATCTTGAGGGCGACGATGTCCCGGCCCTGGTACGACTTGCCGATCACGCGCCGGCTCGCGATCGACGGGTTGGCCGAGACGATCGAGTTGATCTCGGTCGTCATCTCCGCGTAGTTGTGGTAGCGCGAGTCGGCGGACGGGAAGTCGTAGATCCGGACGTCGTCCTCGCCGGCGGACCGGTCGGGCACCGCGCCGAGCGCGGTGACCTCGTAGCCCAGTGCGCGCAGCTTCCTGATCTGGTCCGCGCGACCCGAGACGACGACACCGTGACCATGGGACTCGTCCACGGTCACGCCCGTGCGCTGAAGTGCCGTGCGGTCCTTGGCCGTCGCGTGCAGATGGACCTCGTACTGCCTGACGTCATCGGCCGAAGGGGCCGCCTTGGGGGCGCTGTCGGCGGTGGCGTCCGGCGCCGTCGCCGACAGGGGCGCCGCTAGGGCGAGTGCGAGAAGGGCGGCGAGGGCGGCGGTGCGTCTGCCGGTGCCGGCCCCGGAGCCTCGTATGCGAAGTCGCATGAAATCTCCTTGTGGGAGGTGGGGTTGTTCGTGCGACGTACGTAGTGCGGGTGGCGCACATCGTTCTGCTAATGGCATGAGCAGGTCAAGACTGAAAGCGGTCGCGCAGTGTACGCGTGCGGTGCGGCGGTCGAGGTGTCCCGGCTGAAGTACACCCGCGGGTGTGACTCGCGCGTGCATATATGTAAGCCAGGGGAGAGAGTGAGGATCCGCGCAAGGGGAGCCGGATTGTCCGGATCCTCGGACCACACCCCCCAGAGGACTGGCTGATCATGGGCGGATCAGCGCCACGACGGGACAACCACCTGCCGGCCGAGACGACCAGCTTCGTCGACCGGCGTGGCGAGATGACCGAGGGCCGCGAACTGCTGGCCCGCGCACGGCTGGTGACACTGACCGGACCGGGCGGCGTCGGCAAGACCCGGCTCGCCGCGCGCATCGCGGCCCGTGTGCAGCGCGCCTTCCCGGACGGCGTGCGCTTCGTACACCTCTCCGGGCTGCACGACCCGGCGCTCGTCCCGCTCGCCGCCGCCGACGCGCTGGGGCTGCACGACCACTCCGCCCAGCCGCCGCTGGACGCCCTCGTCGAGCAGGTACGGGACCGGCGGCTGCTCCTCGTCGTCGACAACTGCGAGCATCTGGCGGGCGCGTGCGCCCAGCTGGCCGCGGCCCTGCTGCACGGCACCGGGGGAGTCCGGATCCTCGCGACCAGCCGGCACCGCCTCGGCCTCACCGAGGAGCATCTGCTGGAGGTACGGCCGCTGCCGGTGCCCGACCCCGACGGCGACCTGTCCGCCGCCGAGGGCTACCCGGCTCTCACGCTCTTCGCCGACCGTGCCGCCGCCGTCGTCCCCGGCTTCCGCCTCACCCCCGGAAACCTCGCCTCCGTGGCCCGCCTCTGCCGCCGCCTCGACGGCCTTCCCCTCGCCATCGAACTCGCCGCCGTCCGGATGCGCGTCCTCGACGTCGACCAGCTCCTCGACCGCCTCGACGACCGCTACCGCTTCCTCACCACCGGCAGCCCCGCGGCCCTGCCCCGCCACCAGACCCTGCGGGCGGCGGTCGCCTGGAGCCACGACCTGTGCACCGGCCCCGAGCGGACGGTGTGGGCCCGGCTGTCCGTCCTGGCGGGCAGCTTCGACCTGGAGACGGCCGAGGCGGTGTGCGCGGACGACACCGGGGAGAGGGACGCGGGGTGGGAAACGGGCCTGGCACCGGCCGGGGTTCTCCTGCCGGAGGGCAGCACGCCGGGCTTCGGCGGTGGGGCCGGGCGGGGAGGCGCGGCGGGCTTCGGCGGTGGGGCCGGGCGGGGAGGCGCGGCGGGCTTCGGCGGTGGGGCCGGGCGGGGAGGCGCGACGGGCTTCGGCGGTGGGGCCGGGCGGGGAGGCGCGGCCGTGGAGCGCCCGCACACCGCGCAGGCGCTCACCCGGACCACCACGCTGCCGCCGCTCGCCGCCGGACCCGTCACCCCGGCCCCACCCTTCCCCGGACCCGTGACCCCGGCCCCACTCTTCCCCGGACCCGTCACCTCGGCCCCACCCGCCCCCGGCCCGGCCGACGGCATCGCGCCGCCACCCGTGCTGCCCCGCTACCCCCTGACCGCTCTCCGCGCCGGTGACGGCCCTGGTGGCGTGATGGCGCCCGCCCTTGCCGGTGAGCCGCCGTCCCTGGCCGTGCCCTTCCCCGGCGGGGTGACACCGTCCCCAGCCGTCCCCGGCCTCGACGGCGTGCCGCTGCCCCCGGTCGCGGTCGGCTCGTGTCCGGGCGGTGTGATGCCGTCCCTGGGCGTGCCCGTCCCCGGCGGCCGGCATGCCGGGGCCGGACCGGCCGGGCTCCGGACCGAGGACGTTCTCGACGCCGTCGCCGGGCTCGTGGACAAGTCCGTGCTGTGCCGGGAGCCGGGGCCCGGCGCTGTGCGGTACCGGATGCTCGACACCCTGCGGCAGTACGGGCTGGAGCGGTTGCGGCGGACGGCGGGGGAGGAGGGGGCCGTGCGCAGGCGGCAGCGGGACCGGATGCTGCGGCGGGTCGAGGACTGTGAGCGCGGCTGGTTCGGGCCCGGGCAGCCGGAGACGGTCGCCCGGCTGCGCGCCGACCGGGACAATCTGCGCGCCGCCCTCGACTTCAGCCTGTCCACCCCGGGCGAGGAACGCGCCGGACTCAGGCTCGCCGGCACCCTCTGGTTCTACTGGCACGCCTGCGGCGCCCCCCGCGAGGGCCTGTACTGGCTCGAACGGGCCCTGGCCGCGAGCCCCGAACCCACCCGGGAACGGGCCCGCGGCCTCTGGGTCGCCGGACTGCTGGCCGCCGCCAACCAGGACTTCCCCCGGGGCCGCCGCCAGGCCTCGGACGCCCTCGCCCTCGCCCGTGCCCTGGGCGACACCGCCGAGGCCGCCCACGCCGAGTACGTCATCGGCGTCATCCGGCTGTTCGGCGACGACCTGCCCGGCGCGCTACGGCACTTCGAGACCACCGTCGCCCGCGGCCCCGTACCCGGCCAGCACCTGAGCCTCGTAGGCCTCGACCAGGTCGAACTCGCCTGCGCGCTGGGCTTCCTCGGCGAGGCCGACCGCGCCGTCGAGGTCTGCGAGCAGGCACTGCGGCTGTGCGAGCGGCACGGCGAGCAGTGGGTACGGTCGTACGTGCTGCGCATCCTCGCCCTCGCGCACACCGTGCGCCGCGACTGGCCCCGGGCCGAGCGGCACGCCCGCGAGGCACTGCGGCTCAAACACGCCGTCCACGACATCATCGGCATCGCCCTGACCCTCGACCTGCTCGCGTCGATCGCCGCCGAACGCGGCGCCCACCGGCACGCGGCCCTGCTGATGGGCGGCGCCGACCGCGTCTGGGCCGACATCGACACCGGCCGCTGGGGCGCGCACACCCTCAACTCCGTACGCCGGGACAGCGAGGAACGGGCCTGCCGGGCCCTCGGCCGGGACGCCTTCGGGCGGGCCCACCGGCGCGGCGGCGGCCTCGGCCTCGCGGAACTCGTCGGCCAGGCGCTCCAGGAGCCGGCCCGCCCCCGCCCCGGGGACTCCCCGGACCCGCACGACGACACCACGGTCCGCCTGACCCGCCGCGAGACGGAGGTCGCCCGGCTGGTCGCCGAGGGGCTCGCCAACCAGCAGATCGCCGACCGCCTGGTGATCGCCCGCCGCACCGCCGAAGGCCATGTGGAACGCATCCTCAGCAAGCTCGGCTTCAGCAACCGCAGCCAGATCGCCGCCTGGGTGACGGCGCGGCGCTGACCCTCCCGTACCGGACAACCCACCCATCTCCCGAGGGGAACACATGACCGTCCGACAGCCCTCCACACCCACCCCGTTCGACCACCGCATGGCCGTCTTCGACTCCGACGACGACTTCGTGGCCGCCGCCCTGCCCTTCCTCGGCGAAGGCCTCGCCGCCCCCGGCGAACCACCGCCCGTGGCCATCGCCGACCCCCGCAACCTGGACCTGCTCCGGGACGCCCTCGGCGGTGACGCCAAGGACATCACCTGTATCCCGCACACCGACTGGTACACCGGCTCCGCCGCCAACGCCGTCGCCCGGGCCGCCTCCTACCTCGCCGCCCACGCCGGTCCTGGCGGCCGGATCCACCTCCTCATGGAGCCCGTGTGGAGCGGCCGCGCCGGCCGTTCGGCCCGCGAGACCACCGAGTGGATCCGCTACGAGGCCCTCGCCAACCCCCTGTTCGGCCCCATGGCCACCACCGCCCTGTGCGCCTACGACACCCGCACCGCCGGGCCCGCCGTCGTCGCCGCGGCCCGCCGTACGCACCCCGGCACGGAGGTGTACGAGGACCCGGTACGGCTAGCGGCCGAACTCGACGCCGTACCGCTGCCGCTGCCCCCGCTCGACGCAGAACGTCTCGCACAGCCGCACGCCGCGGGCGTGCAGTCCTGGGCGGAGAACCGCGGACTGCCCGCCGCGGACGCCGAACTGTTCGCCACCGCCGTCGCGGAGACCGCGGCGGCCCTGGCCCCCCTCGACGGCACCGCCCTGCTGTGGGGAGAGGCGCCCGCCTGCGTCTGCGAACTGCGCTCGGCCCGCCGGATCGACGACCCGCTCGCCGGCTTCGTCCCGCCACCGGCCACCGGCCCGGAACCCGGTCCTGGCCTGTGGTACGCCCGCCAGGTGTGCGCGTACGTCGACATCCGCGACGACACCGAGGGAGCCACGGTCCGCCTCCAGTACGCCTGACGCCGCCACCACACACCGCCCCCACCTGCACAAGCAGGTAGGGGATCGGGTAGTCCTCCCCCTGCGCCGGACCGCCCCCGGGGATCACCCTGGACCCATGCTGCAACTCTCCGGGCGCCACCTCCCGGACCCCGACGCACGGTACGGTCCGTTCCCCCAGCCACCCCTGGGAGCGGGCCACCTGAGCGTCGAGTACGCGCCCCGGCTCTCCGCCGTCCGCGAGGCACGCGCGGAGGTCCGCAGGCAGTTGGAAGGCTGGGGGCTCGCGGAGCAGGGTGAGGTGGCGGACGTGGCCGAACTGCTCGTCGGCGAACTGGCCACCAACGCCCTGGTGCACGCCGAGACCGGCTTCCGGCTGACCCTCTTCGCCGCGCACGGCGTACTGCGCTGCGAGGTCGCCGACGCGGCGCGCCGGGTGCCGCGGGTGCTGGACGCGGGCACCGGGGAGAACGGCCGTGGGATGTTCCTGGTGGACGCGCTCGCCCAGCGCTGGGGCTGCCACCGGGACGGGCCGGGCAAGACCGTGTGGTTCGAGCTCGGCACGTGCGGGGCGGACGGCTGTGGTCGGCGACAGCCGTGACGCTCCGCTGGGGTGGGCCGTTGGCGGTGCGTTGTGCCGCCTCGGCCTGTCTCCGGGCTGCGGGTAGGGCGTGGTTGCTCGCGCCGTTCCCCGCGCCCCTGAGGGCGATTGCGCTCCTGCCCTCTTGTCGGGACGGGGGCTTTGCGGTTTCTTGATCTGTATGGCCGAGACCACGGATCACACGGGTACGCAGGAATCCCAACCCCGTAAGGCGAGCTGGAAGTACATCGGGCCGGGCATCGTCGTCGCGGCGACCGGTGTCGGCGCCGGTGACCTGGTCGCCACGCTCATCGCGGGCAGCAACTTCGGCTACACCCTCCTGTGGGCCGCGATCATCGGCTGTCTGGTGAAGATCTCACTCGCCGAGGCGGCGGGCCGCTGGCATCTGTCCACGGGACGCACCCTGTTCGACGGCTGGGCGAGCCTCGGCCGCTGGACCACCTGGTTCTTCGCCGTGTACGTCGTGGTCTGGGGCTTCGTCTACGGCGCGGCGGCGATGTCGTCGAGCGCGCTGCCGCTGCAGGCGCTGTTCCCGGACGTGATGGACCTGAAGTGGTGGGGCATCGCCTGCGGTCTGGTCGGTCTGGTCTTCGTCTGGTTCAACAAGTACGTGGTGTTCGAGAAGGTCATGACGGTCCTGGTGGGCGTCATGTTCGTGGTGACGGTGTACCTGGCGATCCGCGTCACCCCGAATCTCGGCGACGCCTTCGCGGGTCTCCTCCCGGTCCTGCCCGACGAGAAGGACTCCATCCTCAACACCCTGGGCCTGATCGGCGGCGTCGGCGGCACCATCACGCTCGCGGCGTACGGCTACTGGGTCAACGCCAAGGGCTGGACGGACACCGGCTGGATGAAGGTCATGCGCCTGGACAACCGCGTCGCCTACCTCACCACCGGCATCTTCGTGATCGCCATGCTCTTCGTCGGCGCGGAGATGCTCCACTCGGCGAACGTCGCGATCGCGAGCGGCGACAAGGGCCTGATCCAGCTCGGCGACATCCTGGAGGCCGAGTACGGCGCGGCTACGGCGAAGTTCTTCCTGATCGGCTTCTTCGCCACGTCGTTCACCTCGCTGATCGGCGTCTGGCACGGAGTGAGCCTGATGTTCGCCGACTTCGTGGCGCGACTGTCGGGCACAGGACAGGCCAAGGGGGAGGAGGTCGCCTCGGGGACGCGCGAACGCTCCTGGCCCTTCCGCGCCTACCTGCTCTGGCTCACCTTCCCGCCCATGATCCTCCTCTTCGAGGGCCAGCCCTTCCGCCTGGTCATCATCTACGGCGTCCTGGGCGCGGCCTTCATGCCCTTCCTCGCGGGCACCCTGATCTGGCTCCTGAACTCGGCCCGCACGCCCAGGGAGTGGCGCAACGGCCCGCTGAGCAACGTGATGCTCGCCGTCGCGGGCCTGCTGTTCCTGGTTCTGTGCGTGAAGCAGGTCTGGGACCAGCCGTGGGCTGACTTCTTCTGAGGCAGGAGAATGGCCGGATGACCCAGCAGCCCCCGCCACCCGGCCCCGGCTTCGGCCCGCCCCCACCGCAGTACGCGCCCCCGCAGCCCTCCTACGCGCCCCCGCCCTCCCCGTACGCGCCCGCACCACCCCCGCCCGCACCACCCCCGTACGCCCAGACCCCGCCCCCGCCCCAGCAACCGGCGTCGGCCGGCCCGGACTTCCTGGCCGTCGACAAACGCAACGCGGTCGTCGTCGACGCGACCGGCGTCGCCTTCGAGTCGTCCGGGCAGACGATCGAGTTCCGCTGGCCCGAGATCCGCGGCGTCCACTACCGGGCGAGCCCCGACGGCAAGGCCCTGATGGTCTCGGTGGTCCACATGGACGGCAGGTTCTACGAGTGCGTGGTGGAGGCCAAGCCCAGGACACGGCTCCAGGAGTGGTTCCCGCAGCTGGCCTGGGTCCTTGGCCACTACCGTCCGACGGGATGAGGTCGCCTGGTCCTACGGCAGCCCGTGCACATGCGGACCCACCGCGTTGGACCACGCGTTGCCCGCGGTCGCGTCCCAGTTGGTCGACCAGGTCATCGCGCCCCGCAGGCCGGGATAGGTCCTGGACGGCTTGAAGGACCCGCACCCCGTGCCCTTGGCCAGGCAGTCCAGGGCGTTGTTGACGACGGACGGCGACACATAGCCGCTCCCCGCGCCCCGGGTCGAGGCGGGCAGGCCGAGCCCGACCTGGGACGGGGCGAGGCCGCCCTCCAGCTGGATGCAGGCCAGGGCGGTCAGGAAGTCCACCGAGCCCTGGCTGTACACCTTGCCGTCGCAGCCCAGCATGGAACCGCTGTTGTAGTACTGCATGTTGACGACCGTGAGGATGTCCTTGATGTTCAGCGCGGTCTGGAAGTACGAGTTCGAGGTCGACTGCATGTCGATGGTCTGCGGCGCCATCGTGATGATCAGCGACGAGCCCGCCTTCGCCGAGAGCGAGCGCAGCGCCTGCGTCATGTAGGTCGCGTTGAGGCCGTTCTCCAGGTCGATGTCGACGCCGTCGAAGCCGTACGTCTGCATCAGGGAGTGCACCGAGTTCGCGAAGTTCGCCGCCGAGGCCGCGTCGTTCACCGCCACCGTGCCGCGCTCGCCGCCGACCGAGACGATGACCTTCTTCCCGGCCGCCTGCTTGGCCCTGATGTCGGCCTTGAACTGGTCGACGGTGTAGCCGCCGAGACCGGCCGAGTCCAGGTTGAAGGTCACCGCGCCCGGCGTCGAGGTGGCGTCAGCGAAGGCGACGGCGATGATGTCGTACTGCGACTGGACGTCGGCGAGCTTCTGGACCGTGGCCCCGTTGTCGAAGTTCTGCCAGTAGCCGGTCACCGCGTGCTTGGGCAGGGCCGGGCCGGGACCGGTCGGCGCGTTCGTCCGGCCCGTCACCGCCGCCGACTTCGGCGATTCGCCCGCCGCGTTGGTCGCCGCGACCTGGAAGGAGTACGACGTGGAGGCCGCGAGACCGGTCACCGTCGCCGAGGTGCCGGAGACGGCCGTCACCTTCGTGCCGTCGCGGTAGACGGTGTACCCCGTTGCCCCCGAGACCGCGTTCCACGCCAGGGACACCGACGAGGACGACGTACCGGAGATGTTCAGACCGCCCGGCGTGGCCGGGACCGTGGGGCCGGGGTCGGTGCCGCCGCCCCCGTCGGGCCCGAACACCGACACGTCGTCCGCGTAGTACGCCGCCTGCCCGTACCAGCCGTGCGTGTACACCGTCACCGAGGTCGTGGACGAGCCCGTCCTGAAGGTCGTCGACAGTTGCTTCCAGGAGGAGGAGTCCGGGGTCCAGGTGGACACGTCCGTGGTGCCCGTGCCCGTGACGCCGAGGTAGGCGTAACCGCCCCGGACCCAGGCGCCCAGGGTGTAGGTCGAGCCGGGCTTCACCCGTACCGTCTGGGCGCACCGGGCGTTGTCCTGCCCCGCCGGGGTCCCCTTCAGCGCGGCCGTGCCGGCGTGCACCGGGGAGGAGACGGCCGTACCGCTGCCGGCGGAACAGGTCCAGTCGCTCAGGCCCGACTCGAAGCCGGCGTTCCTGGCGTTGTTGACGTCGGCGGCGGAGGCCTGGCCGACGGTCGTGAGGGTGAGGGCCAGGGCAGCCGTGACGGCACCCGACCACAGCCGCATGGATCGTCTGTGTCTGGACATGACAAGAAAATGGTCCAGACCAACGGCACTGTCAAGAGGTCCAGACCAACCTGTCGAGCAGCAGTCCCACCGCACAACCCGCCAGCAGCACCCCGGTGGACATCCAGAACGCCAGGCCCGCCAGATCCAGCACCTCCGGCCGCAGCGTCAGCAGCAGCGCCTGTGCCGCCGCCGGAACCGCGCACGCCGCCGCCAGATGCCGCGCCGGCACCTCCCGCCACGGCTCCGGATGCACCCGAGCCGCCGCCCAGGTCGCGAGCACGACACACACCAGGTTCGGCAGATGCACCAGCCCCAGCGCGGCCCCGAACGAACCGACGCCCTCCGGGCCGACCAAGGGGCCGTACACCAGCGTCATCTGGACGTACTCGCTGACGACGAGGACGACGATGCCGACGGCCCAGCAGCGGACGAGAGTCATCGACCACTCCCGAAGATCTCGAAGTAGAGAAGAACCGCGAAGCCCAGTGCGGCCAGGCCGCAGCCCGCGACCAGCGCCAGCGACTGGAGCACCGGGGACCAGCTGCCCCGGCCCGCCACCGTCGCCGTGCGCGCGGGGTCGCGGGGATCGTAGGTGACGGTGACCCGGGCGCCCTCCGTCGTCGACCAGCCCGCCAGGTCCTCGAACTCGACCCGTGTGCCGTCGGCCGTACGGAAGGCGAAGAAGTGCCGCCTGGCGTCGGAGCGGTTGTACGGTTCCGTCTCCACCCGCACGCACTCGCCGTCCGCCCGGACACCGGCGCGCAGCACCCGCGTCACCGTCACCAGCCGGCGCGCGTACTTCCACACCAGCGCGCCGAACAGCGCGACCAGCAGCGTGAGTACGACGTATCCGGCGCCCGGCACCTCCACGGTCAGTGCACCTCGACCGAGTCGATGATCCGGTCCAGGTCCCCGTCCGGCAGGGAGCCCTGCTGGGCGTCGACGCGGACCGCGAAGGTCTGCTCGGACGAGTCGAGACCCGTCAGGATCACGCCCTCGACCGGGGTGCCCTTGGCCGGGCCGCCGTCCTCGCCGGTCGCCTTGAAGGAGAAGTCGATGCGCTTGGCCTCGTCCGTGCCGGCCAGCTCCACGTCCTTCTGGCCCTTGACGTCCGCGCCCAGCTGGATGCCCGCCTCGGCGGCGATCGCGGCCTGCTCGGCGGAGTTCGCCTCGGTGAAGCCCAGCTGCACGGTGATGACCGAGACCTTCTTCCCGTCCTGGGCGCGCACCGCGGCGGCCGCGTTGTGCTTGCCCCGCTCGGCGGCGCTCTGCTCCTCGTACCCCTTCGGATACGACACGTCGACGCCCTTCGTCTTCAGCGTCCCCCAGCCGTCGGGCACGGAGGCCCCGCCGGAACCGGAGCTCCCGCAGCCGGTGAGGGCCACGGCGGTCAGCAGGGCGGCGGCCAGGCAGGCACGGCGGGTCTTCATCGGATCGGGCTCCCGTCTCGTCAGTTCGCACAGTAGCTGTAGGGAAGGTAGGAGCGACCGTCCCCGCGGGGCGCCCCCAGGAACTGGGCATCGGTCAGCGTCTCCGACTTCTTCTCCGTGCTGATCGTCATGCCCAGACTGAGCCCGAGATTCAACTCGAAGCCGTACTCGGCCGCGTTCACCTCGCCCGTGTACGTCATCCGGCTCGACTTGCCCTGGTCGAACATCAGCTGCCCGAAGGGGTCGTCGGCGCCCGGCCGGGCCGTCGGCGCGTGGTCGTCGAACATGTACTGGAAGGGCGTGGCGACCTGCTCGTTGTTGCTGTCCAGCCAGCGCTCGCCGACCGCCCGGTCCTTGTCGCCGGCCGGGCCCGGGTCGAAGGTGACGGTGTTGGTGACGATCTCGATACCGATCCCCGAGTCGGTGCCCTTCACCCCGGCGTTCCCGCCCCGCTTGTCGCCGTCCTGCTTGCCGTTGTCGCCGCCCACCTTGGCCCCGTCCTTCTGGCCGCCCTTCTCGACGGTCCGGGTCATGTCGATGCGCACCAGCTTGTTGGTCTTCTTGTCGTAGGTGACCGTGATGGTGCCGGTCTGCGTCGTGTTCGCCGCGTACTCGCCGCTGAGCGGGCCCGCCTCGTAGCCCACCTTGGAGCCGTACTCGATGGACGAGGAGTACGTGTACGACTTGGTGTTCTTGTAGGCGTTGTCGGTCCAGGTCACCTCCGGGGAGTACTTGAAGGTGCCGCCGAGCGCGGCGCTCAGCTTCTTCTCGTCGCCCGCCGAGATCTTCAGGCCCGCCGACGCCGAGGCCTCCAGGCCCACCTTGCCGTAGGTGATCTTCCGGTTGTCGCCGAGGTTGTCCTTGATGCGGTTCTGGGTGTCCTCCTCGTCCTTCAGCGGCCCCGTCCCGAAGAGGTAGGCGATGCTGTCGCCGAGGCTCGCCTCCGCGCCGCCCGGCATGGTGCGCCGCATCTCGTACATCTGGAGCTTCTCCACGTCGTCCCGGAACCGCTGGGCCTCCTCCGGGCTCTGGAAGACCCAGGTGTCGCCGTTGGTCACCTTGATGCCGAGGCCCAGCTCCACCTTGTCGGCGCCGAACCGGCCCACCTTCATGCCCGGCTTGAAGTCCTTCTTCGCGGCGACGGACGCGGCGTCGGTGAAGGTCAGGTAGACCAACTGGTCGCTGTCGTCGACCTTGCCGTCCCCGTTGACGTCCGTCTTCGCCTTCAGATGCTGCTCCTGGAAGCCGTACTCCTTGCCGATCTCCCAGAAGAAGATCTTCGCCTTGGAGCCCGCCTTGTCGGTGACGGAGGAGACCTGGCACAGCGCCGGCTCGAAGTCGGCGTCGGTGAGCGGCTTGCCCGGCCCGGTCGTGCCCGCCGCGCAGTCGCCGCCGCCCGCGACCTTGCAGACCTGCGCCGCGATCCTGTCGTAGATCAGCTGTCCCACGCCGGTGGCCGAGACCGCGAGCACGATCGCGGCACTGACGACGACCATCCCGAGATACTCGGTGCCGGTCGCGCCGCGATCGTCGAAGACCAGTCTGTCCCTGTACGTCCGTATGTCGCCCCCGCCGGCCATACGGCACCCCTCCTCACCCGAACCACGTTCCCGTGGACGGCGAGCGTAGGGACGCGCCCCCACGCCGGGCGTGGGCCTCAGGGCCCAAACGGAGACCCACCGTCAACGCTGGGCCCTCTGGGCCCACCGCCCAGGCCCCCCCGGGCCCTGACCCCCGACCGGCGAGATGCTCAACCTGCCCCGTTTTGACGCATCTTGTGCAACGACAGTTGCTCTCCAGCTACACAAACGCTGTTCTCCGGTCACAGAGCCGTGGATACAGTGCTGAGGTAGTCACGCAGTGAAGTCACCGAAGTGTGCCGGAGTCACACCGGCGCGCCGACGGGCATGGGGAAACGGGGAGCTGCGCGTGCCAACTGCCATTGCCGTGACGAGTGCCGACATGGCACTGCCGCCACAGGACGAACGCACCCTGCCCGCCGTCGTGCTGCGGGACATCGACCGGCGCCCCCTGGAACAGGCGCTCGCCGAGATGCAGACCCTGGTCGAGCAGCATGGACACGTCATCGTGGTGTGCTCCCAGGCCGCGCCCACCGCAGTGCAGCGCCGGCTGCACACCCTGCGCTCCCTCATGGAGAGCGACCGCATCGCCCTCTTCCGCCCGGACCTGCCCCCGCTCGGACTGGCGGTCCTGGCCCGCCAGTTAAGACAGCTGGCGTCCTGCGACATCAGCCCCGGCGTGCTCGCCTCGGCGGGCCGGCTGCTCGTCCACTACATCCACGCCGGGGCCCTGCTCAACTCCGTCACCCGCCTCGACCGCGTCCCCGTCGGCCTGAAGTCGCACGCCAAGTCCTGGGTCCCGGGCAGCCAGTTCGGTGTCCTCGCCCACCCCGAGCCGCAGCTCGTCAGAATCACCCCCGAAGCCGCCCTCCCCGGCCCTGAGTTCGGCACCTGGATGCTGGTCGCCAAGGGGCAGCTCCAGTCCGACTGGGTCACCGCCACCCTCGCCCCCTCCTGGAAGGTGCAGGGGCTGCGCGAGATCCCGCTGCCGGCCGAGTCGCCCGGCTGGTGGGGCACCGGCAAGCTGATCGAGTTCTGCAGCTATCTGCCCGACCTCTCGGTCCTCTACCAGCTGGTCACGTCCGTACGGCGCAGCAGATGCCACTGGTGCGGCATCGACGTCATCGGCGACCGCTGCGTGTTCTGTTCGGCCACGCCACCCGCCCACGAGAGTCCGCCTCCCAAACAGCTCGAGAACCGAACGGCCGCCGGGTGAGCCCCGACACCGCTCGCCGGCACCGCTCCGATCCCGCCCGACCGCTATCCCCAACGAGGTTGTCCGGTTCATGAATTCCCGTCAGCGCCGCGGCGTGATTCTCCTGATCCTGTCGGTCGTCTGCGCCCTGGGCGCCTTCACCGGCGTGCTCTCCGTCATAGGCGACGTGAAGTCCAAGGTCGGCCCCGAGGTCACCGCCTACCGGCTGAAATCGGACGTGCCGCCCTACACCACGCTCACCACGGGCCAGTTCGAGAAGATCAAGATGCCCGAACGGTGGCTGTCCAACAACGCCGTCACCGATCTGCGGGAGATCCAGGGCAAGATCGCCGTCACGACGCTGCGTTCGGGCTCCCTGCTCCAGTCCGACATGATCGTCCGCCAGCCCGCCCTCCAGCCGGGCCAGCAGGAGGTCGCCATCATGATCGACGCGGCGACCGGCGTGGCCGGCAAGATCACGCCCGGCTCCTCGGTCAACGTGTACGCCACGTTCGAGGGCAAGCGCGAGGGCGACCCCGACCAGTCGAAGATCATCGTGACCAACGCCAAGGTCATCGACGTGGGCGATCTGACCGCGCTGAGGCCGGACGAGAACAACCGCACCCAGCAGCCCACCGACGCCGTCCCGATCACCTTCGCGCTGTCCGCCCTCGACGCCCAGCGCATCACCTACGCCGAGTCGTTCGCCCAGCGGGTCCGGCTCGCCCTCGTCGCGCCCGGCAGCGACACCACGGTCCCGGAGCAGGACCGGACGTACGAACTCGCGAAGGACAAGTGAGAGGCCCGCATGCCCACGAGGATCCTCCCGGCAGTCGGTGAAGCGGACGCCGTCCGGTCCATCACGACGCTGCTCAGCCAGCTCCCGGACGCCGAGCCGGTGGCCCCGGTGGCCGACTCCACCCAGCTCATCGACACCCTCGCGCGGCTCGCCGCCGAGTCCGTCGACGAACTGCCCGAGGTCGTGGTCGTGCACGAGCGGATCGGCCCGGTGCCCGCGCTGGAGCTGATCCGCGAAGTGGCCCTGCGCTTCCCGGCCGTCGGCGTCATCCTCGTCACCTCGGACGCGAGCCCCGGCCTCTTCCAGGCCGCCATGGACTACGGCGCCCGCGGCCTGGTCGCCCTGCCCCTGAGCTACGAGGAACTCGCCAGCCGCGTCCAGGCGGTCGCCCAGTGGTCCGTCGGCGTACGTCGGCACCTGGGCGCCGGCGGCGACGTCTTCACCGGCGTCGGAGGCACCGTCGTCACCGTCAGCGGCGCCAAGGGCGGTGCCGGAGCCACCCTGACCGCCATCCAGCTCGCCCTGGCCGCCCAGGCCTCCGGCCGCAGCACGGCCCTGGTCGACATGGACCTCCAGACCGGCGACATCGCCTCCTACCTGGACGTCCAGTTCCGCCGCTCCGTCGTCGACCTGGCCGCCATCACGGACATCTCCCCGCGCGTCCTGGCCGACGCGGTCTTCCGCCACGACACCGGCCTCGCCCTGCTGCTCGCCCCGGCCGAGGGGGAACGCGGCGAGGACGTCACCGACCGCGCCGCCCGCCAGATCGTCAGCGCGCTGCGCTCCCGCTACGAGATCGTCGTCATCGACTGCGGCGCCCAGATCGGCGGCGCGGGCGCGGCGGCCGTGGAGATGGCGGACCGGGCCCTGCTGATCACCACGCCGGACGTGGTCGCCGTACGGGGCGCCAAGCGGGCGGTACGGATGTGGGACCGGCTGCAGATCCGCAAGGCCGAGGAGACGACCGTCGTCGTCAACCGGCACAGCCGCGGTACGGAGATCCAGCCGCCCCTGATCCAGAAGATCACCGGCACGGCGGTCGCCGCCACCGTCGTCCCCGCCAACTTCAAGGAACTGCAGAGCGTCGTGGACGCGGGGCGTATCCACGAACTGGAGAACAAGAGCGCGGTGAAGCAGGCCCTGTGGGGCCTGGCGGGGGAGTTGGGCCTGGTCAAGGTCCCGGACGGTGCGCAGAAGGCGGGCAGGCTCCGGGGCGACCGGGGATCGGTGAACTTTCGACGGCGGAGGGAGGGATGACAGTGCCGAAGGTGCGTTTAAGGGACCGGGGCCGGGACTGGGACCGGGATCGGGATCGGGATCGGGGCCAGGTGACCATCGAGTTCCTCGGGATGACACCGACGATCATCGTGACGTTGGTGGCGCTGTGGCAGGTCGTCCTCGTGGGTTACACCTTCACGCTCGCGGGCAACGCCGCGGACGAGGCGGTACGGCAGGCGACGGCGGCGGAGCCGGGAGCGCGGCAGGGCGCGTGCGAGGCGGCCGGGCTCAAGCACCTGTCGGACGCGTGGCGCTCCGGCGCCGAGGTGACCTGCGGCGGCTCCGGCTATGTGACGGCCGACGTCAGGCTGGAGGTCCCCATCCTCTTCCCCGGCACGCTCTCCGTGCCGTTCCCGGTCAGGGGCCACGCCGGTGCGGTCGAGGAGGCGGACTGAGATGGCGCGTCCTGACAAGGGCCGTGACAGGGGCCAGGTCGCGATCGAGTACATCGGCTTCCTGCCGATCCTGATCCTCGTCGGGCTGGCGGCCGTACAGCTCGGTCTGATCGCGTACACGGCCCAGCAGGCGGGGACGGCGGCCCGGACGGGGGCGCGGAGTGCGTCGCTGGAGGGGCCGTACGACGCGGACTGCCGGGCGGCGGTGAGCAGCTGGCTCGAGGTGACGGGCTGTCCGGCGTCGTACGGCGCGGACGAGGTCACCGTCACGGCCACCGTGCAGATCCCGTCCCTGGTGCCCGGCTGGGACTTCGACCCGGCGGTCAAGACCGCCACGATGCCGCTCGACCACTGAAAACCGCCACGACGGCGCTCGACCACTGAGAGACGAGCCTCGACCACTGAAAGACGAGCTAGGAGCACCGCACTCATGAGCCTGCGAGCACGCATCAACACCCCCGAGGAGAACGGCAACCGGGGCGAGGACGGCCACATGGTCGCCTCCTACCGGGCCAAGCTCCTCGAGGAGATCGACCTCGCGGAGATGAGTTCGCTGGCCGCCGCCGAGCGCCGGGCACGGCTGGAGCGGGTGCTCGGGCACATCATCAGCCGCGAGGGCCCGGTCCTGTCGACCGTGGAACGCTCGCAGCTGATCCGCAGGGTGGTCGACGAGGCGCTGGGCCTCGGCATCCTGGAGCCGCTCCTGGAGGACGCCTCGATCACCGAGATCATGGTGAACGGCCCGGACGCCATCTTCGTGGAGCGCGGCGGCCGGGTGGAGCAACTGCCCCTGCGCTTCGCCTCGAACGACCAGCTGATGCAGACGATCGAGCGGATCGTCTCGACGGTCAACCGCCGTGTCGACGAGTCGAACCCGATGGTCGACGCCCGCCTCCCCTCCGGCGAGCGCGTCAACGTCATCATCCCGCCCCTGTCCCTGACGGGCGCCACCCTCACCATCCGCCGCTTCCCGCGCTCCTTCACGCTCCAGGAGCTGATCGGCCTCGGCTCGCTCGACGAGCACATGCTGTATCTGCTGGCGGGCCTGGTGCAGGCGAAGTTCAACGTCATCGTCTCGGGCGCGACGGGCACCGGAAAGACGACCCTGCTGAACGCGCTCTCCGGGCTGATCCCCGGGGGCGAACGCATCATCACCATCGAGGACTCGGCCGAACTCCAGCTCCAGCAGGCCCACGTCATCCGCCTGGAGTCCCGTCCGCCGAACGTCGAGGGCAAGGGCCAGGTGTCGATCCGCGACCTGGTCCGCAACTCCCTGCGCATGCGCCCCGACCGCATCGTCGTCGGTGAGGTCCGAGGCGGCGAGTCCCTCGACATGCTGCAAGCCATGTCCACGGGCCACGACGGCTCCCTCGCCACCGTCCACGCCAACAGCGCCGAGGACGCGCTGATGCGCCTGCAGACCCTCGCCTCCATGTCGGACGTGGAGATCCCCTTCGTGGCACTGCACGACCAGATCAACAGCGCGGTGGACGTCATCGTGCAGCTCACCCGGTTCGCGGACGGCGCCCGCCGCATCACCGAGATCGCCCTGATGGACAGCCACGGCAGCGACCCGTACCGGCTGGTCACGGTCGCCCGCTTCAACGCGCGGCCCATGAGCTCCGACGGCCGTATCCACGGCGCCTTCGAGTACTTCCCCGTCCCACGCCGCACCGCCGACCGCCTCTACATGGCGAGCCAGCCCCTCCCGCAGGCCTTCGGCATCGCCCGGTCGGCGGACCAGCTAGCCACCCGAGAAGCCAGGTAGGACCGACCGATGGATCTGCAAACGCTCATCACGCTCACCACGGGCGTCACCCTGCTGACGTGCGTCCTCGCGGTCGTCGGCCTGCACTCCTACGCCACGGGCAAGGCACAGCGCCAGGCGCTCGTCGACCGCCTGTCCGCCACCGGCCAGATCCCGGCCGGCGGCCGTCGCCGCCACTTCCGGAACCTGGATCGCCGCCTGCGGCGCACCAAACTCGGCAGGAAACTGGAACTCCGCCTGGCGGCGACGGGCCTGGACATCACCCCGGGTGAGTTCTTCGTCTACATGCTCGCCACGGTCGCGGGCCTGTGGCTGACCGGCCAGGCGGCCCTGGCGCCGTTCTTCGGACCGCTGGCGGGTCTGCTGGGCATCGGGGTCGCTGTGCAGTTCCTCAACTGGCAACGCCAGAAACGCATCGAGAAGTTCATCAACCAGCTCCCCGAGATGGCCCGGATCCTCGCCAACGCCACCCAGGCGGGACTGGCCCTGCGCACGGCGATCGGCATGGCGGCGGAGGAGATGGAGGCCCCGGCGGGCGAGGAACTGGGCAAGGTCTCCGCGCAGCTGGCGGTGGGCGCGTCGCTGGACGACGCACTCGACGAAATGGCGGACCGGCTCCCGTCCCGTGAACTGGTCGTCCTCGTCACCACCCTCGTCCTGTCCAACCGGGCGGGCGGCCAGGTCGTCAGCGCCCTGCGGAACCTCACGGAGACCCTGGAGGAGCGCAAGGAGACCCGACGCGAGGTCCGCACCCAGCTCTCCCAGGTGAACATGACGTCGTACGCGGTCCCGGTCCTCGGCGTCGGCTCGCTCTTCCTCATGAACGGGGTGAAGGACGGCGCCCTGGACCGCATGACCGGCTCCCCGTTCGGCCAGGGAGCGGTCATCATCGCCTTCGCGCTCTACGCCGTCGGCTTCGTCCTGATCCGCCGCCTGTCCCGCATCGACGTCTGAGAAGCCAGGAGGGAACGGAATCCATGGGACTGCTTCTCGCCCTGCTGATGGGCCTCAGCGTCTGGGGCATCTTCGCCGGCATCCGCATGTACCGCGCCGAGGCCAAACTGCCCGGCGACCTCGCCTTGGCCCTGGAGGTCGGCTCCACCCGCACGGGAGCGGTCGACTCGCTGATCGACCGCATGGGCATGCGCTACGCGCCCGCGGTGCTGCGCCTGATGGGCCCCAAGCAGGTGGCCAAGTACCGCCGCAAGATCGACCTGGCGGGCAACCCGGGCGGCCTGACGATCGACCGCTACGCGGCGCGCCGGGCGGTCTACGGGGCACTGGGCGGGGTCGGCTTCCTGGTGTTCCTCATGCGCGGCCAGCTCCTGGTGGCCCTGTTGCTGCTCGCCTTCGGCGCGTTCTGGACGGAGGTCGGCATCTGGTCGGCGATCCGCATCCGCAAGGACGTCATCGAACGGACCCTGCCGGACTTCCTGGACGTCCTGGCGGTCGTGGTGAGCGCCGGCCTCGGCTTCCGCCAGGCCCTGGACCGGGTCGCGTCCAAGTACGAGGGTCCCTGGGCGGACGAACTGCGCATCACCCTCCGCCAGATGGACCTCGGCATGAGCCGCCGCGACGCCTTCGCGGAACTGCGGCGCCGTAATGACTCCGAGCAGGTCGCCATGTTCGTCACGGCGTTGCAGCAGGGCGAGGAACTGGGCGCGCCGATCGTCGACACGCTGGTGTCGCTCGCCAAGGACATGCGGCGCACGGACGCGCAGAACGCCCGCCGCAAGGCCGCCCGGGCCGTTCCCAAGGCCACGATGATGATCACGACCTTCATGGTCCCGGCCACGATGCTCCTCCTCGGCGCAGGCCTGATCCTCGGCTCGGGCACGGACTTCGGCTCGGTGACGGGCAAGTAGGGGGCTAGGCATGTCGATGACAGGGGAACGCGCCGGGCTGCTGCGCCGCCGCCCCAAGACACCGGAGATCACCACGCCACCGGCGGGCACGGTCCTCCCGTCCCACGTCCGCACGGGCGCGCCGGACATTCCGGTGACATCGGCGACACCGGCGTTGCCGCCGGGGTGGGAGCCGGTGGAGCGGGTTCAGGGGGGTGGGACTGCTGCTGCGGCGGCAGCCGCGACCGGGGATAGTGGGTCAGTCGCCGATGCTGATCAGCCCCCACTGGGGCCACCCGCACGCGCCCACGAAAGCCGCACGGGTGGTACGGGTGGGAATCCGATCCCGGCCGAAGGCCGGGACGCTCCCGCACCCGCGAACCCGGCGATCCCCATCCAGATCAACGCCCTGCAGGCAATGTGCCGCCAGGTCTTCGGCTTCCGCCTGGCCATGATCGCCCTGGCCACCCCCACCGCCCTCCTCAACGCCAACGAGGGCGTCCCCACCCGCCTGGTAGGCGCAGCCGTAGTCGTCACCTTCATGACCTCCTACGCCCTCTTCAGGGACTGGGAACGCTTCGGCCCCCTCCTCCTCCGCCACCCCACCCTCCTCGCCGCGGACACCCTCTTCGGCGCCCTCCTCCTCATCTCCGCAGGCCCCGACAGCACCCTCGCCTACGTCAGCGTCTGCACCCCCCTCCTGGCCGGCCTCGTCTACGGCTGGCGAGGCGCGGCCGTCTTCGCCAGCCTCCAGGCCCTGCTCCTCCTCCTCATCCACGCGGCACAGGAGAACCCACCCCCCGGCCTCGCGGAGGCGACTCTCCTGCCCGGCCTCTGCGTCGTCGCCGGCGCCGTCGGCTCCAGCCTCCGCAACCTCATGCTCCGCTTCGGCGCGGCCACCCAGGCCCTCACCACCGTCCAGGCCAGGCTCGCCGTGACGGAAGCGGTCAGCGCCGAACGCGCCCGGCTGGCCCGCGAAATGCACGACTCGGTCGCCAAGACCCTGCACGGCGTGGCGCTGGCCGCCGACGGCCTCGAAGGCTCCACGGGCGCCGACCGGATGAACCCGACCCTGATCAGACAACAGGCGGCACTCGTCGCCCGCTCGGCCCGCCGGGCAGCCGCCGAATCCCGCGAACTCCTGGCGGACCTGCGCCGCGAATCGGACCCGGCCCAGGCCACGGACGTCCTGGTCGAACTCGCCGCCCGCACCCGCGACTTCAGCACCCGCACCGGCTTCCCCGCCGTCTACCGCCCCACCGGCGAGCACTCCGTACCCCCCGTCCCGCCCGCGGTGGCTCGCCAGCTCCTCACCATCGCCTCGGAAGCCATGGAGAACGCCCACCGCCACGCACACCCGAGCCGCGTCGACGTCAGCGCGGGCGTCCACGGCGACCTGCTCCGCATCAGCGTGTACGACGACGGACGCGGCCTCCCGCCCGGCACGACGCTCGAACAACTCCGCCGAGCGGGCCACTTCGGCCTGGTCGGCATGGTCGAACGCGCCGCCTCGGTGGGCGCCCGCATCCGCATCGGCCGCGGCGGCCACCCCCAGGGCACGGAAGTCCGCCTGGAACTCCCCCTGGCCGCCCTGACCACCCTCACCGCATAACCCACGACACGAGAGGAGGCCCCCGATGCCGGACCAGCCGCTCCCACCCCCACCCCCCGGTGCACCACAGCCGCTGCAGAACCCGTTCGCCGACCTCCCGCGGCCCGCCCAGCCGAGCCGCACCCTCCGGGTCGTCGTGGCGGACGACAACCCCGTGGTCCGCGCGGGTCTCACCGCGCTCCTCTCCGGCCGCGCGGACATCACGGTCGTAGCGGAGGCCGCGGACGGCCGCCAGGCCTACGAGGCCGCCCACCAGCACCGCCCGGACGTAGTCCTCCTGGACGTCCGCATGCCCGGCGTGGACGGCATCTCGGCACTCCCGTACCTGGTGGGGATCGCCCCGGTCGTGATGCTGACGTACAGCAGGGAGTCGGAGATCGTCCAGGAGGCCCTGCGACGAGGAGCGGGCGGCTACCTGGTCCACGGCGAGTTCACGGCCGACCAGCTGGTCGAGGCCGTACGGGACATCAAGGAGGGCAGGGCCCACTTCACCCCCACGGCGGCGGGCGCCCTGCTGGCCCAGCTCCGCCAGGAGCAGGCGCCGACGCAGGCCCTCCCCGAGGGCATTGGCCAGTCATCAAATGCGACTGCATACGGAATTTCCGCCTCCGCAAATCCGCATACTCAATCTCAACCACCCGCTCCACCAGCAAACTTCAATCCACCTCCCGTCTCGCCTCCACCCACTTCTCCAGAAAACCTTTCGCAAGTGCAACCGCATGTGGGACAGTCATCGTCTGGATGGACGACGAGTAGTCGTCCTGCCGCTCCGGACAGGTCGCGGTTCCAACTGAGCACGAGGGAGGCGGAGATCATGGACCTCATCGCGTCCGGCATGAACAACCAGCAGATCGCCGCCACGTGCTTCATCAGCGAGAAGACCGTCAAGAACCACATCAACCGCATCTTCGCCAAACTCCACAGCACCAGCCGCTCCGAGGCCGCCGCGAAATGGATCGGCACGGCACCGGACTCACACCGAGGACTGGGGTGACCATCGGTGACGGTCTGGGCGAAGAGCTGGTCGGGCCCGCGCGATTGGGCCCGGAATTGGGCCCTGGGGCCCTCTGACGGACGGGGTGCCCCGCCGTACGTTCCTCCTGTCGAAAGCGACACAGCCGAAACCGGAGGGGAACACCATGAGCGACCTGATGCTGAAGACCGCCGTCGCGACCAAGGTCCGCGTGAACGGCTGGAAGAACACCACGGCCGAGGCGATGCAGCGCCGCGCCGGCGACAAGGGGCAGACGGCGGTCGAGTACCTGGGCATCATCGCGGTGGTGGTGGCGATCGTGCTGGCTATTACGGGTACGAACATCGGGCAGACGATCCTCACCAAGATCCAAGCGCAGATCGCCAAGGTCGCTCCTTGATGCGACGACCTCGCCGGTACGGCGACGCAGGGCAGGCCTTCCCCATCTACATCACGGTGGTGGGGGGCCTGCTCTTTCTCGCGTTCGCGTACTTCGCGGTCGGCCAGGCCGCGGCGAACAGGAACGGCGCCCAGACGGCCGCCGACGCGGCGGCTCTCGCGGCGGCTCAGGACAAGCGGGATCAACTCGCGGGCGCGTGGGTGAAGGACGTACTCGACCCGAACAAGTGGCAGGCCATCTTCGACGGCAACGCCGAGGTGCTCCGTGAGTCATGCTGGCGTGCGCATCAGCTCGCCGCACAGAACGACGCCACAGTGCTCGGCTGCGGGAATCCGGGGGGCCCTCTGCGCTTTTCGGTCGAAGTGCGGACCAACAAGCCCATGGGGGACTCGATCGTTCCCGGCGAGGCGAATCGAAAGGCGCGCGCTTCCGCCGACGCTGTGATCGAGGCACGCTGCGATGTCGACCCCCCGGCCGAGGACGCCGGCCCCGACGTACTGCCGCAGCTCTTGTGCGACGGCGACGAGAAGTGGGAGCTGGACCCGGACGATCTCGATGTTCTGCCGAAACCCGAGGACCTCTTCGACGTCCACCTGGCCGAACCACAAGCGAACGACGAGTGATGAAGGAAGCAGAGAGATGAGCATTCGGTTCACTGCGAAGGCCCGCAGGGGGATGGTCGCACTGACCGCTGCGGCCGGACTTGCCCTCGGCGTGGTCGGCTGTGGCGGCGGTGGTGACAACGATGACAAATCGAGTCCGTCGGCGTCCGCATCCAAAGACAGTGGATCCAAGCCGAGTGCTCAAGAGGGAGAGGCGAAGACGCCTCTCGCTGAACTCAAAGGGACGGACGGGCTGCTTCTGCAGATCACTTCTGCCCAGAGGGACGCGGGCGGCTTCGTCACGGTGAGCGGCAGCCTGAAGAACGACGGAGGGGAGTCGGTGGCCATCCCCGCTCAGACGAGTGGCGACGAGACCGAGGTCATCAAACACGGTCAGTCGCTCGGCGGTGCCACACTCGTGGACTCCAAGGGCAAGAAGCGTTACTACGTCCTTCGTGACACCGACGGGCGCCCATTGACGACAACGGGTCTCACAACCCTCGAGGCCGGGCAGACGCTCCCCGTGTTCATGCAGTTCCCTGCCCCACCGGCCGACACGACCGATGTCGCTCTGCAACTGCCGACGTTCTCCAGCGGCACCATCAAGATCTCCGGGTGAGGCCCGCCATGACCCCTACGCGTACCCGAACGGCGACCCCACGCCTCGCCCTGGTCCTCACCGCCGCCACCCTCATGGTCGCCACGAACATCTACGGCGCCGTCTCGGCCCACGCCGACGAAACGCCCGGCGTTCCCCCCGGCACCGAGGCCTCCCCCTCCGCTCCAGTCGAGGTCGACCCCAACGACCCCGACCTCAAACTCCCCGAAGGCGCCACCCTGGCCTCCGCCAAGGTCCTCGACATCAAACAGGTCGTAGAAGACCAGAGCGGCGACGAACGCCGCGAGGACACCAACGCCGACGTCAAGTTCGCCCTCCAGGCCGAGGTCCTCTTCGGCAAGGACAGCGCGAAACTCAGCGCCGAGGCGAAGTCCCGTATCTCCGCGATCGCCGAGGAGATCAAGACGCAGAACGCGACGAAGATCCGCGTCTTCGGCTTTACTGACAACCTCGGCTCCTCCGCCCACGGCGACGTCCTGTCACGGAAACGCGCCGACGCCGTACAGAACGTCCTGGACCAGGAACTGACCGACTCCGACGTCACCTACGAGGTACGCGGCTACGGCGAGCAGTACCCGATCGCGGACAACTCCTCGGAACCCGGCCGCAAGAAGAACCGCCGGGTCGAGGTCTCCTTCCCGCGCACGGAGAGCTGAGTCACCAGCACCCACTCGCCGGGGCCCGCCTCTCGCCACGGCAGGCAGGAACGGGCCCTGCGGTTCAAGTTGGGCCGAGGGTGGGCCCGGGGGCCCATGTGCCACTGATCGATTCTCATTAGCCTCGGCCGGGCGCCCGCCTTGAATGCCCGCCCGCGAACCGAGGTCACACATGTCCGGTGCCGGTAACTCAATACCCCCGAGTGGCATTTGGGGTGCGCAGAACTCCCCCTCCTGGGACCGGCGTTCGCCGTTACCACGGGAGCTGGGCTGGGCGCAGGTACTGCTGTGGGTGCAGTTCGCGCTGACGGTGCTGTACGTGATCACCGTGCTGTCGGTGGTGTCGTACTACTCCGGGGAGATCTTCGGGATCCTGGTGTACGACTCGCTGCCCAGTGTGGCGGGGGTCTACCTGGCCCGGCGCCTGTGGCGGGGCGGGGTCTGGACGAGCCGCGCACTGATCGCCGTACAGGCGTGGATCGTGTGGCTGTCTTTCGGCACGCTGATGCACGGTGATCTGCGGGGATTCACGCAGGCGGCGATGCCGGTGGCGGTCATCGTGCTGCTGCGTCAGGCCACGTCGCGGGAGTGGTTCCAAGCCGCTCCTCAGGACAGGGAGGAGCGGCGGGCGTTCAGCATCGCGAGGATGATCCGCTGGCGCCGCGACGAGGGCCAGACCGCGGTGGAGTACGCGGGGCTCGTAGCGGTCGTCGCCGCGATCATCCTCGCGCTCTCGGTGGGCGGCCTCGGCGGGCGCATCGCGGACGGCATTCAGTCGGCGGTCTGCTCGGTGACGGGTACGGCCTGCGCCGCTCCGCAGGGCGATGGTACGGAGACGGATGCGGGGGGCAACGACGGTGCCCGGCATGGCGGTTCGGGAGCCGGCACCGACGGAGGCAACGGCGCGTACCCGGACGGCGGCGCGGGGGCAGACCGTGGTTCGGGCGCGAACGGCGAGACGGGGTCCGAAGGCGACTCGGGCACCGACGGCGGTTCGGGTGGCCAGGAAGGCACGAGTGCCGGCGGTGGTACAGGCGACAATGACAGCGATGGCGGTCCGGCGTGGTCGACTCGGATCATCACCTATGAGGGCGCGGGGACGAACGACACAGTCCCACTCGCTCCGGGACCGTTCGAGGAGAGGTCGCTCTGGGACGACGTACATGACCAGGAACGTCACGACAGAACGTTCATGGACCATGTCCGTGGATTCTTCGTGGCCCCGACCAAGAGCTTCCTGGCCAGCACGATGGACTTCGTCAGCGACCCGGTCGGCTCGATCAAGGACAGCTGGAACGGCCTGAAGGGCTACACCACGGACTGGTGGGGCGACAAGGCCGACGAGCTGGGCAAGGAGTGGGACAAGGGGAACTACGTCTCCTCCGTATGGGGCTGGGTCAACTCGCCCGAGGACTTCGTGTCCGACCTGGCGATCGACACGTTCGTGGACAAGGAGAACTGGGAGAAGGGCAACTACGGCGCTTCCATCGGCAACACCGTGGTCAACGTCGTCGGCATATTCAGCCCGAAGACGATCACGAAGTTCACCAAGTTCAAGAAGCTGGCAGAGGTCGGTGAATCCCTCGACAAGGCGGCCGACGCAGCCGAGAGAGCGCGCAAGGCGGCGAAGGCGGGCGACGCCGAGGATGCTCGGAAGGCGGCGAAGGACGCCGACGAGGCGGCGGACGCGGCAGAGAAGCAGGCCCGCGAGTCGGGCTGCACCATCGCGGCGCCAGCCCACCGGATCCCGTTCGGCGGCAGCCCACCCGGGACCACCACTGGCCTCCTCGCCGGCTCCTCCGGCACAGGCACCACGATCCTCGCCGCCGGCCCGTCCGACTCCCCGTACGTCATCCTCGCCGAGGGCGGCTGCGACGAGGAGGCCAAGGAGGGGGCCCAGGATGCCCGGGAGAAGGCGGACGAGGCACAGCAACATGCGCTGGAGGCCCAGGCGGAGGCGGCGAAGGCCGCCATCAAGCAGGGCAGGCTCAGTATTGACGAGCGCAACATTGACGACTTTGTCAGGAACGCCAAGAAGAACCCTGGCAAGAAGGAGATCGGCAAGGACCAGGCGGCGGCCGCGCTCGACGAGCTCACTGATCTCGCACGACGCAAGAACGTCGACCGGGCGGGCGCGAGCAAGCTCGGCTCGGAGGTGACCAACGCGCGTACCGCCAGCAGGCTCGAGGAGATGCTTGCTGAGGTGCGCGGTGTGCGGCGAGCCTCGGAGGACGCGGCACCCGACAGCATCGTGCACACCGCGGTCGGCTCGGAACACAATCGGCGTCAGGTCGAGGTAGCGCCCGGAGAAACCGTGGATGTGTCGAACGTGCCGGACGCCGATGTCCTGTACAAGGGGCAGGACGGCAGGGTGCACCTGGTCGAAGTGAAGAACACGGTGAACCCGACGCGTCAGCCGGAATTCGTCGGGAAGATCAACACACTCTCTGAGTGGAAGAAGGCGAATCCGGACAGAGCGGCTCGTGTTGAGATCGACAAGCCCGATAAATGGACTGAGGTTTTCCGGCCCATCAAGGGTCAGAAGGCCTCTCCTGCCCAGCTCATGAACGAGAAGGGAGTTGACGCACGTATCGGTGATGCGAGCTTCACGGCCAAGCAGTTGGGTGACATGCAGCGGGCGCTGGAGACGAAGTACAGCCGAGGTGAGGAAATCGACTGGAAGCGGTTGAACGACAACCCCGAGGGGGCGTTGGAATACCTAGGTCTGGAATGACGGTAGGCCGGGGCGAAGCCAAGGAGGAGGGTGACGGCTCGGAAGCCGTCACCCTGTGACGCACGACTGGCGCCCCCCAGGTTTCCGTTCAGCCGCCGAACCAGACGACGAGGCGGACGTTGTCCTCGCCATGGAGTTCGGACAGCGTACCCATCACATTCCACACAGGTTGCCATGGTCCGTCGGTCGGTACCAGGTCGCGATAGGCAGGGACGACAGGTCGGTACACCTCGTTGCCGAGCATTAGCTCTCCGTCGGCGGGCCACCGGGAGGGAACGATGTTGCCTTCTCCGAACTTGGCGGCGGCTGAGTCGTACAGCTCATCGGGGAGTGCGGCCAATCCCTCAGGCACGAGGGACCCTTCATGGGTACGGGACCAGCGCCGGGCCCAGTACCGAGACGGGCCGTCGGTGCAGGGGGCGTTCCAGTCGACAGCCGACAGTTCACGCCACGAGAACCACGAATGACTGTGGCCTTCGAAATCGTCCGCATCCCTTCGTACTGTGTCCGAGATATCTGCGGGGGCCCCGCGCTCAGGGAAGAGAGCTCTGACAGGCTCCACACTCCGGACGTCAAAGAGCGCTGACCACGACATGTAATCACGGGCCCAATGAAGGTGCCGGAGTTCGGAGAAGGGCTCCCACAGCACGTGTTCAGTGCCATAGCGCCCAGGCTGGGGCCTGCATTCCAGCCATCCATACAAGTCGGTACTCATAAAAGCGACTCTATCCAATACGGCCGCTGAGGGGCCTATTGACTGGCCATTGACACCGATCCCGACCCCGACCCCGGCTGCTTCGCCGACTGGACGGTGGAGTCGGCCGAACGTTGAGTGGTCGAGGAGAGCGGCGCAGAGTCAACCGTTGGGCTGCTGGACGCGCGCTGGGGAGTTCGGAAGCCAGGGTGGCTTGGGGGCGTCTGTCGGTGAAGCCGGACAGCCCGGCGAGTGGCGACAACGCGGAAGCGGCTCAGGGGATGCTCTCTCGATCGGCACCCACGGTGCGAAGCTGAGCGTGCCGCCCGAAGCACCAGAACGCCACCAGGCCGTTCGCTCGTTATAGGTGGGTGTCCCGGCTGCCGCAGCCCTCACCAGGGCGGTGGACAGACCAGGCGCGTGGGCGGCCAATACGGTGGGTCCCTCATGCACCAGCGCAGCACGAGCAGGGCCTGCTTGAAGACGCACACAGTGCGCGAGTTCCCTTGCGGGTCCCGAGCAGGCGGAAGACCACGAAGGAAGCGATGGATTACCTGGGCGTCTCATGACGCCAGCGTCTCGGGAAGCTGCCGGGGCACGGACGGAGAGCGACTTGTGGACACCTACCTGCTGCCCGCTGCCATGCGAGAGCTGCCACCGCCTTGGAACGATCTGACATACCGCAGGTCTCAGGCTCTGGAGGAACTTGCCCCCACGGACGAGGGACTTGAGCAGGCTCGGCACGTGCTGCGCGCCTGCCTGCCGGACCGACGGCAGAGCGTGCACAACTGGGACGAAGAACTACGGGACTTCTACGAAGACCGCGATGACCACATACTGGACGAGGCAGACGCCTGGTTGACCCGAATCATGCCGACCACGTCCCGGGTCACTCGAGGCGGCGGTGCGCTTGCTTGTCTCACTCGGTCGTCCGCGCGGTGAACAAGCCTTGAGGGCACTCGTAAACGACGACGAGGTCCGGGACTTCCGCCCGCATGTGCGTTCCAGGCTTCTCGGGCTACGCCGTTCGGTGTACGACGTTCGTGCCCGGGAAGACACCCGCGAAGAGGAGCCGCTGCTGCCCGAAGGGCTGCAGGACCTTCCGTATTCATGGCAGAACGACTTCGGCTGGGGTACCACCGCCCCGGATTCACAGACCCTCGCCCAGGCGCGCTCAGCATTGGAGGGGTGTCTGACTGTCGAGCGGGTGCCGGATGACACGCAGTTGTGCAGTGACGCTCCGGCGGACTGCAGTGCCATTGCCGAGGTGGTGCGCGCCCTGATGCCGTACCCGCGGCTGGTCACTCGCGAGCGAATGAACGAGGCGTGGCGCGAGTGCCAGTCGCTGGGGTTCGAATTTCAAGGCATCGACGCCGCGTGCTTCCCCAAGGTCTGGTGCAAGAGGATCGCTGACCGGGTCACCGCAGCCGTCTTCCGCTGGCTCGCTGACCTCCCACAAGGCGGAGGAGCAGCAGGTGACAAGGAACCGGCTGTTCTCTCGGCAACGGCCCTCTGGGCTGCGGAACTCGCCGAGCGGTGCGCCCGGCGCGGCAGCGCGGTACAGGAAGCCATCTGGTTCCTCCACCGCACGCATGACGTGCCGGGCAGCCGTGAAGCCCTGGCGCGACTGGCCTTCGACCCGAGCCTGTCGGCCACGACGAGGAATACCGCGCAGCAGTGGGTGCCATGACACCCCCGATCTGCGGGAGGATCTCGACCGCCGCCAGGGGCAGGTCGAGAAGCCTCTCCACTGGCCGGGAGCCGGCCGTGAACCCATGCCCCACGACTGAGCGGACGACGGAGACGGGACGGTGGTGGGACGCACGGATAAGTGAGCCGGGCACGGAGCCGAATGCCGAGGAGATGTGGGATCCGCAGGTCGCACGATGGCGCGATCCGGAGGGCGACTACGTCCTGCCCCGCGCCCTGCGCTCCCTGCCACAGCCCTGGGACGAGTGCGACCGGAGCCGGATCGCGGAACTGCCCCGCACCGACGAGCGACTGGCGGAAGCCCGGCGAGTGGTGACCGTACTCCTGGAAGACCCGGAACTGGCTCCGCGAGTGCCGAAGCCCCCGTCCCCCGGCCTCTTGTGGCATGCCTGGGAGGAGTTCCATCAGGCCGTCGGGGAGGCCATGCCCCGCCCGAGCCCGGTGACATGGTCCGGCGTGGGCGCACTGGTCAGTGCGTGGCAGGACCGACCGCAGCTGTATCCGCTGCAGCGGCACGTCGTACGGCACGTCGAAGCGGCGATGCTGGCCATGATCCCGTCGCTGCGGGACGACATCACCGACTCGGTGTTCCGCTGGCTGACTCTCGATCCTGCCCCGGGCCGTTTCGCCGACTGGTCGGTGGAACTGGCCGAGCGTTGCGTGACCGAGGACATCGGCGCCGACTCGGCCATCGAGCTGCTCGGCGCGATGGACAGCCCGGAGGCCAGGACGGCACTGGAGCGGCTGTCGGTGAAGCCGGACGGCCCGGCGAGTTGGGAGAACGCGGAAGCGGCACAGAGCACACTCTTCGACCTGGGGAGCGGCGGAACGAGCCGCTGACAGCACCAGATCGAGGCCATGCTCTTCCGCGCAGACGGTGTACGAACGGGGATTGTCGATGATCTATGACCTGCTCCTTGCCGGCGCGTCCATTCCGCCCGCGTCGCTCGCCGAGGCCCTGGCAGAGGCGGTACGGACGGAGGGCGCCGATGTGGACGTGGCCGACCGGGACGGCGACCAGAGCCAACGCGACTGGGCCGCACCTGTCCTGTGCGGCTACATCAGACTGCGCGGCGACCTGTCGTTGGCCCTGGACATCTACGTAGAGGACGCCTTGGTCAACGAGGCGCCGCCCGAGCCCGAACTCGCACGACGCCTGGCGGCAGCGCTGGGCGTTCCCGTCCTGTACCCAGCCGAGGAGGACCTTCCGCCGTCGGCGTACTGGCTGGCGACCTCTTCGGGACACTCCGTCCGCGCCCGTCTGCTGTCCTCGGACGACGAACCACCCGTACACGTGATCGACGCGGTTGAGGAGGAGGTACCCAGCCTGCCCCGGGCAACCATCGAGGTCCTCCCCGAGGTCCTCGACAGAGAGCCCATCCCCACTCCCCTCTCCGACACCGTCCTCGCCACCCTCCCCCCAGGCGCGACAGCGAGCGCAGAAGGCCAGGTGCACTGCTACCTGCGCGTGTGGGAAAGGCTGACCCATCGACTCGCCTCGAACTGGGCCCCGTCGGATCGCTACCGAGCTGACCTTTTCCACCGCGACCTGGAGGCCAGAGACTCCCTGGAACGAGTCGTCCCGGAGTTGGGCGAGGAGCACGCGGATGCCCTCCGTGACGCGGTCACCCGCCTCGACCAAACGTTCAGCGAGCACACCGTGCCCAAGCCCACACAAGACAACGTGGAAGCGGCCCCCTGGTGGCAGAACCGCGTCCCTCGCCACATGCCCTGGTGAGACGCTCGAGACGCTCCTCCCTCCACCCCGCTGTATGCCTTTGGCGGGCTCAAGAGAGGCCCCACCTCGCCGGGAGCCAACCGTGAACCCTTGCCCCACTGACAGCTCCAGAAGCGCGGGCGATGGCAAGTCCGCTGCAGCTGACACGGGAAGCGAGACGCCGGCCGGCGACTAGCTCCCACATACGACGACCTCCACGTGGGTCCCCTCCCGCACCCCCCACTCACCCATCACCCCAGCCCCCGCCTCCACCACATGCCGCGCCCGAAGCCGAGGCATTCCCAGCCGCCCCGGCCGCATGGTGCGCACGGCGATGACGCGAAGGTGCCGATCGAGATAGGCGACATCGATCGGCATACGCATACGAAAGGTGTGCACGCTATTGGCGGGGGAGAGCAGAATCGCCCCCTCGATCGAATCCCGCCCCAACAGCCCTTTCGTGCGGGCCCGGTACGAGGTGGCGATCTCCAACGGAACGCGGACGGACGGCCCCCCACCATCCCCGCGCACGACCAACTCCCCACGCCCGTCCCGCCAGCCCCGCCTCATACAGGCCCCCTCCGACCGTGTCACCTGTCACTCGTCAACCTGCCACCGGCTGTCCGCCCGAACGTATCCGCAGGGGAGTAGGCCCCACATGGGCCCACGGGCCCAACCCCATTGCCGGGCCCTTTGCTGGTTCATGACTGAAACGCCCCGCCCAGCACCCCAATGGGCCCGGCAATTCCTCGTGTTATGCAACCGTTACGGCTCATACCGGTCGGCGAATCACCGTTTTCTCCCCATACACCCCGCCAGTTGACAACCTTCACCCTGGTGCAGCCCCACCCCGCTGTATAGCTTTGGTTCGCTCAAGAGAAGCCTCGCCTCTTAACGGGAGCCGACCGTGAACCGCCGCCCCACCTTCCTCGCAGCGCTCACGCTGACCGCCGCTGCGGCCCTGACGCTGTCCGCGTGCGGGAGCGATGACAGCTCCAAGAGCAAGGACAACGACAAGATCGCGGGAGCCGACACGGGGGACGAGGCGTCCGCCTCCCCCTCGCCGAGCGCTGCGGACTCGGCCGACCGGCCGAAGATCGAGCTGCCGGCGGACGTGACCTACAAGTTCGACTGGAAGAAGACCGGCGACGCGCAGAAGGACGCCGTGCTCAACGATGCCGAGCAGCGCATCAAAGCCGTAGACATGGCGATCGCCAAGCAGGCTCCGCTCGACAGGGCCTACCGCTTCTACTCGGAAGGCACAGCCGCCGCCGGAAGTCAGAAGTACATCCAGGAGTTCGTCGACCACAAGGCGCGCACTACTGGTCTGACCCGCTACTACAACGAGAGCGTGACCATCAAGGGCGACGGCACCGCCGCACTCGTGTACTGCGAAGACCAGAGCAAGGCATTCAACAAGTTTCTGAAGAGCGGCAAGACCGATGTCACGACAGTGACGAAGGACAGTTACGTCGTCTACGCCGGCACCCTGCGCAAGAGCGACAAGGGCGTTTGGATCACCGAGCGACTGATTTCGCAGCGGGGGAGCGCGAAGTGCCAGCCTTGAGCCCTGCCAGATTCCTACTCTTCGCGTCGGCCCTGGCCGCTTTGGCCCTGGCTGCTGCCGGCCCTGCCTATGCGGAAAAGGGGTTCGGCGACACGGATGGTGAAACGCAGCAGGCCGACGCCAGCGATGACGGCACCGTCTCCGTAACCGTAGGCGGCGTCGTCTTCGACCGCTCCAAGAACGGCACCGGCGACTCCGCCGGCGCCCTGACGTCGACCACTTCCTGGACGCCACCGCCCTGCTGGTACGCCCCCAAGTACACGCCGGAGCAACTACAGAAGACCCTGGAGCCGACCTGGGAAGCGGGTTCTACGGGGTACGAGTGGGACGCCGAGCAGCGCGACCGCTACGTCAACGGGCACCCGTACAAGGACTTCAACAAGGACAAGACCGGCAAGGGCTACTTCTGGGACTCGTACGTCGACGAGAGTTTCCCCCCGGGATGGGATGCCTGCACGAAGCCCGCCTTCTGGGTCGACCAGGGCGACCCTCCGCCCGCCAACATCGAGAACGCCGTCACTCCCAAGATCCTCGCCGACCTCGCCTACGCGGAGATCCGCGTCCCCGGCACCAAGGTCACCCTGGCACCCGCCGCCGCGACCAAGGTCAACCTGCCGACCTGGTCCTGGCTCGACGCAGCCGACTTCAAGCCGGTCTCCGTCACCGCGTCCGTACCGGTCATCGGCATCACGGCGACCGCGACCGCCGTACCGCAGTCGCTCAGGATCGAACCGGGCACCAAGGACGCCGTGACCTACCCGGCTTCCGGCGTCTGCGACATCAACAACGGCCGCATCGGCGAGCCCTACGCCAAGGGCAAGGCAGACCAGACGCCGCCCTGCGGAGTGAGGTACCTGCGCTCCTCGGGCAACGGCACGTACCCACTCCAGGCCACCGTCACCTGGAAGATCGACTGGACCGGTAGCGGCGGTGCGGGCGGCAACCTCCCCGACGGCACGTTCGGAGCCACGCAGGACGTCGTCGTACAGGAAATCCAGGCCGTCAACCGCTGATCATCTTGAGATATCGCGGTCGGGTGATCGCTCTCTTCAGACTGATCGCCGCGCACTTCATGAAGCTTCTAAGCTCCATGCACTGTGTGAGGTGGGCACGGTCCATTGCTCCCTTGGGATGCACCGTGACGACGTGGAGGGAGGTAGCGGAGGAATCCTCCACTCCCTCTTCACCGTGTCCTGGCGAGACATCGCCTGCGCACGCCGGCCCCCGAATCCGGCCTTCCTCCGACTCCAATGCCTTGTCCGTCTCCTGCCGGGCCGGATAGGAACAGCAGCATGACTGGACTTGGCGCTGTCTTTCGCCCTCAACTTGCCCCAGAACGACTCCGACCCGTAGCCCAGTTGGCCGACGAGTCAGGCCTCGAACAGCTCTGGCTCTGGGAAGACTGCTTCCGTGAGGGCGGTATCTCCACCGCCGCCGCGGCCCTCGCATGGACCGAGCGGGTGCGGGTCGGGGTCGGGCTGTTGCCTGTGCCGTTGCGGAACGTCGCCATCACGGCCATGGAGGTCGCCTCGTTGCATCGGATGTTCCCGGGGCGGGCGATCGTCGGTGTGGGGCATGGTGTGCAGAGCTGGATGGGGCAGGTGGGGGCGCGGGTCGAGTCGCCGGTGACCTTGTTGCGGGAGCATCTCGTCGCGCTTCGGGCCTTGTTGGGCGGGGAGCGGGTGACCACCGAGGGGCGGTACGTCACGCTCTACGATGTCGGACTCGACTGGCCGCCGGAAGACACGGGCAGCGGTGTGCTGGCCGGGGCCACCGGGCCGCGGTCGCTGCGGCTCACCGGGGAGGCCGCCGACGGGACGATCCTCACCGCCTCCACCAACGCCGAGGGCGTGCGGAAGGCGCGGCAGCTCATCGACGAGGGGCGGGAGGCAGCCGGGCGTGGGGACGGGCCGCACCCCGTTGTCGTCTATCTGCTCACTGCCACCGGGCCCGGCGCCGCCGACCGGCTCCGTGCCGAGCTGGCCGACGAGGGGGACGAGTCCGTTCCGGACCTCGGGGTCGCCGGGGACGCCGGTGCCGTCGCCAAGGCCGTCGAGCGGCTGGCCGCGGCCGGGGCCGACACCGTGGTGCTGCAACCGACCGGGGACGAGCCCGACCCGGAGGGGTTCGTGCGGTTCGTCGCCGAGGAAGTGCGTCCGCTCGTTCCCTGAAGGCCGAACGGTTCCGTTGAGGGCCGTTGTCAGTGGCGGCTGCCACACTCCGGGCATGAGCGATGACGACGTGGACGTGCGGCTGCGGGCTGTGGCGGAAGCCGATCTGGAGTTCTTCCTGGAGTACGAGCACGATCCGGAAGCCGTCCGGCGGTCGAGGTTCACGCCTCGGCCGCGCGACGCGTTCATGCGGCACTGGAAGGCCAAGGTCCTCGGGGACGACACCGTCTTCGTGCGGACCGTGACCGTGGACGGAGACGTCGCCGGCAGCGTCATCGCCTGGTGGGACGGGGACCGCCGCTTCCTCGGGTACTGGCTCGGACGCCCGTACTGGGGACGTGGCATCGGCAGCCGGGCCCTGGCCCTCTTCCTGGAGCGGGAGCGGAACCGGCCGCTGTACGCCGACCCCGTCAGCGGGAACGCCGGCTCGGTACGTCTCCTGGAGAAGCAGGGCTTCCGCCGCGACGGCGTCGTCCGGCACGGAGACGACGAGCATGTCGTGCTGGTCCTCTCGTGAGACCGCACCGCACCTTCGAGGACCTTGTCGCCGAAGGGGCCTCCGTCCCCACGGAAGGCTGGGACTTCTCCTGGTTCGAGGGGCGGGCCACCGAGGCGCGGCCGTCCTGGCCGACGGCGCCTTCGACCTGGTCGTGAGCCGGCATCCCGTCCGCCCGCACTGGGACGAGATCGCCCGGGTCCTCCAGCCCGGCGGGACCTATTTCGCCCAGCACGTCGGGCCGGCCAGCGTCTTCGAACTCGTCGAGTTCTTTCTGGGGCCGCAGCCGGACGACGTGCGGGCCGGGCGCCACCCCGACCGTGAGCGTGCCGACGCCGAGGCCGCCGGGCTCGACATCGTCGAGCTGCGGGCGGAGCGGCTGCGGATGGAGTTCCACGACATCGCCGCGGTCGTGCACTTCCTGCGCAAGGTGGTCTGGATGGTTCCCGGCTTCACCGTCGAGGCGTACGAGCCACAGCTCCGCGCGCTGCACGAGCGGATCCGCACCGAGGGGCCCTTCGTCGCCCACAGCACCCGCCACCTCTTCGACGCCCGCAAGCCGGACCCACCCTCGCCCCGCCACCACCCCTGATCACGCATGCGGCCCCACCGTCACCTCTCCCACCACCAACTCCGCCGTCGCCTCCAGCACCTCGCCCACCCGCTCCGCCTGCTCGCCCAGTTCCCGTTCCTGCCGTGCCGTCAGCCGGCCGAGCGGCTCGACCGTGACGGTCGTACGACGGCCCCGGCGCCGCTGGTGCCACACCCCCGCCGCTACACCGTCGACGAGCAGCACCGGATAGTTGCCCGCCTGGCCGCCCGCGAGGGCGCGCCGGTACGCCTCCCCGGGGAACAGCCGCTCACGGGGCTGCCCGGCGATGACGTACGCGTCGAAGTAGGGGAGGAGCCGCACACCCCGGGCGGGCCCCTCCGGGAAGTCGGTGTCGCCCGCCGCCACCCACGCCGGTGTCCCCTCGAAGTCGACCTCCTCGATACGGCCCCCGGCGGCCAGCTCTCCGAACAGGGTCGTGGCCCAGCCGGGCGGTGCCGCGAGCCACTTCGCGAAGTGCTGCGGAGTGGCCGGTCCGTAGGCGTGCAGATAGCGGCGCACGAAGGTGCCCAGAGCATCAGCCACGGATTCCGTACCCCTCGCGGACCTGGTACCCCCCACGGACTCCGCACCGCCCACCGACTCCGCACGCGGCGGGCGCGTGTACGTCGCCTTGCGACCGCGGTTCGGGCCGAAGCACAGCGTGCCCGCCCAGCCCGCCCGGTGCATCACCTGCCGCCAGCGCGGCCACAGGTCCTGGAACGCCGGCATCACCCGGTCACCGGCCCACGGGCCCGTACGGGCGACGATCTCCTCGGTCAGCTCGTCGAGGGTCAGATACCTGCCGTCGAGCGCGTCGCCGATCGCCGTCACGACCTGGCCGGCCTGCTCCTCGGTGAGCCGCACACCGGGCGGGAACGGGCTCGGCCCGGTCGGAACCGCCGTCAGGGCGGCCGACCAGAGGGGGAGTTCACGCGCCGGGAGCAGATGTACGGTGCCGCGCGGACCGTACGTCTTGATCAGGGACCGGTCGTCCCAGAGCGCGGTCCGTACATCCGCCCGCGTCAGCCCGGTCGTCCGCACTCCCACCGAGACCTCGGCCGCTGACAGCACCTGCGCGTGCGCGCCGGCCATCGCGCCGACCACCTCGGCGACCGGCGTGCCGCTCCCGGCCGGCCTGGCCAGGAACTGCCGCTCCGCCCGCCGTGCGCTCGCGGCGTCCCATGTGATCCTCACGGTCGTCGTCATGGAGCGACGTTAGGCGCCAATGAGGACAGAAACTGTCCTCTTAGCCCCTCGCAGGTGAGTCACTCCTTTCACTCACTCCACTTGCGCAACTTCCGTCGATGTTTTTCACATCGTTATCGCCCGCGGCTCGCCTTCGGTGCCGCCGCTCACGTAAGTTCAGACCAAGGTAATTCGCGTCAGCAAAGCTGCGCGGGCGGTACCGCGCAGTGGAGGGGGCTGCGCGGTGCCAGGGCCTCCCTGTTGAGGTATCGACGAGGCCGCTCCGGGGTCAAGCCGGCGTTCGCAGCCGGGTCACCCGTCGGAGGGATGCCGAGGACAACTCGCCGAGCAGGCCTCAAGGTGCGTCAAATCCCCCGGATCCCGTCCGAGGGTGCCCGATTTCGCAGCGTATCGGCCGGGTTTTGGTCAAGAACAAGCCATGAGTGAGGTCCTCCGCGGGCATCGCCCCGTCGTCGGGCGGCTCCGGAGAGTAGTTGCGGCACGCCGATGCACGCAGCATCACTTACGAAGGGTTATGGTGGAAACCCCCCCTCGGGCCGGTCCGTCTCCCCCCCACGGACCGGCCCGATTTTTTTCTGTGCGGGGACAGGCCGGGACACCGGCCGGAATCCTTCGCTCCGCACCCGTTGGCGGCCCGGTGGCGCACCGGGGGTAGGCTTCGCCTCCGGGGACTGCCACACGGGCAGGGACCGCCCGCGGCCACGACCGGGCCGCACATCGCGGCCTGTCCGATCCTTACGGAGGGGCTGACAATCACGTGAACCTGCGCGACAAGCTGCGTGGCCTGCTGGTCAGGCTGTACGCACGCCGGGTGGAAGGCCACCTGGACCACGCTCAGGTGCCCAAGCACATCGGCGTCATCATGGACGGCAACCGACGCTGGGCGAAGGCCGCCGGTTCCAGCACCGTCGACGGCCACCGGGCCGGGGCCGGGAAGATCGAGGAGTTCCTCGGCTGGTGCAGTGAGACCGACGTCGAGGTCGTGACCCTCTGGCTGTTGTCCACGGACAACTTCGACCGTCCGAAGGAAGAGCTCGGCCCGCTGCTCGGCATCATCGAGGACGTCGTGCGCACCCTGGCCGCCGACGGCCGCTGGCGTGTGCACCACGTGGGCACTCCCGACCTGCTGCCCTCCGGGATGCAGACGGTCCTGAAGGAGGCCGAGGAGACCACCGCGCACGTCGACGGGATACTGGTCAACGTCGCCATCGGCTACGGCGGCCGCCAGGAGATCGCCTACGCCGTGCGCTCGATGCTGCTCGACGCCCAGGAGAAGGGCACCTCGATGGAGGAGCTCGCCGAGGCCGTCGACACCGACATGATCGGGCGTCATCTCTACACGAGCGACCAGCCCGACCCCGACCTGGTGATCCGCACCAGCGGCGAGCAGCGGCTGTCCGGATTCATGCTCTGGCAGACCGCGCACTCCGAGTACTACTTCTGCGACGTGTTCTGGCCGGCCTTCCGCAAGGTCGACTTCCTGCGCGCCATGCGCGACTACGCCGCCCGCCACCGGCGCTTCGGCGGCTGAGCCGTACAACGCTGAACATTTCCGAGGGAGCCGTGCGGCGCCCGGCAGCCGGCTGGGCACCGTGGTCACCGCACGTCGCAACGCTTCCCGGTACCCCTCCGAAGACACACGTAACACGGAGTTCACCGGCTCGCCGTCATATGCCGTGGCATGGCGACGCTCGTTCGAGGGCATAAGTCAGTCAGGTCGACGCCCGAACCACGGGTGTCGTATCTCAGCGGACGGCACGGGGCCGTCCGCCCGGGAGGCCCTTTGCACCAGCCCGATCGTGCGGTCACAGCACGGATGAAGAGGCGGGAGGGCCGGTTCTCGGCCCGCGCAGGGCGGCCGACGACCGGTCGGGATTTTTCCCACCCCTCCCGGTCCAGCTTCCACTCCGTCGCTCCCCGACCTCATCCGAGGGGGTACGTCCTTCCGTGGTGACCAGCACAAAGCGCCACAAGCCAGACCGGCGCACCTATGTCCTCGACACCAGCGTTCTGCTGGCCGACCCCAACGCCCTGAGCCGCTTCGACGAGCACGAGGTCGTGCTCCCCATCGTCGTGGTGACGGAACTGGAGGCCAAGAGGCACCATCCCGAACTCGGCTACTTCGCCCGGCAGGCCCTGCGTCTGCTCGACGACTACCGGATTCGTCATGGCCGTCTGGATTCCCCGATTCCGACCGGGGACCTAGGCGGGACCGTCCGTGTCGAGCTCAACCACTCGGACCCCAGCGTGCTGCCCAGCGGCTACCGCCTGGGGGACAACGACTCCCGCATCCTCGCGGTCGCCCGCAATCTGCAGGCCGAGGGGTTCGACGTCACCGTCGTGTCGAAGGACCTCCCGCTCAGGATCAAGGCGTCGTCCGTGGGGCTCCTCGCCGAGGAGTACCGCGCGGAACTCGCCATCACGGACTCCTCCGGCTGGACCGGAATGTCCGAACTGACCCTGCCGGGCGAGCAGGTGGACATCCTCTTCGAGGAGGGGCACGTCTACGTCCCCGAGGCCGCCGATCTCCCGGTGCACACGGGTCTGACCATCCAGTCCGAGCGCGGCAAGGCGCTCGGCAGGGTCACGCCCGAGGGCAACATCCGTGTCGTACGCGGGGATCGTGAGGCGTTCGGCATCAAGGGCCGCAGCGCCGAGCAGCGCATCGCGCTCGATCTGCTGCTCGACCCGGACGTCGGGATCGTCTCCATGGGCGGCCGGGCCGGCACCGGAAAGTCGGCGCTGGCGCTGTGCGCGGGCCTGGAGGCGGTGCTGGAGCGCCGTCAGCACCAGAAGGTGATGGTCTTCCGTCCGCTGTACGCGGTCGGCGGGCAGGAGCTCGGCTATCTGCCCGGCTCCGAGGCGGAGAAGATGAGCCCCTGGGCGCAGGCCGTGTTCGACACGCTGTCGGCGGTCACCAGCCGGGAGGTCATCGAGGAGGTCACCGCGCGCGGGATGCTGGAGGTGCTTCCGCTCACGCACATCCGGGGGCGTTCGCTGCACGACGCGTTCGTGATCGTGGACGAGGCACAGTCACTGGAAAGGAATGTGCTTCTTACCGTTCTGTCCCGGATCGGGGCCAATTCGCGGGTGGTTCTCACCCATGACGTGGCCCAGCGGGACAATCTCAGGGTCGGCCGGTACGACGGTGTCGTCGCCGTCGTCGAGAAGCTGAAGGGGCATCCGCTCTTCGCGCACGTGACCCTGAACCGGTCCGAGAGGTCCCAGATCGCTGCCCTTGTGACCGAAATGCTCGAAGACGGGCAGATCTGACCGCCCTGCCCCAAGCGGTGGTGGTTACGCAGTAGTTGGCGCCGTCCGGAAAGGCGAAGAGCCTAGCCGGGCGGCGCCTTCGCGCGTGACAGTTTCCGTGAATCTCCTGGGCCAAACGGGATGTGAGCTTTCACACCCAGCACAGAATTGCCTTGCCCCGTCGTGTTACGGCAGAGTCTCACTCCTGTCAGGCCCCGCATACGACACACCTGTACCCCTGGGGGTACCGCCCACGCCTTTAGGGCTGTGGGGGAGGTACGGCACCACAAAAGCATCAGCATCAACTGCATAGCGATGTCGTATGCCGCCCGCGCACCACGCGGCACTCCCTCCCGAGGGAGTTGCCCACCGGGCCCGTGCCTCCCGTGACCCGTAGTTGGGGAGGCCAGTGTCAGGGGCACGATTGCGTCCGCGAGGGTCACCGAAGCGGGCGATGCTGGAAGGAAACCGTGTGAGCCGGATCTCGGTCCGGGGATTCGCAGTGGCTTCGGCCACGGCGGTCACCGCTGTCGGAAGCGTCGTCGGCGTTGCCTCGGGCAGCACCGCGCAGAACAACGACGCCGAAGCGACGGCAAACGGCACCACGTTGCTCGCGGACATCCCCTCGGGTCAGCAGGCCCAGGTGCAGACCGCGTCGCTGACGCAGCAGGCCGACGTACAGGCCATCGCCGCCGATGTGAGCGCGAAGAAGGACGCCGAGGAGGCCGCCCGCAAGGCCGCCGCCGAGACGGCGATCGCGAAGAAGGAGGCCGCCGAGAAGGCGGCGAAGGAGGCCAAGGAGCGCGAGGAGGCCAAGAAGGCCGCCAGCCGTTCCAAGGACATCTCGGACATCCCTGTCTCGAGCTCCTACACGATCGCGCAGATCCAGGCGATGGCACGGCAGATCGTGCCCTCCGGTCAGTTCCAGTGCTTCAGCAACATCGTGGACCACGAGTCCGACTGGAACTACAAGGCCGTGAACCCCTCCTCCGGGGCCTACGGCATGTTCCAGGCGCTGCCCGGCACCAAGATGTCCTCCGCAGGCGCCGACTGGCGGACCAACCCGGCCACCCAGATCAAGTGGGGCCTCGGCTACATGAACGACCGCTACGGCAGCCCGTGTGACGCCTGGTCGTTCTGGCAGGCCAACAACTGGTACTGAGCCACCCGGCCTTCGGCCACTCATCTCTTCGCACGAGCCCCGCACCGTCGTACGGTGCGGGGCTCGCGCCATGTACGGTCGGATCATGTCGCGAGTGCCAGGGTGGCTCGGCCGGCTCGGCGCCGGACTGACCGAGATGAGCGAGCAGTGGAACGAGCGCCGCGCCGAGGCCGAACGGGAGCGCGGCGAAGCCGAGTCCCGGACCGGGTCCGAGGAGCACGTGCCGCCGCCCCCGGACTACGCGCCCGACGTTCCCGCCCGGCCCGATCCAGCGCTGGCCGTGCCGTGGGGAGTGCGGGTCGCGGCGGAGGCCGCCTGGCGGCTGCTCATCCTCGCGGGCACCCTGTGGGTGCTGATGCGGATCATCAGCGCCGTCCAGTTGGTGGTGCTGGCGTTCGTGAGCGCGCTGCTGATCACCGCGCTGCTCCACCCGACCGTGGGGAGGCTGCGGCGGCTCGGAGTGCCGCGCGGGCCGGCCACCGCGCTGACCGCGATCCTCGGCTTCGTCATCATGGGGCTGATCGGCTGGTTCGTGACCTGGCAGGTCATGGAGAACATCGACGATCTCTCGGGCCAGATCCAGGACGGCATCGACGAGTTGCGGAACTGGCTGCTGAACAGCCCCTTCCACGTCACGGACAAGCAGATCAACGAGATCGCCAAGAACCTGCGTGAGGCGGTCGGCGCGAACACCGACGCGATCACATCGGCGGGCCTGGAGGGCGTGACGGTCGTCGTCGAGGCCCTGACCGGGATCCTGCTGGCGGTCTTCTCCACCCTGTTCCTGCTCTACGACGGCAAGCGGATCTGGGAGTGGACGCTGAAGCTGGTTCCGGCGGCGGCGCGGCCGGGAGTCGCCGGGGCCGGTCCTGCGGCGTGGCGGACGCTGACGGCGTATGTGCGGGGCACGGTGATCGTCGCGCTGATCGACGCGATCTTCATCGGTCTCGGTATCTACTTCCTCGATGTGCCGATGGCCGTGCCGCTGGCGGTGTTCATCTTCCTGTTCGCGTTCATCCCGCTGGTGGGCGCGGTGGTGTCCGGGGCGCTGGCCGTGGTCGTCGCGCTGGTCACCCAGGGGGTGTTCACGGCGGTCATGACGCTGGTGGTGGTGCTCGCGGTGCAGCAGATCGAGGGCCACATCCTGCAGCCGTTCATCCTCGGGCGGGCGGTGCGGGTGCATCCGCTCGCGGTGGTGCTGTCCGTCGCGTGCGGGGGGATGGTGGCCGGGATCGGCGGTGCCGTGGTCGCCGTGCCGCTGGTCGCGGTGACGAACACGGTGGCCGGATATCTGCGGTCGTATTCACGGGAGTCGGCGCTGCGGCATTCCGTACGGCCGCGGGGCGCCACGGCGATGAGCGCCGAGCCGGCTGCCCCGGACCCGCCGTCGGAGCAGCCCGGCTGATCCGGCCAGGACACCGACGAGGACATGAAACAGGGCCCCGTCCACCATGCCCAGGTGACGGGGCCCTGTAGTTCATCGCCCGCGGCGGGGAGTTACTCCGCGAGGACTGCCTCGGCGTCCAGCGTCACGCCGACCGCCTGGATCACGGACGCGATCTTGAAGGACTCCTGGATGACGTCGCGGTCGACACCGGCCTTGCGCAGGACCTGCTCGTGGGAGTCCAGGCACATGCCGCAGCCGTTGATGGCCGAGACCGCGAAGGACCAGAGCTCGAAGTCGGCCTTGTCGACGCCCGGGTTGCCGATGACGTTCATCCGCAGGCCCGCGCGCAGGGTGCCATACTCGTGGTCCGAGAGCAGGTGACGGGTGCGGTAGAAGACGTTGTTCATCGCCATCACCGCGGCCGCGGCCTTCGCCGCCGTGTAGGCCTCCGGCGACAGGTTCGCCTTCGCCTCCGGCTCCAGCTCGCGCAGCACGATCGGGGAGCGCGAGGCGATGGCGGTGGCCAGCACCGTGCCCCAGAGCTGCTGGGCCGGCAGGTCGGAGTTGCCGATGACCGAGCCCAGGTTGAGCTTCAGGTCCTTGGCGTAGTCCGGTATCGCGGACTTCAGGTTGTCGAGGGACATCTCAGATCACTCCCCGGAGAGCAGCGCGACGGGGTCGAGCGTCTCGTCGCCCTTGCTCCAGTTGCAGGGGCAGAGCTCGTCGGTCTGCAGGGCGTCGAGGACCCGCAGGACCTCCTTCGGGTTACGGCCGACCGAACCCGCGGTCACCATGGAGAACTGGATCTCGTTGTTCTGGTCCACGATGAACACCGCGCGCTTGGCGAAGCCGTCCTCGCCCTCGATGCCGAGGTCGCGCATGAGCTCGTGCTTGGAGTCCGCCATCATCGGGAAGGGCAGGTCACGCAGGTCGTCGTGGTCCTTGCGCCAGGCGTGGTGGACGAACTCGGAGTCACCGGAGAAGCCGAGGACCTGCGCGTCGCGGTCGGCGAACTCCTCGTTCAGCTTGCCGAAGGCGGCGATCTCGGTGGGGCACACGAAGGTGAAGTCCTTGGGCCAGGCGAAGATGACCTTCCACTGACCCTCGTAGGTCTTGTGGTTGATCTGCTGGAACTCCTCGCCCTTCTCCAGCGAGACGCAGGCGGTCAGGTCGAACTCGGGGAACTTGTCACCGACAGTGAGCACATGCTCTCCTTGCAGCGAAGAAACACCCGGATTGCGGGCGTTTCCCATGGGTTGGACTGTGTTGATGTTGGCACAGCGTCGATTGATTACAGAAATAGCTACACTCGGTCGGGTTGATCGGAGGTAGTTATTAGTGACTGTGGGTAATAAGCGCAGGCAGCCCAGCCTCGCGCAGCTTCGTGCCTTCGCGGCCGTGGCCGAGCATCTGCACTTCCGGGACGCCGCCGGGGCGATCGGCATGAGCCAGCCCGCCCTCTCGGGTGCCGTCTCGGCGCTGGAGGAGACACTCGGAGTGACGCTCGTGGAGCGTACGACGCGCAAGGTGCTGCTCTCACCCGAGGGCGAGCGGATCGCCGTACGGGCCAAGGCGGTGCTGGGTGAGGTGGGCGCGCTCATGGAGGAGGCCGAGGCAGTGCGGGCCCCGTTCACCGGGGTGCTGCGGCTCGGGGTGATTCCGACGGTGGCGCCCTATCTGCTGCCCACGGTCCTGCGCCTCGTCCACGAACGGTATCCGCACCTCGACCTCCAGGTGCACGAGGAGCAGACCGCCAGCCTGCTCGACGGTCTCACCAGCGGGCGGCTCGATCTGCTGCTGCTCGCGGTGCCCCTCGGCGTCCCGGGCGTGACCGAACTGCCGCTCTTCGACGAGGACTTCGTGCTCGTCACCCCGCTCGACCACCGGCTCGGCGGGCGCGAGGGCATTCCGCGCCAGGCGCTGCGCGAGCTGAACCTGCTGCTGCTGGACGAGGGACACTGCCTGCGCGACCAGGCCCTCGACATCTGCCGGGAGGCCGGCCGCGACGACGTGCCGGTCACGACGACCGCCGCCGGGCTGTCCACGCTGGTGCAGCTCGTCGCCGGCGGGCTCGGTGTCACGCTGCTGCCGCGCACCGCCCTCACGGTCGAGACCTCGCGCAGCAACCAGCTCCTCACCGGGTACTTCGCCGACCCGGCCCCCACCCGCCGGATCGCTCTGGCGATGCGGACGGGGGCGGCGCGCGGCGGCGAGTACGAGGAACTGGCGGCGGCTCTGCGGCAAGCACTGCGGCCGCTGTCCGTACGGGTCGTCGGCCAGGACACCTGACGACCCGTACGGACAGCGGCCCGGGCGGAGAGCTACTCGGTCCGCAGGCCGTCCGGACGCATCAGCTTCCACAGCGGTGGCAGGCTCAGCAGGGTCACCACCAGCACGACACCCGCGCCGATGCCGGTCATGGACAGCACGCTCGGCCAGTCCACCCGGACGGAGGTGTCCGTCATCCGCAGCAGGACCGCGCCCAGGGCCATGCCCACCGTCGCGGCGAGCAGCAGGCCGAGACCGATCGGGATCGCCGTCTGCCACAGCACCGACAGGCTGAGCGTACGGCGCCGGGTGCCGACGGCGACCAGCGACGACAGCAGCTTGCGGCGTTCGCGCAACTGCTCCAGCTGCGAGACCAGCAGGCTCGCCCCGATCAGCGCCAGCACACACGCGGCGCCGACGGACAGGCCGGTGCGGATGGTGGCGTAGCGCTCGTTGCTCTCGACGCTCTGCCAGGTCATGGGCTGGACGACCGGGTCGAGACGCGCGGCCGTGTTGCGCACGTACTCCTGCGCGTCCGGCACGGAGCCGTCGAGACTCAGGTAGAGCTGCCCCGAGGCGAACGACCCGAGGTTCTCGGGCAGCGCGCCGGGCGTGATGAGGATGCCGCTGCGCCGGTATCCGGTGGGGTCCTCACGGGACTGGACCTGACGGATGTCCTTCGGCACGGTCCAGGAGGTCCAGCGGTCGCCGGACCGGGTGCTGTCCCCGGGGTCGGCCCACAGGGTCCTGCCGGGCTTGGCCAGCCGGGCGGTGTCCGAGTCGAACTCCCCGCCCCTGAGGGCGAAGACCTCACCGTCGCGGCAGGCCGGCAGTGTGGCCACCTCGCGCAGCGAGGCGCAGTCGGCGACGGTGATCGAGACGTAGGAGTCCCCGTCGTCGCCACGCTCGGCGCTGAGATAGCCCTCGTTCAGCGCGGTGACCTTCCGTACCCCCTGGGTGTCGCGGAACGTCCCGGCCAGCGAGGCGAGCTCGGCATCCTGCGGCGCCTGCACCTGCATCTGGGCCCGGGAGACGTCGTACCGCGACCGCTGGGTGTAGCTGCCCTCCACTCCGGCGAACAGCATCTGCAGTGCGATCGCCCCGGCGACCGCCACCGCGATGCCGTTGACCATGCGGGCCGCCGTACCGCTGCTCAACTGGAGCCTGCGTACCGCCAGTTGCCAGGCGACCCCGCCGGAGCCGAGCCGGGCGACGACCGTCTCCACGATCCAGGGCAGCAAAGCCGTGACGCCGACGAGCAGCAGGATGACGCCGCCGACGACGAGGTACTCGTTGAAGGACCCGCCGTCGCGGCCCTGCCCGACCATGGGGAAGAGCATCGCGAGCCCGCCCACCGGCAGCAGCAGCCGCCACCACAGCCGGCGGCGCGCCGGCTTGGCCGTGCGCACCACGCCCAGCGGCTCGATGACCACCCCGCGCAGGGCGAAGAGGGTCACCAGCACCGCGGCCGTCGGCACCGCGACCGCGACCAGTCCGGCCAGCAGGGGGGAGGGGTTCAGATAGCTCGGGAACACGCTGACGTGGAACACCTCGAGGGTGGCCGCCAGTTCGCGTCCGAGCAGGAAGAACCCGGTGCCGAGGACGAGTCCCAGCACCGATCCGGCCAGCGCCTCGCCGGCCGCGATCCGCCGTGTCATCCGGCTGTCGGAGCCGACCAGCCGCAGTGCCGCGAGCCTGCGGTCGCGCCGCTCGCCGCCGAACCGCACCGCCGCGGCGATGAAGACGGCGACCGGCATGAGCAGCACCACGAAGACGACCAGGACCAGCAGGAGGAGCACCGGGTCCCAGGGGTCGGACGACGCCAGGTCCGGGTTGCCGAAGTGGTCGATCCGGGCCCCGGAGACGGTGTCGAGGCGGTCCGCGAGCCCCTTGCCGCCCGCGAAGAAGGCGAGTTCCTGGGAGCCGACGAGACCCTGCTCGCCGATGGTGCCGGCGACCCGGTAGTCCAGCCGCTCGCGCAGCAGCTTCCCCTCGCCGGAGGCGAGCAGTTCCTTCAGCGCGGGGGAGACGACCATCTCGCCCGCCGCGGGAAACTCCGTGACGCCCGGCGGCAGCGGGGCCTTCGGACCCTCCGGCTCCAGCAGACGCCCGCGGACGTCCAGGTCCCGGAAGGTGGTGTCCGCGTCCAGGACGACCAGGGAGTTGTCGGCCTTCGGTATCTTCTCCTGGCTGTAGGTGTGGTCGCTGCGGGCCTCCTCGCGCCGGTCCCGCTCCGCCAGTGCGTTCGGGATGGCGGTGGTGAGCAGCAGCAGCGCCACGCCGAGTCCGACGCCGACGGCCGTGAGCAGCGCCCGGGTCCACCCCTCGCGCCCGCCGGCGAAGGCGTACCGGGTTCCCATCGCCAGGTCCCGGCCCCACTGCCGTGCGCTCATACGACGCGCTCCATGTCCCTGGACTTCCCGTCCCGGACGACGATCTCGCGGTCGGAGTAGGCCGCCACCCGCGCCTCGTGCGTCACCAGCACCACGGCCGCGTTGGTCGACCGGGCGGCCTCGGTGAGCAGCTCCATCACGCGCTCGCCGTTGAGCGAGTCGAGCGCGCCGGTCGGCTCGTCGGCGAAGATCACCCGCGGGTTCGTCACCAGTGAGCGGGCGACGGCGACGCGCTGCCCCTGACCGCCGGACACTTCGCCGGGCCGCTTCTTGCGCAGCTCGTCGACCTCCAGGCGCTCCATCCACGCCAGTGCGGTCCGCTCGGCGTCCTTGCGGGAGGAGCCGTTCAGCCGCAGCGGCAGGGCGACGTTCTCCACACAGGTGAGTTCCGGCACGAGCTGGCCGAACTGGAACACGAAGCCGAACTCGGAGCGGCGCAGCGCACTGCGCTCGGCGTCGCTCATCCCGGTCAGCTCCCGCTCGTGGTACGTGATCGAGCCCGAGTCGGGCGGCACGATCCCCGCGAGGCAGTGCAGCAGCGTGGACTTGCCGGACCCGGAGGGGCCCATGATGGCGACGACCTCGCCCGGGTGGATGGAGAACTCGGCGCCGTCGAGCGCGGTGGTCGGGCCGTACGCCTTGCGCAGGTCCCGGGCGGCGAGCAGCGAACCAGCGGGAATGGTCATCGGGTCACCGCCTCACCGAGCTTGTCGAGTCGGGCGGCGGTCAGTTCCAGCCAGCGCAGGTCGGCCTCCAGGTGGAACAGGGCGTGGTCGCAGACGAGCTGGTCGGCCAGGTCGCCCTTGCGTTTGCGGTCGGTGAGGATCCGCATGCTGCGCAGATGCTCGGAGCGCTGGGTGTCGAGGATGTCGGCGGCGTCGCGGTGGGTGAGCAGCGCGAGGACGACCTTGGTGTAGAGGGCCGACTGGAGGTACGGCTCCGGCTTCTCCGGGGTCGCGAGCCAGCGCTCGACGTCGGTGATGCCGGCCTCGGTGATCGCGTACCGCTTGCGCTCGGGCCCGTCGCCCGCCTCGATGCCGTCGACCTCGACGAGCCCGTTCTTCAGCAGGCGGGACATCGTCGAGTAGACCTGGCCGTAGTGGAGCGGCCGGTCGTGACCGAACTTCTCGTCGAAGGCCCGCTTCAGGTCGTAACCGTGCCGCGGGCCGGACTCCAGGAGTCCCAGGAGAGTGTGACCGATGGACATGGGCAGGACTGTACATGGGGTGTATACGCCGGATGTATACGCGGTGTGTGTAGGCCGTGGCCGGGGGTGCGGGAGTGCAGGTCGGACCTGGTTGTCACAGTCCTGCAACTCCCAGCCCGTCCGGCGCTTGAGGGCGAGGCCGTTCAGGCCGACGGGGGTCCGGGGGCGGAGCCCTCGGAAGGCCCTGGCGGCCGCCCGCGCCGGGGGATGGGACCGGTCTCGCGCGGCAAGCGCCCCGCATCGGCCAGCGCCTTCCGCAGCAGGAACTCGATCTGCGCGTTGGCCGACCGCAGTTCGTCCCCGGCCCACCGCGCGAGCGCCTCGTACACCGCCGGGTCCAGCCGCAGCAGCACCTGCTTGCGCTGCTGCTGCGGCCGGCGCTGAGGGCCCGGACCCTCGGAGGGGACGGTCACTGGTAGAGGGACCCGGTGTTGAGGACCGGCTGCGCGGCGCGGTCCCCGCACAGCACCACCATGAGATTGGAGACCATGGCCGCCTTCCGCTCGGAGTCCAGCTCCACGATGTCCCGCTCGGTGATCCGGGCGATCGCGGCCTCGACCATGCCGACCGCTCCGTCCACGATCTGCCGCCGGGCCGCGACGACCGCGCCGGCCTGCTGCCGCTGGAGCATCGCCGAGGCGATCTCGGGGGCGTACGCGAGGTGTGTGAAGCGGGACTCGATGATCTGCACCCCGGCCGCCTCCACGCGCGCGTGCAGTTCGACGGCGAGCTTCTCGGTGATCTCCTCGGCGTTGCCGCGCAGCGAGAGGCCGTCCTCCTCGTGCGCGTCGTAGGGGTACTCGATGGCGATGTGCCGCACGGCCGCCTCGGTCTGGGTGGAGACGAACTCGACGTAGTCGTCCACCTCGAAGGTGGCCTGGGCGGTGTCCTCGACCCGCCACACCACGACCGCGGCGAGCTCGATCGGGTTGCCGTAGGCGTCGTTGACCTTCAGGACGGCGGTCTCGTGGTTGCGGACCCGCGTCGAGATCTTCGTGCGCGAGGTGAGCGGGTTCACCCAGCGCAGGCCGTCCTGCCGGATCGTCCCCCGGTAGCGGCCGAACAGCTGGACGACACGGGCCTCGCCGGGCGCCACCATGTTCAGCCCGCACATGGCCAGGAACGCCGCGATCGCGACCAGGATGCCGCCGATGATCAGGCCGGCCTTCGCGCCGCTCCCGTCCACCGCCGTGGCGGCCGCGATCAGCCCGGCACCGGCCAGCAGCCCGAGCAGGCCGAGGAACAGGGCGAGCCCGCCGCCGATGCTGTGCGCGGTGAACTCCCTTACGCGTGGGGCCGGCATCTCGGGCACGTCCGCGGTGACCTGCGTGTCGTGTGTGGACATGGGTGAATCCCCCGTTCTTCGCGCGGAGCCATCCTGCATAGCTTCCGTCTATCTAAGTGATATCACTTTTCCCGGTCCTGGCAACCCTTCGGGTGTCTCGAACGTCGGTTCCGTTGGGATGGGTGCTGATTGTCACGTCCGCAAAGGGCCGGATCGGCAGCCCTATCTCTTATCTCCCGGTGTTAGCTTTCTGAGCTGACCTGAGCGGCGAACCTGTGTGACGCGAGTGCACACATGAACGAAGCGGAGCGGATCGGACCCATGGGACGAGCGGAAGAGAGACGCGCCCGACAGCGCGGTGGGCGCCGGGCGGCACCCAAGAGCCACCGTTCGTCGGCCGCCTCCGGGAAGAGCGGCATACGCAGGCTCTTCACCTGGAAGAAGATCCTCGGCACCTTCCTCGGCCTGTGCCTGCTCGGCATGGGTGCCTTCATCGTGCTGTACATGGTGATCGACATCCCCGAGGGGAACGCCGACGCCAAGCGCCAGAGCAACATCTACAAGTACAGCGACGGCTCGATCATGGCCCGCGACGGCAAGGTCAACCGCGAGGTCGTCGACCTGTCCAGGGTCCCCAAGCAGGTCCGGCAGACCTTTGTCGCGGCCGAGAACAAGACCTTCTACAAGGACGCCGGCGTCGACCTCAAGGGCACCGCCCGCGGTGTGTTCAACACGCTCTCCGGCCGTGGCGCGCAGGGCGGTTCGACGATCACCCAGCAGTACGTCAAGAACTACTACCTGACGCAGGAACAGACCGTCACGCGCAAGCTGAAGGAACTGGTCATCTCGCTGAAGCTGGACCGGGAGAAGTCCAAGGACTACATCCTCGCCGGCTACATCAACACCAGTTACTACGGCCGTAACGCCTACGGCATCCAGGCCGCCGCCCAGGCCTACTACGGCACCGACGCCGAGGACCTCACCGTCGCGCAGGGCGCCTACCTCGCCGCGCTGCTCCAGGCCCCGAGCGAGTACGACTGGGCGGTCGCCTCCGAAGGCGGTAAGAAGCTGGTCAAGGCGCGCTGGGACTACGTCCTGAAGAACATGGTCGAGGAGGGCTGGCTGAGCCGGTCCGAGCGTGACGCCATGAAGTTCCCGGTGCCGAAGGAGCCCAAGCCCGCCCCCGGCATGGAGGGGCAGAAGGGCTACCTGGTCAACGCGGCCAACGCGACCCTGAAGAAGCAGCTCGTCGCCGACGGCACCGCGAGCAGCCGCAAGGAAGCCGAGGGGATGATCAATGCCGGCGGCTGGACCATCACGCTCAACATCGACAAGAAGAAGCAGGCGGCGCTGGAGAAGTCCGTCCAGCAGCAGTTGACCAGCAAGCTCGACTCGAAGAAGCGCGAGGTCGACGCGGACGTCCAGGCCGGTGCCGCGTCCGTGAACCCGAAGACGGGCGCCGTGGTCGCGATGTACGGCGGCCAGGACTACTTCAAGCACTGGACCAACAACGCCACCCGCACCGACTACCAGCCCGCGTCCACCTTCAAGCCGGTCATCCTGGCCGCCGCCCTGGAGGAGCAGGCGAAGACGCAGGACGGCGAGCCGATCAACGCGCGCACGGTCTACGACGGCACGAGCAAGCGCCCGGTCATGGAGGACGGCAGCAAGGTCGGCTTCGCCCCCGAGAATGAGGACGACAGGGACTATGGGCCGATCTCCGTCCAGACGGCGATGAACAAGTCCGTCAACTCCGTCTTCGCGCAGATGGGCGTCGACGTCGGGATGTCCGAGGTGGTGAAGGTCGCCGGCAAACTCGGCATGGACACCGAGAACATGGAGGCCGTGCCCGCCCAGACCCTGGGCAGCATGGGCGCGAGCCCCCTGCAGATGGCCGGGGTCTACGCCACGCTCGACAACCACGGCAAGAAGGTCACCCCGGCCGTCGTGAAGTCGGTGGAGCACCGCAACCAGACGGTCGCCATGCCCGACCCGGTCGGCGACCAGGTCATCAGCAGGGAGGCCGCCGACTCGGTGACCTCGGTGCTGACCGGCGTGGTCGACGACGGCACCGCGCAGACCTCCGTGCGCAACAACCCGGGGCGCGACGGCCAGCAGGTCGCGGGCAAGACGGGTACGTCCGACAACAACAAGTCGGCCTGGTTCACCGGTTACACGCCCAACGTGGTCACCTCTGTCGGGCTGTTCGGAGAGGACGACAAGCCCCCGTACAAGCACGTCCCGATGTACAAGGCGCTCGGCGAGCCCCGCATCGACGGCGGTGGCTTCCCGGCGCGGATCTGGGCGGCCTACACCTTCGGCGTCATGGGCGACGTCAGCAAGTTCGACCTGGACACCCAGCAGGGCGCGGCCGTTCAGCCGACGTGGACGCCGACGCCCACGCGGTCGGAGACCGAGGAGCCCACGCCGGAGCCGACCACCGAGGAGCCGTCGTCGTCCCCGCCGCCGACGACGGAGGAGCCGAGCAGCTCGCCGCCGCCGACTCCGTCGACGTCACCGCCGACCTTCACGCCGCCGACGGCCCCGGGGACGACACCGCCGACCGACGGCGACCCGTTCGACCCGGTCAAGCCGGGCGACGAGGAGTAGGAGACGCGCATGGGCGCCCGGCATCACGCCGGGCGCCCCTCCTGGTCGGCGCTTCTCTCGATGATGCCGATTGCCGAGTACAACTCCGTCTCCCGCAACTACTGGCAGGGGAGCGCACATGTCAGGAGACGAGCCCTATGCCGCCCACGACGGCGCGCTGTTGCTGGTGCTGCTCCTGGCCTGCGTCATCGCGGTGCTGTCCCTCACCGTCCACGGGATCAGACGCCTGATACGCGCCGGGCGGAGGAGGGAGATGTTCACAGCCCGCTCCGCGGCCGTGCTGGCCTGGGACGCGACGATCGCCGCGTACACGTGGGGACTCCTCCATCTGTTCCTCCTCGACGACTACGCCCGGTCCCAGGCCTGCCGCGACTCGGTCGGAGACAAGCTCAGTGGCTACGAACCGAGCTTTCTCCCGTTGCACTTCGGTTGCCGAACCGGTGACGGACGCGTCGTCGAGGCCGTCATCCCCTCGTACATCAACCCGGCAGTCGCCGTACTCGGGATCTGCTCCCTCGTCCTCACCGGACTCGCCATCGCCCACCACAAGAACGCTCAGGGGTGCGGGGCGGCTTCTTCCCGCGGCGGACGTCGGTGATCCAGCAGTCCTGAACCGAACGGTGGCCCGCACGGTGTGACGGGCTTCGACGACGGGCCGGTCCCCGCATTGCGGGGACCGGCCCGTGCCGTGTGCGTGCTCAGCCCCGGTTCAGCTCGAACCAGACCACCTTGCCCGTGCTCAGCCGCGTCGCGCCCCAGCGCCGGGCCAGCCGGTTCACCAGATACAGCCCGCGTCCGCCCTCGTCGGTGGCGCGGGCCTGCCGCAGGCGCGGCAGCTGCGGGACGTCGTCGCCCACCTCGCAGCGCAGGACATCCGTCCGCAGCAGACGCACGGTGACCGGCCGGGACGCGTACCGCACGGCGTTGGTGACGACCTCGCTGACCAGCAGCTCGACGGAGTCGCTGAGTTCCTCGAGGCCCCAGCGCTGCAGCGCGCGCCGGGCGAGGCGGCGGGCCCGGCCGGGGGCCGCGTCCTCCGGCTCCAGGAACCAGTACGCCACGTCGCTGGGCGCGATCCCGTCGAAGCGGGCGGCGAGCAGCGCGATGTCGTCGTCCCGGTCGCCCGGGCCGAGCATGTCGAGCACCTCGTCGCAGAGCGCCTCCAGGGGCGGCGGATGGTCGGGGCCGGTGAGCTGCGCGGTCGCGGCGAGCTTCTCGCGCAGCTGCTCGATGCCGGTCCACACGTCCCTGAGGCGTGACTCCACCAGGCCGTCGGTGTACAGCACCAGGGTCGCGCCGGCGGGCGCGTCCAGTTCCACCGCCTCGAAGTCGACGCCGCCGACCCCGATGGGGGCACCGGCCGGCACGCGCAGCACCTCGGCGCGCCCGCCCAGGTGGAGCAGGACGGGCGGCGGGTGGCCGGCGTTGGCGATGGTGATGCGGTGCGATACCGGGTCGTAGACGGCGTACAGGCAGGTCGCCATGCGGTCCACGCCGAGGCGCTGGGCCTGTTCGTCGAGGTGGTGCAGGACCTCCTGGGGCGGCAGGTCGAGGCCCGCGAGGGTCTGGGCGGTGGTGCGCAGCTGGCCCATGATGGCGGCCGAGGTCATGGAGTGGCCCATGACGTCACCCACGACCAGGGCGACCCGGCTGCCGGGCAGCGGGATCGCGTCGTACCAGTCGCCGCCGACCCGGGCCGTCTCCGCCGCCGGCAGATAGCGGGAGGCGAGCCGCACACCCGTCGGGCGGGGCAGCGTCTCGGGCAGCATGGTGCGTTGCAGTTCGTCCGCGATGTACGCCTCGCGGCCGTACAGCACGGCCTTGTCGATGCCCAGGGCGCTGTGCGTGGCCAGTTGGGCGGCCACCAGCAGGTCGTCCGGTTCGAAGGCGATGCGTTCGGGGCGGCGCAGGAACAGGGCGGCGCCGATGACCCGGCGCCGGCCGCGCAACGGGGCGAGAATCGCCCGCTGTCCGTCCGGCACGGCGAATTCGCCGCCTTCACCGAGCAGTTCGGGCAGCGCCGCGCGGGCCGCGGGAGCGTCGGTGAAAACCGGGCGCACGCCCCGCAGGACCTCGGCGAGCGCGCTGCCGGGCCGCACCTCGCACAGCTCGGCGCCGACCGCGTCCAGCTCGTCCGGTTCGGGCTGGGTGGCCGGCTGGAAGCCGTTCTCGGTGTCGCGCTCCGCCGGTATCCGGTCGGTGCGGCGCAGCCGCAGCACCAGCGGGCCGGTGGGCCGCTCGTCACCGACGGGCAGCGGATCGCGCAGATAGACCAGGATCGCGTCGGAGAAGGTGGGCACGGTGGCCCGGCACAGCCCCATCACGATCTCGTCGAGATCGATGCCACGGGCGATCCGCCGGGTGGCGGCGCCGACGAACCGGAGCCGGTCGCCGTCCCGCCGCATCGGCGTGGGCCGGCCGGGCGGCAGGCTCTGGCCGCTGCGGCGCTCCTGTCCCTCGGCATTCGGCGCCGGCCGGTCCTGCTCGTCGGCCGGCTGGACCGGAATGCCGTCGGGGGCGGGGCGCGGCCGCGGGGTCTCGCGCTCGGCGGTCTGCTCGGCACCCGGCTGGGAGTGCTCGGAGGCGGGGTCGCTCACGGTGTCCTTGCCCTTGCCGAACGGCGTGGAGGTGCCCGGCTCCGAGGTGCCCGGCGTGGTGTGCGCCGTCGTGACCGGAACGGTGACGTCGCCGCCTGAGCGGCCCTGTACCGGTAAGGCGCCCGAGCCGGGCGTGCGCGCCGGTGTCGAGGTATGCACGAGCGCCCCGCGGGGATCCGCGGGGTCGATGCCCGTCTGCGGGCGTTCGAAGGAGGTCGGCTGCTCCGTCACGCGTGTCGAATCCATCCGTCCGGGGCTGCACGCCAGAGGTGCAGGTGGTCCCGCCGAAACTCCGATACCCGGATTACGTGCCCCAGGAACGGAATTCCCGCGTGGTCAGAGGTTGTTTCTGTGCCACCGGCGGAGCGTCTGTGACCCCCAGGGGCCTTCTGACGGCCCCTGGGGCCCGTGGCGCAGGCCCTGCCGGTGTTGCCCTCGTACCCCTCGCTCACGTCCTGCCGCCCCTCGGTGACGATCGGTCAAGCCCAGCGCGTGCTCCGGTAGTTGCGGTGTGCGACCCGCCGCGCGCCCTTGCGGAGGACGATCCTACGTTTCTTGCCCGGGGGCGCATCAAGGGTCTCATGAGGACACATGCGCGGGCGTACGATCCCAGTCCTCCGGCAGTGACGGTACCGCCCAGGACGGATCCGGGCGCCACTGCTGCCAGCCTTCCGAGTACGGAGGCCCCCACGCGCGGATCACCTCCACCGCGGCCTGCCCCGCCGTTCGTACCTTTTCCGCCTGTTGGCCGTCCATCAGCCCGTCCCGCCGGGCCTGGGCGAACTCGTCCTCGTCCCGCCAGTGCCAACTGCGGTCGGGATGGACGGAAATGTCCAGGAAGTGGTCCACGGAGTCCACACCGCCCTCCCAACGGGTCAGCGGCTCCTCCAGGTTCACGTACCAGTTCTTGAACTGCCAGCCCGGATCCCAGAACAGCCACACCGACCAGGGCTCGCCGGGCCGGGCCAGCTTCAGGACACCCGTGCCGAACCACCGGCCGCGCTGCACGGTGCGCGGCTTGGTGTAGCGGGACTCCAGCGGCTCCAGATGCACGGGGGTACCGTCGGCGAGCACGGGTTTCACGCACTCGGTGCCGGGCGCCAGCCACACGGCGAGCAGCTCCGCGTCGTCCCGTACGACGGTGACGGGGCGCACGATGTGCAGATGCGGGCCGCCGTTCTCCCGGTACCGCCACAGGATCCGGCTCCCGGGCGCCCAGAAGCCTGCCGCACCACCCGTTTCCACGCGTCTCACCGCTCCGCCCTCTGCCATGCACAGATATTAGGTGCCATAGGCATACGACGCTGCGGCGCGTGTCACGGTTCACGCGCCGGGCGTGTTCGCTCCACGCATCGTCACGGGTGCGTCATCCGCAGGACATCCAGTGCCTCGTCGAGCTGCTCCATGGTCAGGTCGCCGCGCTCCACGTACCCGCCGTCCAGGACGACCTGACGGATGGTCTTCCGCTCGGCCAGGGCCTTCTTGGCGACCTTCGCGGCCTCCTCGTACCCGATGTACTTGTTGAGCGGTGTGACGACGGAGGGGGAGGACTCGGCGTACTCCCGCGCCCGCTCGCGGTCGGCGGTGACGCCGTCGACGGTCCGGTCGGCGAGCAGCCGCGAGACGTTGGTGAGCAGCCGGATCGACTCCAGCACGTTCTTCGCGATGACCGGCAGCATGACGTTGAGCTCGAAGTTGCCGGCGGCACCCGCGGTGGCCACGGTCGCGTCGTTCCCGACGACCTGGGCTGCCACCATCAGCACGGCCTCCGGAATGACCGGATTCACCTTGCCCGGCATGATCGAGGAGCCGGGCTGGAGGTCGGGCAGGGCGATCTCGGCGAGGCCGGTGCGCGGTCCCGAGGACATCCACCGCAGGTCGTTGGCGATCTTCGTCAGCCCGACCGCGATGGTCCGCAGCTGCCCGCTGGTCTCGACGACGCCGTCCCGGGCGCCCTGCGCCTCGAAGTGGTCACGGGCCTCGGTCAGGGGCAGCCCGGTCGTCCGGGCGACCTCCTCGATCACGGCGGCGGAGAAACCGGGCGGGGTGTTGATGCCGGTGCCGACGGCCGTGCCGCCGAGGGGCAGTTCGGCGAGCCGGGGGAGGGAGGCCTCGAGCCGCTCGACGCCGTACCGCACCTGGGCGGCGTACCCGCCGAACTCCTGGCCCAGCGTCACGGGGGTGGCGTCCATCAGATGGGTCCGCCCCGACTTCACGACATCGGCGAACTCCTCGGCCTTGCGTCCGAGGGCGGCCGAAAGGTGCTCAAGGGCGGGCACCAGATCGCGGATGACCGCGGCGGTGGCGGCGATATGGATGGACGAGGGGAAGACGTCGTTGGACGACTGAGAGGCGTTCACATGGTCATTGGGGTGCACACTCCGGCCCAGCCGCTCGGTGGCCAGGGTGGCGATGACCTCGTTGGTGTTCATGTTGGACGAGGTCCCGGACCCGGTCTGGAACACGTCGACCGGGAAGTGCTCGTCCCACTTCCCCTCGGCGACCTCCGCCGCGGCCGACTGGATCGCGTCGGAGATCTCCTTGTCCAGGACCCCCAGCTCGGCGTTGACCTTGGCCGCCGCGCCCTTGATCCGGGCCAGCGCCTCGATGTGCGCCCGCTCGATGCGCTGCCCGGAGACCGGGAAGTTCTCCACGGCCCGCTGGGTCTGGGCACGCCACTTGGCGTGGGCGGGCACCCGCACCTCGCCCATGGAGTCGTGCTCGATGCGGTACTCGGTCCTGTCCTGCTCGTCGGTCATCGACGATCACCTCCACGTGGCACAGCGTCCGCGACGCGACCACTGTTCCCCATAGAGGCGAATAGTCACCCCTCTGACGGCAGCCCGTCCGGCGTTTGAGGACGAGGCCCTTCGGACCGAACGGGGTCCGGGTCGAAGGGGCGGGGTCGAAGGGGCGGAGCCCCTGGAGGACGGGACGGGTAGGGGCGGCGGGGGCGAGATCCATCCCCCGCCGCACCCGAGGCGCTACGCCAGCCCGGGGCCCCGCACCGGAATCGACGTGAACGTCGGCGCGGGCGCCGGGTCCTGGAAGAAGTCGTTGCCCTTGTCGTCCACGACGATGAACGCCGGGAAGTCCTCGACCTCGATCTTCCAGACCGCCTCCATGCCGAGCTCCTCGTACTCGACGACCTCGACCTTCTTGATGCAGTCCTGGGCGAGACGGGCGGCCGGGCCGCCGATGGAGCCGAGGTAGAAACCGCCGTGGCTGCCGCAGGCGTCCGTCACCTGCTTGCTGCGGTTGCCCTTCGCCAGCATCACCTTGGAGCCGCCCGCCGCCTGGAACTGCTCCACGTAGGAGTCCATACGGCCAGCCGTCGTCGGGCCGAAGGAGCCGGACGCGTACCCCTCAGGCGTCTTCGCGGGACCCGCGTAGTACACCGGGTGGTCCTTCAGGTACTGCGGCATCTCCTCGCCCGCGTCGAGTCGCTCCTTGATCTTGGCGTGCGCGATGTCACGCGCCACGACCAGCGGCCCGGTGAGCGAGAGCCGGGTCTTGACCGGGTACTTCGTGAGCTCGGCCAGGATCTCGTCCATCGGCTGGTTCAGGTCGATCTTGACGACGTCGGAGGACTCGTCGAGCTGCTCGTCCGTCGTCTCCGGCAGGAACCGCGCCGGGTCCTTCTCCAACTGCTCCAGGAAGACGCCCTCGGCCGTGATCTTCGCGACGGCCTGGCGGTCGGCGGAGCAGGACACCGCGATGGCGACCGGGCAGGACGCCCCGTGCCGGGGCAGCCGCACCACGCGCACGTCGTGGCAGAAGTACTTGCCGCCGAACTGCGCGCCGATCCCGATCTTCTGCGTCAGCTCGAAGACCTTCTGCTCCAGGTCCTCGTCCCGGAAGCCGTGCCCGAGCTCCGAGCCCTCCGACGGGATCTCGTCCAGGTAGTGCGCGGAGGCGTACTTCGCCGTCTTCAGCGCGTACTCGGCGGACGTACCGCCGACCACGATCGCCAGGTGGTACGGCGGGCAGGCGGCCGTACCGAGCGAGCGGATCTTCTCCTCCAGGAACTTCATCATGGAGGCCTCGTTCAGGACGGCCTTCGTCTCCTGGTACAGGAACGACTTGTTGGCCGAACCGCCGCCCTTGGCCATGAAGAGGAACTTGTAGGCGCCGCCGTCGGTCGCGTACAGCTCGATCTGCGCCGGGAGGTTGGAGCCCGTGTTCTTCTCGTCCCACATGGTCAGCGGGGCCATCTGCGAGTACCGCAGGTTCAGGTTCTGGTACGCGTCGTAGATGCCGCGCGAGAGGGCCGCCTCGTCGCCGCCCTCCGTGAGCACGTTCTGCCCACGCTTGCCCATGACGATCGCCGTGCCGGTGTCCTGGCACATGGGGAGGACGCCCGCGGCCGCGATGTTCGCGTTCTTCAGCAGGTCCAGCGCCACGAACTTGTCGTTGCCGGACGCCTCGGGGTCGTCGATGATGCGGCGCAGCTGGGTGAGGTGGGCCGGGCGCAGGTAGTGCTGGATGTCGTGGATCGCCTCCTCGGCGAGCTTGCGCAGCGCCTCCGGCTCCACCTTGAGGAAGGTCCGCCCGTCCGGCCCCTCGACCGTGGAGACACCCTCGGAGGTCACCAGCCGGTACGGCGTGGTGTCCTCCCCTTGGGGGAGCAGATCGGTGTACGCGAACTCAGGCATCTCGCCCATTCCTCACTCGACAGACGCGACCCGCCTCCTTTGGCGAGCGCCCACCAGCGTAGAACCTGCCTCTGACGGCGAGCTTGTGAGGTAAGGCTCAGTTCGTCACGGTCGGGGGAGAGGTCGGGGTCGCAGTCGGGGGTCGGGGGTCGGGGGTCGGGGTCAGGGTCGCAAAGGACGCGAGCGGGGGGTGTCGCGATCTATCGTGTTTCGGTACGCTGCTGTCGTGGACCTTCAGAAGCAGGACCTTCAGACGCCAGGGGCGCCCGCCGGTTCCGAGTTCCGAGCCTCCGACGCCGAGCGCGACCGCATCGCCGACATCCTGCACGACGCCCTCGCCGAGGGCCGTCTCACCGCGGACGAGCACGCCGAGCGTGTCGACGGAGTACTGCGCGCCAAGACGGTCGGCGAGCTGGAGGTCTTCATACGGGACCTGCCCGCCGCCCACCGCCGGGGCCCGGCCGCGATGCCTGCCCCGGCCCCCTACCGCCCCACCGCGGGCGCCATTCCGATGGACCCCGACGACAACGTGGTCGCGGTCTTCAGCGGCGCCGTCCGCAAGGGCCGCCGGCGCGCGGGCCGCCGCATCCACGCGTACGCGATCTTCGGCAGTGTCGAGATAGACCTCAGCGAGGCCCTCTTCGACCACCAGCAGGTCGTGATCAAGTCGTTCGCGGTCTTCGGCAGCGTCGACATCCGTGTGCCGGAGAACGTGTCGCTGCGCGGCATGGGCGGTGGCGTGCTCGGCAGCTTCGAGGTCGACACCCTCGACTCGAGCGAACCGGAGGCCCCGGTCGTCTACGTGGACGGCTGGGCCGTCCTGGGCAGCGTCGAGGCCCGGCCCAAGCGCGGCAGGTTCGTCGCGGACATCCTGGACCGGGTGCAGCGCAAGGTCGACAAGGGTTTGCGCAAGCACCTGGATCATTGACAGTCGCGAATCCGCCCCGGGTTCGGAGCAAATCGGTGCACCGGTGACGCGGCCCCACGGACCTTGCGAACGGGGCGAATCCAGCGGTTCGGAACTCAGTGCATAGGCGCGCGTACAGCGGGTAGGCCTTGCTGCATCGTCTCTCGCTCGCGAAGCCGTCGTCAGGAGTAGACCGTGCTGCAACCGCCGCATTCGTCCCTGCAGGTAGCTGCCGTTCCGGCCCCGCGGGTGCCAGCGCGAGACAGGGATCAAGACGCCCCGTGGCACACCGAGGCGGTGTGCCGGCGGGATGAAGCAGGCCTGTTCTTCGCTCCCTCCAAGGAGCCCACCGCGGCCCGGCTCTCCCGCGAGGAGGCGGCGAAGCGGGTCTGCGCCCGCTGTCCGGTGATGGTCGAATGCCGCGAACACGCCCTGCTCCAGCCCGAACCGTACGGCGTCTGGGGCGGTCTCACCGCCGCGGAACGCCGCGTGGTCCTGGCCCGACGGCGCCGTCGCGACCTGGAGCTGAAGAAGGCGGCCCGCTCGTCGGACCGCATAGCCGCGGCAGGCTGAGCGACAGCGGAAAGGGCGCCCCCACCGCACCGGGGGCGCCCTTTTGTCAGGCCTTCCGGGGGCGTACCCCAAGGGCGAGGGGAACTGCGCGATCGACCACAACCGGCGCGCCGGCGACCCGCAGTCCCCACCCCTCAGGCGGCGCTACTTCCCCTTGTCGAAGTCGATCGCGCTGTACGCCCGCAGCTTGCTCAGGCGGTGCTCCGAATCGATTCTGCGGACCGTGCCGGACCGCGACCGCATCACGATCGAGTCGGTCGTGGCGGTCTCCGCCCGGTAGCGAACGCCCCGCAGCAGCTCCCCGTCCGTGATCCCGGTCGCGACGAAGAACACGTTCTCGCCGGTGACCAGATCCTCCGTGGTCAGCACCCGGTCCAGATCGTGCCCGGCGTCGAGCGCCCGCTGCCGCTCCTCGTCGTCCTTGGGCCACAGCTTGCCCTGGATCGTGCCGCCCAGGCACTTCACCGCGCAGGCCGAGATGATGCCCTCCGGCGTACCGCCGATGCCGAGCAGCAGGTCGACGCCGGTCCCCTCGCGCAGGGCCAGGATCGAGCCGGCCACGTCGCCGTCGGAGATCAGCCTGATCCGCGCACCGGCCTCACGGATCTCCTTGATGATGCCCTCGTGCCGCGGCCGGTCCAGGATCACCACCGTCACGTCCTCGGGCGCGGACCGCTTGGCCTTGGCGACCCGGCGGATGTTCACCGACACCGGCGCGTTGATGTCGACGAAGTCGGCCGCCTCGGGGCCGGTGACGAGCTTGTCCATGTAGAAGACCGCCGACGGGTCGAACATGGAACCGCGCTCGGCCGCGGCCAGCACCGCGATCGCGTTCGTCATGCCCTTCGCGGTCAGCGTGGTGCCGTCGATCGGGTCCACGGCGATGTCGCACTCGGGCCCGGTCCCGTCCCCGACGCGCTCCCCGTTGAACAGCATGGGGGCTTCGTCCTTCTCGCCCTCGCCGATGACGACGACGCCGTTCATCGAGACGGTGGAGACGAGGGTCCGCATGGCGCGCACCGCGGCGCCGTCGGCGCCGTTCTTGTCTCCGCGTCCCACCCAACGGCCCGCGGCCATCGCCGCAGCCTCGGTCACCCGGACCAGTTCCAGGGCGAGGTTGCGGTCGGGGGCCTCGGAGGGCACATCAAGTTCGGACGGCAAGTGATGATGCTCGGTCATCGGAGCGCACCTTTCTGTACGACGACGGCCGGATGAGGGCTTTGTCGCCCGACTCTATCTCCGAGTTCGCAAAATGAGCAGGGGCCCCCACGGATGAGCGCTCCGGAGACCTGCGACGATAGGGGGCGTGGCAGGCACGAACGGCAAGCAGAAGACGGCGCGGGACATGATCCTCTCGATGGGCGTCATAGTCCTCGTGGCGGGCTTCGTGTACCTCTTCATCCCGCACGACGACACCCCGCCCGACACCAAGGTGGTCGACTACCGCGTCGAACTGCTGACGGCACGCCGCGCCGCCCCGTACCCCGTGGCCGCGCCCGAGGGCCTGACCGATGCGTGGAAGGCCACCTCCGTCCGCTACCGGGGCGAGGACTTCGACACCTGGCACCTCGGCTTCCACGATCCCGAGGGGGAGTACGTGGCGGTCGAGCAGTCCACTCAGCGGCGCCCCGTCTTCCTCGACGAGGCGACCCAGGGCGCGCGGGAGACCGAGCAGACCGAGAAGATCGCCGGCCGGACGTGGACCCGCTACGAGGGCGGCCGGTACGACGCGCTGGTCCTCGAAGGCGCCAAGGGCTCCACGACGATCGTGACGGGTACCGCGTCGTTCGCGCAGCTGACGAAGATGGCGGAGGCGCTGAAGACGGAGTGAGCCGCGTGCCCGCGTAGGCACGGAGAAGGCCCCCGGCGTGATGCCGGGGGCCTTCCTGTGTCCGGGAGGGGCTCAGACCGTGGTGACGACCTGGTCGAACTCCAGGCGCGGGGAGCGCGGGTACCAGGCGTCCGGGCCCGGGCGGCCGATGTTGACGACCATCAGCGGGGTGTGGTCGTCGTCCAGGAACTCCTTGCGCACGCCCTCGAAGTCGAAGCCGGTCATCGGGCCGGCGGCGAGACCGGCGGCGCGCACGCCGACGATGAAGTACGCGGCCTGGAGAGCGGCGTTCAGCCCGGCGGCGTTCTCGCGGACCGGGCGCTCGGTGAAGAAGACGTCCTTGATCTGCGGCGCGGCCGGGAACAGGTGCGGCAGCTCCTCGTGGAACTCGTTGTCCGCGGAGAGGATCGCGACCAGCGGGGCGCTCGCCGTCTTGGCGCGGTTGCCCTCGGCCAGGTGCGGCACCAGGCGCTCGCGGGCCTCGGGGGAGCGGACCAGCGTGATGCGCAGCGGGGTCTGGTTGAAGGCCGTCGGACCGTACTTGACCAGGTCGTAGATCGCCTGCACCTGCTCGTCGGTCACCGGCTCGTCGGTGAAGGCGTTGGCGGTGCGGGCCTCACGGAACAGCAGGTCCTGGGCGGCGGGGTCAAGAACGAGGGACATGGATGCACTTTCTCGCGACGGTCGGTCCGGAAGATCGGCTTACGTCTCCGACCGTACGCGAGTGAAGTTCAACGTTCAACTAACCCGAGGGTGTCGTGTGTCACCCGACACCCACCGGCCCGGTCTACTCGGTGTCCTCGTCCTCCGCGGCCTCCTCGGCCAGCGCCGCGTCCAGCCGCGCCCGCGCCCCGTCCAGCCAGCGCCGGCAGACCTTGGCCAGCTCCTCGCCGCGCTCCCAGAGCGCGAGGGACTCCTCCAGCGTCGTACCGCCCGCCTCCAGGCGCCGGACGACCTCGATCAGCTCGTCCCGCGCCTGCTCGTACCCGAGCGCCTCGGACGTGCCCGGCGTCTCATCAACCTCGCTGGTCATCCACCCACCCTATGTGTCCACTCGTACGGAGAACTCACCCTCGGAGACCCGGGCGCGCAGCGCCTCGCCGGCCTCCACCTCGCCGGGATCACGGACGGCGTGCCCGTCCGCCCTCTGCAGCACGGCGTACCCGCGCTTCAGGGTCGCGGCGGGGGAGAGGGCCACCACGCGCGCGTGCGTGTGCGTCAGCTCCGAGTCGGCCCGGTCGAGCTGGTGCCGCAGACAGCGCCGGCCCCGGTCGAGCAGGTCCGCCACATGGTCGGCGCGCTCGTCGATCATCCGGTGCGGGTCCTCTATCGACGGCCGCGCGAGGGCATGGGCCAGCCCGCGCTCCTCCCGCTCGACCAGCGCCGCCACACACCGCCGCGCCCGGTCCCGCAGCAGCCGCACCCGCTCGTACTCCTCGCCGACGTCCGGTACGACCTTCTTGGCGGCGTCGGTCGGGGTGGAGGCGCGCAGGTCGGCGACGTGGTCGAGGAGCGGGTTGTCGGGCTCGTGCCCGATCGCGGACACCACGGGCGTACGGCACTGGGAGACCGTCCGGATCAGCTGTTCGTCGGAGAACGGCAGCAGGTCCTCCACACTGCCGCCGCCCCGCGCGACGATGATCACGTCCACGTCCTCGATCGCGTCGAGCTCCTTCACGGCCTGCACGACCTGCGGCACGGCGTGCACGCCCTGCACGGCGACGTTGCGCACCTCGAAGCGGACGGCGGGCCAGCGGTGCCGGGCGTTCTCCAGGACGTCGCGCTCGGCGGCCGAGGCCCGTCCGCAGACCAGCCCCACGAGCTGCGGCAGGAACGGCAGCGGCTTCTTCCGCTCCGGCGCGAACAGCCCCTCGCGCCCGAGGGCCTTCTTCAGCTGCTCCAGCCGCGCCAGCAGCTCACCGACGCCGACGGGCCTTATCTCGGCGGCCCGCAGCGACAGCTGCCCCCGCGGGGCGTACCACTCCGGCTTGGCGAGGACGACGACCCGGGCGCCCTCGCTCACCACGTCCGCGACGGCGTCGAACACCTGCCGGTAGCAGGTGACGCCGACGGAGATGTCGTACGACGGGTCGCGCAGCGTCAGGAACACCACACCGGCGCCCGGCCGCCGCGACAACTGAGTGATCTGCCCCTCGACCCACACCGCCCCGAGCCGGTCGATCCATCCCCCGATGAGCCGCGACACCTCACCGACGGGCAGCGGGGATTCCGCGGACGTGTTCACAGCCATGCCCGCGAGAGTAGTGGGCGCCGCTGACAACGCCGCTCAACCGCTCGGTGAGGGGTTCTTCACGCTCCCGGCGAGGGAGGCGCGTCCCGCCGGCCGCCCTGCACCGTCAGCACCACCAGCCCGAGCGCCAGCCACACCGCCCCTACGGCCTGCGCGGTCTCCGACGCCTCCACGATCACGGCGACGGTGATCGCCGCTCCCGCCACCGGCACCAGGACGTGCCGCCACCAGCTCACGGGCCCTCCCCGGCGCCGCACCGCGAACCAGCCCACCACGCTCGCGTGCAGCAGCGTGAACGCGGTCAGCGCGCCGACGTCGACCACCGACACCAGGTGGTCCATGCCGTCGTCCCGCCGTGCCGCCCACACCGCCGCCACCAGCGTGACGACGGCCGCGCACAGCAGGGCCACCCGGGGCACCCCGGCGTCGGTCCGCGACAGGACCCGCGGCAGCCGCCGGTCGCGCCCCATCGCGAACAGCAGCCGGCCCGCCGCGGCCTGCCCGGCCAGCGCGGCGAAAGCGGCACCGATCGCCTTGCTCACCGCGACCAGGTCGTGCAGCCAGGTGCCGACCGCGGCGTCCACGGCGTCGTAGAACGCCGATCCCTGCCGCCCCGGCTCCGCGGCCAGCCGCGCCGACGACACCGGCTCCAGCAGCGCCACCAGGTACGTCTGCGCCATGAACAGCACACCCGCCAGCGCCAGGCAGAACAGCAGCGCCCGCGCGACCTTCGCCGAGCCGCAGGTGACCTCCTCCGCGAAGCTCGCGATCGCGTCGAACCCCAGGTACGACAGCACCGCGACCGACACCGCCCCGAGCACCGCCGACACCGCGAACGCCCCCTGCGTGCCGTCCCCCGACAGCGGCGACAGCCAGCCCCGCTCGCCGCCGTCCCGCGCCAGGACCACGACCGCCGACACCACGAAGACGGCCAGGACCACGATCTCCATCGCCAGCACCAGGAAACCGACCCGGGCGGCGGCCCGTACGCCCCACAGGTTGAGCAGCGTCGTCACGACGACCGCGAGCGCCGTCCACACCCACCGCGACACCTCCGGGACCAGCGCGTTCATCGCGATCCCGGAGAACAGGTACGCCACCGCGGGGATCAGGGCGTAGTCCAGCATCGCCATCCAGCCGGCCACGAACCCGGCACCGTTCCCGAGCCCCACGCGCGCGTAGGCGAACACCGAGCCCGCCTGGGGGACGACCCGCACCATCTGGGCGTAGCTGAAGGCCGTGAACGCCATCGCGACCGTGGCGACGACATAGACCAGCGCGACCGCGCCGTGCGACTTGGCGTCCAGCGTGCCGAAGACACCGACCGGGGCCATCGGCGCGATGAACAGCAGCCCGTAGACGACCAGGTCCCGGAAGCCGAGACTGCGCCGCAGCGTGTGCTCCCCGCCGGCAGCGGAGGCCGCCGCCGTCCCGGTCTCCGGCATCGTGTCCCCTCTGTCGGCCCCTCCGCCCGCGTCACTCGCCTCGCGCCTTGTCAGTCTTCCCGGGGACTGAGCACGGACGCGATCTTTGACCCGCCGAACGCGGCCTTACGATGGGAGGCATGTCTGCTTCGCCTGGCCGCCGTGTCCTGCTCGCCGCCCCCCGTGGCTACTGCGCGGGTGTGGACCGCGCCGTCATCGCCGTCGAGAAAGCGCTGGAGCAGTACGGGGCTCCGGTCTACGTCCGGCATGAGATCGTCCACAACAAGTACGTCGTGCAGACCCTGGAGAAGAAGGGCGCGATCTTCGTCGAGCAGACGGAGGAAGTGCCCCCGGGGAACATCGTCATGTTCTCCGCACACGGCGTTGCCCCTGTCGTCCACGAGGAGGCCGAGCGCGGCCGCCTCGCCACCATCGACGCCACCTGCCCCCTGGTCACCAAGGTCCACAAGGAAGCCGTCCGCTTCGCCAACGACGACTACGACATCCTGCTGATCGGCCACGAGGGCCACGAGGAGGTCATCGGCACCTCCGGCGAGGCCCCCGACCACATCCAGCTCGTCGACGGGCCGAGCGATGTCGCGAAGGTCGAGGTCCGCGACCCGTCCAAGGTCGTCTGGCTCTCCCAGACCACGCTGTCCGTCGACGAGACCATGGAGACCGTCGACGCGCTGCAGGAGAAGTTCCCGCAGCTCATCTCCCCGCCCAGCGACGACATCTGCTACGCCACGCAGAACCGCCAGCTGGCCGTGAAGCAGATGGGCGCCGAGTCGGAGCTGGTGATCGTGGTCGGCTCCCGCAACTCCTCCAACTCCGTGCGGCTCGTGGAGGTCGCCAAGCTCGCGGGTGCGCGTGAGGCGTACCTCGTGGACTTCGCCGACGAGATCGACGAGTCCTGGCTGGACGGCGTCTCCACGGTCGGCGTCACCTCGGGTGCCTCCGTCCCGGAGGTCCTGGTCGAGCAGGTCCTGGAGTTCCTCTCCCGGCGCGGGTTCGAGGACGTGGAGCTCGTCAAGGCGGCCGAGGAGTCCATCACGTTCTCCCTGCCGAAGGAGCTGCGCCGCGACCTGCGCGAGGAGGCGGCGACGCTGGTCGCCGAGCGCGGCGGGGCGGGTACCGGAACCGAGACCGGGACCGGGGCCGGAACCGAGAACGGGACCGGGGCCGGGGCCGGGGCCGGTGAAAATTCCGGGGAGTGATCGCGAACGGGCCGGGCAGCGACCGCCGTCCGGCCTGTGACTGTCAGTCGTTCGTCGTAACGTAAGGCCATGCAGATCTTCGGTGTGGACATCGGCGGTTCCGGGATCAAGGGCGCCCCGGTGGACCTGGACAAGGGTGACCTGGCGCAGGAGCGCCACAAGGTCCTCACCCCGCACCCGGCCACGCCCGACGGAGTGGCCGACGGCGTCAAGCAGGTCGTCGACCACTTCGGCTGGACGGGGCCCATCGGGGTCACCTTCCCCGGCGTGGTCACCGACGGAGCCGTGATCCGTACGGCGGCCAACGTCGACGACAGCTGGATCGACACCGACGCCCGCGCACTGCTCGGCGAGCGGCTGGGCGGCCTGCCGGTGACGGTGGTGAACGACGCGGACGCGGCGGGCGTCGCCGAGATGCACTTCGGCGCCGGCCGCGGCCGCCACGGCACGGTGATCGTGCTCACTCTCGGCACGGGCATCGGCAGCGCGGTCTTCGTCGACGGCGTCCTCGTCCCCAACACCGAGCTCGGCCATCTGGAGCTGGACGGGCACGACGCGGAGAAGCGGGCCTCCAGCAAGGCCCGGGAGGACCACGACATGACGTGGGAGCACTGGGCGTCGCACCGCGTGCGCAAGTACCTCGCCCACGTCGAGATGCTGTTCTCGCCGGAGCTGTTCATCATCGGCGGCGGCGTCAGCCGCAAGTCCCACAAGTTCCTGCCCCACATCGAGGGCATCAAGGCGGAGATCGTCCCGGCGCAGCTGCAGAACAACGCGGGGATCGTGGGGGCGGCGATGCGGGCGGCCGGGCACTAGGGCCCGGTGGGCGTCACGGGGGCGGGCGTCACACTGGTAGGTGTCACGCGGGCGGGCAGCACGCCGGTAGGTGTCACAGCGGAGGGCACCACACCGGCAGGTGTCATACCGGCGGCCGGGGCCCGGCTGCCGTCGTCCGCCGCCGGTGCACCAGCCGGATCCGCCTGACGATGACGATGAGCCCGGCGACGAGTGTCCCCCCGTACAGCCACCCGGCCTGCGTGGCGAGCGCTGTCACCAGTCCCATCAGCCTGCCGCCGGTCCCTCCGTCGCCGTCGGCCATCGGCAGCAGCCCCACGGCGAACGCGATCGGCACCACGACGGGCGCGATCATCAGATCCCCCCGCCTGACCCAGACGGCGGTCAGCACGCACACCGGCACGAACAGCACGCCGTACGCCGTCAGCGACGCCCCGAACAGCACCGAGCACAGCACGCCGAGCAGGAACATCACCAGTCCGCAGAACAATCCGCTGCCCAGCCCGGTCAGCCGGGGATTCGGCAGCCGTCCCGCGGTGGGTGCCGCCGACGCGGACGCGGGCCGCCGTACCGCCGCCTCACCCCCGGCTCCCCCCGCTCCTCGTTTCGCCTGGGGCGGCAGGGACGATCCCGGCCGGTCGCGTCGCGGTCCGTACCGGGCAGGTCGCGTCCTGTATTGCTCCACTGCACCAACGTAGGTCGTTCAATATGCCGAATGGCCCCTCAGACACGCCGTGGGCCGGTGCTTGGCCAAGCGTTCGACAGGGCGCCGGGCCGGTTGCGGGTACGCCGTAGACTGGTGGATCGGCCGGTCCCCTGGCCTCCTGGCCCTCTCCACTCACGGGAAGTCGCAACGTGTCGCTCACGATCGGAATCGTCGGTCTGCCGAATGTCGGCAAGTCGACCCTGTTCAACGCCCTGACCAAGAACGACGTGCTGGCGGCCAACTACCCGTTCGCCACCATCGAGCCGAATGTGGGCGTCGTCGGCGTCCCCGACCCGCGGCTCGGCAAGCTGGCCGAGATCTTCAAGTCGGAGAAGGTCCTCCCGGCCACGGTCGACTTCGTCGACATCGCGGGCATCGTGCGGGGCGCGTCCGAGGGTGAGGGCCTGGGCAACAAGTTCCTGGCGAACATCCGTGAGTCGGACGCGATCTGCCAGGTCATCCGTGCCTTCGCGGACGAGAACGTCGTGCACGTGGACGGCAAGGTCTCGCCCAAGGACGACATCGAGACGATCAACACCGAGCTGATCCTGGCGGACCTCCAGACCATCGAGAAGGTCCTCCCGCGCCTCCAGAAGGAGTCGCGCATCAAGAAGGACATCGCCCCGAAGGTCAAGGCCGTCGAGGAGGCCAAGGAGATCCTGGAGAAGGGCGACACGCTCTTCGCCCACGGGATCGTCCAGGGCGGCGAGCGCAACGAGCTGCTGCACGACCTGCACCTGCTCACCACCAAGCCGTTCCTCTACGTCTTCAACGTCGACGAGGACGAACTGGTCGACGAGGACTTCAAGAACGAGCAGCGGGCCCTGGTCGCCCCCGCCGAGGCGATCTTCCTCAACGCCAAGCTGGAGGCGGACCTCGCCGAGCTCGAGGAGGACGAGGCCCTCGAACTCCTCCAGTCCGTCGGCCAGGACGAGCCCGGCCTCGCCACCCTCGCCCACGTCGGCTTCAACACCCTCGGCCTCCAGACCTACCTCACGGCCGGCCCCAAGGAATCTCGCGCCTGGACCATCAAGAAGGGCGCCACGGCCCCCGAGGCGGCCGGCGTCATCCACACCGACTTCCAGAAGGGCTTCATCAAGGCGGAGGTCATCTCCTTCGACGACCTGATGGAGACGGGCTCGGTGGCGGAGGCCCGCGCGAAGGGCAAGGCGCGCATGGAGGGTAAGGAGTATGTGATGCAGGACGGGGATGTCGTGGAGTTCCGCTTCAACGTGTAGCGGGTGACCTGGCACCACGTCGCTGATCTCGAAAACTCACAGGTCAGAGAGGGTCCGACTCTTCGGGGTCGGGCCCTTGGTTTTTTCCCGTGCTGGGATCGTGCTGGGATGGGATGAGGAGCTCGTGCTGGGTTTCGGGCAGCGATCTCCCGATGCGACAGGCGGGCGGGTGGAGCTCCATCCGCACGACTTCTTTACGACTCCGGGGACCGTGCAGATTCGACCCGTGGCGCTTTTCCTACTCGTTTGACACACTCGACGTATGGGTGAGACGACGTACAGCATCGGGGAAGGCCCGGCGACGCGGGTGAGTCTGTCGCTGCCGGAGGGGACCGCGGAGGCAATCCGGGCGCGGGTGGGCAAGCGGGAGTTCTCCGCGTTCATCGCTGAAGCGGTCGAGCGTGAGCTGCGTGGTCAGGTCCTGGACGAGTACCTGGCGGACTACGAGAGCCGCAAGGGGCCGGTTTCCGAGCCGGCTCGCCAGCGGGCGCGGCAGGTCTTCGACGAGGTATTCGCCGAGGAGGCGGAGTGGCCCGCCGCAGGTTGAGTCACGAGGGGACGCTGGTCCTCGACAGTGAGGGACTCTCGAAGCTGCTCGCCGACGACGAGCAGGTGGTGGCTCTGATCGCTGAGGCGCGCTCGCGCGGCATGGAGGTCGTGATCAGTGCGCTCACCATCATCGAAGTCGTCCACGTCCGTACGAACAAGTCCCGCCTGAACTGGGTGCTTTCCGGGCTGCGGATCGTCCCGGTCGGTGACGAGGAGGCGAGGGCGGCCTCGAAGTTGCTGATGAATGCCGGGTTGCACGGACACAAGTACGCGATCGATGCGGCCGTCGCCGAGGCCGCGCTGCGACAGCACCGCCCCGTGGTCATGCTGACTTCCGATATTGACGACATGGCCAAGCTGTGCGGCGATCGGGTCCGGCTCGTGGCGGTGTGATTTCCCCTGGTCCGTTTTCTGCCTTTCGGCGGTTGGTCAGTGAGTGGCGGTGGGGCTACCAGTATTCGGCGGATCACCGGTTTCGGTAACCGGCGATCCGCCGCTATGTTGCCGCTCTTCCGCTTCTTGGTGAAGTTCCGTAGGTCGCGGGCGGAGCCAAGGCTCAATAGGAGCGGGGCCCGTAGGGGCTCCAGTGGCCGAGAAAGGGCTTGAGGTCGTCGCCGCTGGGCTTCGGCGGCGTGGGCAGTTTCGGCGCTGAGACCGATTCGGTGAGGTGTTGGAGATGCGTGTCCGCGAACGCGAGCCACGCCTCGATCTCGGTCCGCTCCTGCCCTGGCGGCAGTGATGTGGCGTGGTCGCGTACTGCTGTGATGTATTCGGTCAGGCGGCTGGCCTGATACCAGGCGTCTGCCTGTTCTCCGAGGTGTTTGACGCGGTAGGCGTGGGCGTAGGCGGCACGGGCTTCCTGTATGGCGGCTTCCCAGCGCCTCTGCTGTGCCTCTCTGGCTTGCTGGTCTGCAAGGCGTTTACGTTCCGCGGCTTCGCCGCGGAGGCCGACCTCTTGCACGATCTCGGCGAGTTGTTCTTCCAGAGGCCGGTCGGGGAGGTCGGTCCATTCGCTGGCGCGGTGCGGGCTGCCGCCGCGGAGCATGAAACGCAGGCGGCTAGAGGGGGTGTAGTCGAAGCGGGGGATGCGCATCCATGAGTGCTTCTTGGCGTCGGCGAGTTCCTTGTCAGTGGGGACGTGTTCGCTGCGGTCTTGTTCTTGAAGGACGAGGAATCCGACACTCTCGCCTTGGGCGGTAATGGTGAAGTGTGGTGGTGCCTTGCGGCGCCGATGGGGTGGGGGAGCGCCTTGTGTGGTTCCGAGCGCTGCCTTGTGGCCTTGTGCTTCGGTGGCGGTGATGAGGGCTTGGACGATGCGCAGGGCTCGGCCCTGCAGGGGTTTGGTCAGGCCCATGGGCTGCGGCAGCTTTTGAAGGGCGGCCACGACGGCATGGGGTTTGGTGAGTCTGGCCGGCACGGGGAGCGGGGTGAGTTCCGCGAGGCGCCAGGCAGGGATGTCGACCAGCTTGATTTCGTAGCCGCGGTGGGTGCGGTATCCGTAGAGTTCCTGCGTGTGGGGGATCTTGCCGGACTTGCGGGCGGCGTTGACCCGTGACGTCCAATTCACCGCGTGCGGGCCGGATTCGATGGGCTTGATGAGACAACCATCGTTCGCGGCCAGTTCTTCGAGTAGTTGGTCCGCATAGTTCTTAAGGGCCTTCGGTGCGGCTCTGGGGCGCGGCGGTGCCGGTTTTCGGGCGGGACGTTCCGGTGGTCGGGTGCTCTGCTCCACGGGGAGGATGCCGCGTTCGGTGAGATGCTGCCGCCCCTTCTCGGTGAGGTGGGCGCTCCAATGCCCGCGGCGTTTGGTGATTCTGATGAGCCCTCGGTTCTGCAGGGCCTGTCCGCTGGTCTTGTACGTGCTGTCCGGCCAGACTCTGTCGGGACATCCCTGGCCCACCCAGTCGAGCACGGCCCGCTGCCGCTCGTTGAGGGCCTGGTCCATGTAGCCTCCCGCCGTTCCCTGGGTGCGATGCCCCCGGAGACAATGCCCGTTGCCCCTGCGGGAATTCGGGGCTGCTGAAAGGATCCCTCGTTCGAATGAGAGGTACCGGAGGGTGCGTTTGCGCCGAGAACAGTTCTTCCTGGTGTTGATGCGAAACGGCTTGGGTTCTGAGCCGTTGATGGGGTCCTGAGTGAACTGGCTTGGGGGACGGGGTGCACGGCGCATTTTGCCGTCGGCGCAGGAGACTTTGCGAATTCGGGCGGTGCAGTGAGGGTTGCGGTGCCCGGCGGCTCTCCTGGCCGAGGAGGGGAAGGTTCGGGCCTGAAGCTGTTCCATACGACGAAGAGCGGCATGGCCGAGGTCGCGCCGCGTCTTGCTGATGTCGATGCGGATGTGCAGAGAATCCGACCGACGGGCCGGAGAGACCGTCCTCGACGCAACCCTCGACGACAACGCGACGGCACGCGACTTCGCCTCGCTACTTCCGCTGACGCTGCAGATGGACGACCTGCTCCAGCGCGAGAAGTACGGTCACCTGCCCCGGTCTCCCACCGCAGGAGGCAAGCCACAGTTCAGTTACGAGATCGGCAACATCGTCTACTGGTCACCCGGCCCCGGCATCGTCATCCTCGGCTGAGACCCGGCCGGAAACCACCGAGATCGTCAACCAAGGAGAGGATAGGGGAGGGGCGGGGCCTCGCCGGCCGCGAAGGCGGCCGGGGTGAGACCGGCGCGGTCGCGGAAGAAGCGGCCGAAGTTCGCGGGGTCGGTGAAGCCGAGGTGGACGGCCACAGTCCGGGCGTCCCACCGGGCGGCTCCCAGCAGGCGCCGGGCTTCCAGGAGGCGCCGCTCGTCGATGAGTTCGCGTACTCCCTTGCCGGTGGCGTCCCGAGCGGTACGGCTGAGCGTGCGGACCGAGCAGCCGAGCAACTCGGCGTAGTCCGCGGCCTGGTGGAGTTCGCGAAAGTGCAGCTCCAAGGCGTCCAGGAAGCGTCTGTACCGGTCGGCGCGGCCCGTGTCGGCCGTGGCCGTGCCGATGGGGGAGATACCTGGGGAGTTGGCCAGGCGCAGCAGCAGCGATTCGAGCAGGCTGCGCCGCAGGGCGTGGTGGATGTCGAGGGGGCGGCGGCCCAGTGCGCGGTGTTCGTCCAGGAGTTGGAGTGCCGTCTGCTGGAGCCAGGCGGTGTCGTCGGGGTGCGGGGTGAGCACGGCAGGGGTCTCGTGCGCGGTGATCGGGGCCAGGAGGCGCGCTAGGTCGGGCCGCAGCACGTCCGGTTCGAACAGGATGAACGGGCCGCGCGCCGCGCCGGGCGGATGCCAGCACTGCACGTGCCCGGGGCGCACCCACAGCCACTGGCCGGGGGCGACGGTCCGCGTGACGTGGTCGACGTCGTGCCGCAGCTCACCCTCGGTGACCGCGATGAGGTAGTGGAAGGTGGCACGACCCGGACGGGGCGGATTCCACGGCCAGTCGTCGTGCTGGGCGAAGAAATCCTCGGCGGTACTCACCTCAAGGCCGTAGGGAGTACCGACCGGGGGCTGGAATCCGTACAGCCGAACCGCGTTCGGACCGGTCGCGGTTCCGCTCGGGTCGGGGTGTCGCTTGTCGACCATCACGTGTCCGCAGTCTACTGCCCTCTTTATCGGCTTCGGCGGAAGGATGGGACGTGCCAACGCGCCCGCGCGGTGCGCCCTCCGTCTCCTTCGATACCGCAGTCCGCCACCACCTGAGAAGGCCCACCACCCATGAACGCATCGACCTTGCACAAGACCGCCGCCGACTGCGCGGAGGAACTCCCCGGGGCCCAGCTGGAGCACCCGTTCGGCCCCGACTGGGAGGTCTTCAAGGTGCGCGGCAAGGTGTTCATGCTGTTGACCGAAGTGCCGGGGCGGCCCGTCGTGATCCTCAAGGCGGACCCCGGTGAGGCCCGTGCCCTGCGGGAGCAGTACAGCCACATCACGCCCGGCTACCACATGAACAAGAAGCACTGGATCACCCTGGAGAGCGGAGAGGGCGTCGACAAGGAACTCGTCAGGGAGCTCGTCACCGACTCCTACCGGCTCGTCGTCGCCCATCTGCCCAAAGCTGAGCGGCCTGTCGACCCGCACACTTACGGCATCGGCGCACGGACGGCCCGGTGAGCGCGGCCGGTGACCGGCTTCAGGACACCGCCCGCCGGGCGGCCCTGGCCCTGCCCGACGTCAGCCACGGCTACCCCTTCACTCCGGGACTCGACGTGTACAAGGTCGCGGGCAGGGTGTTCCTGATCGTCACCGACGACCCGGACGAACAGATCATCACGGTCAAGTGCGAGCCCGAGCACGCGCAGGCACTGGAGCGCGGCTACGCCTCCATCACACCGGGCCGCTACCTCGACAAACGCCACTGGATCTCGCTGGGGCCGGGACCCGGCATCACCGAGCGGCTGATCACCGACGCGGTCGAGGATTCGTACGACCTGGTCGCCGGGCGGCCGCCGCGACGCGACCGCCCCGGCTCCCGATGAGCGCCGCCTGCTTCCCTGTGAATGGCTGAGCCTCGTCAGCGTCCCATGCGAGGGCTCGCCCTGTCCGCATCCGCCCGCCTGCGCCCCACAAAGCTGGAAGACGTCGTCGGACAGGACCATCTCCTGGCCGTGGACGCCGCTGCTGGGCCCGCACGGTCGCCCAGCGGCGTGACCGAACCGCTCCAGGCCGAGGATGGTAAGTGGGTTAACTTGCCTTAAGCGTGGTGCGGGAGTTACCTTCGTTAGGTGAGTCCATCGACTTACCTTACGTCTCGGCAAGGAACCATGAACATGACTCGTCTTGCGGGCAAGCGCGCCCTCATCACCGGCGGCACGAGCGGCATCGGTCTGGAAACCGCGCGGCGTTTTGTCGCGGAGGGGGCCGACGTGCTGGTCACGGGCGTGACCCCGGCCAGCATCGACAGGGCGCGGCAGATCCTCGGGGACAAGGTGCCGGTGGTGCAGGCCGACGCGCGCGATCTCGATGCGCAGCGCGGCCTGGCCAAGCGGGTGCGTGAGCACTTCGGGGAGCTGGACGTGGCGTTCCTGAACGCCGGCGTCTCGGACTGGCGGCCGTTCGAGGACCACACGGAAGACAGTTTCGACCGGCTCTTCGACATCAACGTCAAGAGCGTCTTCTTTCTCACGCAGGCCCTGGTGCCCGTGCTGGCCAATCCGTCCTCGGTCATCCTGAACGCGTCCAACAGCGCGCACGGCGGCTACGGGAATTCGAACGCCTACGCCGCGACGAAGGCGGCTGTCGGCTCCCTGATGCGGTCGTGGAACGCGGACCTGCTCAAGTCGCACGGCATCCGGTTCAACGCGGTCAGCCCCGGCCCGGTGGACACCCCGCTGTACTCCAAGCTCGGGATCGAGGACCCCGAGGTGCAGGCGGCGGTCCTGGAGGGGATCAGCGCCGGCATCCCGCTGGGTCGCATGGGTCTGCCGGAGGAGGTCGCGGAAGCCGTGGTGTACCTGGCCTCCGACGTCTCCGCGTTCGCTGTGGGCCAGGACCTTATCCTGGACGGAGGTATGACCGTCCTCTGACGGCGAGGACGCGGCCGGGAGACGGGCGAGGGGCGTGGCTATGGCTGTGGCGGACCGGGCGGAAACCGGTGACGATACATGCCAGGCCGGGAATGACGCGCAGACCAAAGCCGGGTATCACGCGCAGATCAAGGCGGAGAACCGAGCGCGCATTATCCGCGCCGCCCGCGACCTCTTCCTCGCCCGGGGATACGACAAGACCTCCCTCGCCCAGATCGCCAGAGAGGCCCGCGTCTCCACCGGCACCCTTTTCAAGCGGTACCCGTCCAAGGCCGCGCTGTTCGCGGCCGTCACCTCCGAACAGTGGCAACTGGATGTGGAGTACGCCGCACCGCCACCGCCCGGTGACCCCCGGTACGGTCTGGACCACATCGGCCGCGACTACGCCTGCCTGGTCTCACGGTCCGGCACGGCGGCGCTGTGCCGGCTCATCATCACCGAACTTCCCCAGATGCCGGAACTCGCCGACATCGTCGGCACCGGCTTCGCCATCGACCGCGGCCCCTTCTTCGACCGGCTCCGCGACTACCTGGACGCCGAAGCACAGGCCGGCACACTCGACTTCCGATCGGCCGACGGACAGCCACACTCGGCATCCGCAGTGGCCGAACAGTTCCTCGGCATGATCTGCAGCCAGCTCCTGTGGCCTCAACTCGTACGGACCGACTTCGTCCCGCCTGACCCCACCGACGCCGCGATCGTGGACGAAGCCGTCGCCCTCATGCTCGCCCGCTACGGCACTGGATCCTGAGCCCCAAAAAACCAACCAACACACCAACCCACCCCCGTTATCTTCTTCGCGGTCCTGCAAGAGGGCCGCTGGCCCCCGTGCCCGGCATGGCTGTTCCCCCTGTCGAACAGATGACCTGGGGGTGGTCCTACGTTGTTGATTGGGTCGCATGGGCTGTCGTACGGTCCGTTGGATCCAGTGGCCCCGGGTATGGCTTGGGGGCGGTTGCCTTCAATGCTTCCTGTGACACCTGGCCGCCCGGGGCCGCACGACGACTCGACCACTGATGAGGAGCTGCGGGCCGTCTTCGACAAGCCCGCCGCGAAATTCCGCACCGTGCTGGTGATCGTGGACCAGCCCGATCGGAGCCCTGCCCCTGACGGTGGCCGGGGACGCGGGCTGCCAGGTCGCCTACCTGCCCGGACTCGCGATGCGCCGGATCGCCGACCTCTACCCGGGCGAAGCGAAGACCGACGCCAAGGACGCCGCGGTGATCGCGGTCGCCGCCCGCACCATGCCGCACACCCCGCGCGCCCTTCAGCCGACCGACGAGGTCACCGCTGAGCTGACCGTGCTGGTCGGCTTCGACCAGGACCTCGCGGCCGAAGCCACCCGCGCCTCCAACCGGATACGCGGCCTGCTCACCCGGTTCCACCCCAGCCTGGAGCGCGTGCTCGGGCCGCGTCTGGACCACCAGGCCGTGACCTGGCTGCTGGAACGCCACGGTTCCCCGGCCGCGCTGCGAAAAGCCGGTCGCGCGGTTCCCCGGGCCCCTGAGGGGCCTGCGGCCGCCCTGGCCCGGCTGCCGACCGACGTCGAGCACGGATGGGCGGTTACTCCGTCAGTGCGCCCATGGCCCGATCGAGCAGGTCAGCGAGGGAAACAGTGCCCTCGCAGGCCACCCACCCTCTCGCGGCCGCGTCCAGGCAGCCGAGGGCGGCTGCGACCAGCGCGGTCGGCCTGGGATCCTCCGGCCGGCCAGGACCGGCTTCCAGTCGCCTGGCGATCTCCGGCACCATCCGCTCCTGCCACTTCAACTGCTTCTCGAAGTGCCGGGCGCGCAGTGACGGCGTGTCGTGCAGCAGGCGCAGAAAGATCAGCGTCTGTTCGGGGGCTTCCTCGTTGACCCGCACCAGGATGTCGAAGGCCCGGCGCAGCGCCACCCAGGGCCGCTCCTCGTCGGGGCGGGCAGCGAGCGCTTCCATGACCTGCGGGCCATTGCCCTCCAGACCGCCCAGCACGATGTCTTCCTTCGTCCCGAAATACCGGAACAGGCTGGCGCGTGACACTCCCGCTTCGGTGGCGATCTGGTCGGCGGTCGTCCGCTCGAAGCCCTGATCGGTGAAGAGCCGGAGTGCCACTTCGGTGACTTCCGCCCGGACCGTTGCCCGCATGCGTTCACGCAGTCCGGGCGGCTTCGGCGGGGTGTGGTCGGTGGTGCTGGCGGAGTCGGACACACAAGGGATGTTACCGCCACGAATCAATTTGAGACTCAGTCTCGATTCAAGACTGCACCTCGCCTATGCTGCCGCAATCGGACAGCGAATCATCTAGAGACTTAGTCTCAAGTGGATGTAGAGTCTCTCCGTGAGGTTACATCGCGACCGAGGTGTCGCGAACCGGCGCCCCGCCGGGCTGCCGCCTGCCTCTCTCACCTCACCCATCACCATTCGCGGGCGTGGCCAGGCAGAACGTGGTGTTCCAGGCCGCGGGCCAGAGTCCTTCTCATCCAGCCCTTTGTGCCTGATGGCGCCCCCCTCAAGAGATCGAGCCCTCGGGTGAACCGGAGGAATGACACGGTGGAGATAGAGCTGCGGATCAATGGATCCGCCCGAAGAATGGACGTCTCACCGCAGGTGAGCCTGCTCGACGCGCTGCGTGAGTATCTGGGCCTGACTGGTACGAAGAAGGGCTGCGACCAGGGTGCGTGCGGTGCGTGCACGGTGCTGGTCGACGGGCGGCGGATCAACGCGTGCCTCGCGTTGGCGGTGCAGTACCAGGGCCGTGAGATCACGACGATCGAAGGGGTCGACCACCCGTTGCAGGCGGCGTTCGTGCGCACGGACGGGTTCCAGTGCGGCTACTGCACGCCGGGCCAGATCTGCTCGGCGATCGGCATGCTCGCCGAGCACAAGGACGGCGCGCCCAGCGCGGCGACCGAGCATCTCGCCGACAGTGGCGGGGAGTTGGACGAGGCGGAGATCCGGGAGCGGATGAGCGGCAACCTGTGCCGCTGCGGCGCCTACAACGGCATCGTCTCGGCGATCAAGGAGGTCGCGAAGTGAAGTCGTTCTCCTACCTCAGCGCCCCGGACACGGCCACAGCGCTGCGCACCATCGCCGGCGGCGAGGACGTGAAGTTCCTCGCGGGCGGCACGAACCTCGTCGACCTCATGCGCGAGGGCATCGAACAACCGGCGACGGTCATGGACATCACCCGCCTGCCCCTGACCGGGATCGAGGAGCTGCCCGACGGAGGAATCCGCGTCGGGGCGCTGGTGACCAACAGCCAACTCGCCGCGGACCCACTGATCCGCACCCGCTATCCCGTGCTGGCGCAGGCCATCCTGCTCGGGGCCTCCGCCCAGTTGCGGAACATGGCGACCGTCGGAGGCAACCTCCTCCAGCGCACCCGCTGCATGTACTTCTACGACGAGACCTCCGCCTGCAACAAACGAGCACCCGGCAGTGGTTGCGACGCGATCGGCGGGTTCTCCCGCGGCAGCGCGGTCCTCGGGGCGTCCGAGCACTGCAATGCGACGCACCCCTCGGACATGGCGGTGGCGCTTGTGATGCTCGACGCGGTCATCGAGGCGGAGAGCGTGCGCGGCATCCGGCGCATCCCGGTCGCCGAGTTCCACCGGCTGCCCGGCGACACACCCCACATCGAGTCGGTGCTCGCCGCCGACGAGCTGATCACGGCCGTCGAGCTGCCCCCGGTGCCGGTCGCGGCGCACTCGCGCTACCGCAAGGTCCGCGACCGCGCGTCCTACGCCTTCGCCCTCGTCTCCGTCGCCGCCGCGCTCGCCGTCGAGGACGGCGTGGTCACCGAGGCCCGGCTCGCGATGGGCGGAGTCGGCACCAAACCCTGGCGCGCCACCGAAGCCGAACGCGCACTCCTCGGACGCCCGGCGACCGAGGAAGCCTTCCGGCAGGCGGCGGAGGCTGAACTCGCCGCCGCGGAAGGCGGGCCGCAGAACGCCTTCAAGATCGAACTCGCGCAGCGCACGATCGTGGCGACCCTGCGAAGGCTCCTGACCGACGGGAGCGCCGCCTGATGCGGAACTCAAGGGCAGTCCTTGTGAAGAACACCATCCCCGCCCGGCTCGGGAGACTCCCGCGTCAGGAACGACTGGTCCGTAAGGAAGAAGGCAGGGCGGCATGACCACGATCGGACAACCGCTCGACCGCGTCGACGGTGGAGTCAAGACGACCGGCGCCGCGAAGTTCGCCGCCGAGCACTCCTATCCCGGCCTCACGCACGCCGTACTCGTGCACGCCACCATCAGCCGCGGCCGCATCACCGCCCTGCACACCGACAAGGCGAGCGCGGTGCCGGGCGTGATCGCCGTCATCACCCACCTCAACGCGCCTCCCATGAAACCGGCGCCGAAGGCCGGAACGTTCAACTTCACCATGTTGTTCTCCGGGACGTCGGTGAACTACCTGCAGAGCGACGAGGTGCTCTGGGAGGGGCAGCCGATCGCGGTGGTCGTCGCGGAGACCTCCGCCGCCGCCAGGGAGGCCGCCGCGCTGGTGCGCGCCGAGTACGCCGTCGCCAAGTCCTCGGTGGACTTCGAGGGGTCCGAACAGGACGCACAGCCGCAAACGAACAACTCGTTCTTCCCCCGGGGGGCGAAGAGGGGCGACGCGGAGGCCGCGCTGGCCACCGCGCAGGTGTCGCTGGACCTGCGGTACACCACCCCGCCGCACAGCCACAACGCGCTGGAGCTGCATGCCACCACCGCCGTCTGGGACGGCGACCGGCTGACCGTCCACGACGCGACGCAGTCGATCGACTGGTTCCGCACCCACCTCGCGCTGCGGTTCGGAGTCCCCAGGACGAACGTACGGGTGCTGGCGCCCTTCGTCGGCGGCGCCTTCGGCGGCAAGTTCGCGATGTGGCCCGGCACGATCCTCGCGGTGCTGGCAGCGCGGGCGACCAACAGGCCGGTGCGGCTGGTGCTGTCGCGGGAGGCGGTCTACCGCACGGTGGGCGGACGCACCCCGTCCATCCAGCGGTTCGCGCTGGGAGCGGACCGCGACGGCAGGCTGACCTCGCTGCTGCACACCAGCATCACCCGCGCCAGCGGGATCGGCGGTAATTTCGAGCAGGTCACCGGTGCGTCCCAGCATCTGTACGCGGCCGAGAACATCCTCGCGCGGCACGACCGGGTCCAGCTCGACCTGCTGCCCAGCGCCTTCATGCGCGCGCCGGGCGAGGCGATCGGCACCTTCGCTCTGGAGTCCGCGATCGACGAACTGGCCTATGAGCTGGGCATGGACCCGATCGAGCTGCGCCTGCGCAACGAGACCGCCGTCGACCCGATCGACGGCAAGAAGGAGTTCTCCCACCGCAAGCTGCCGGAGCTGTACGCGCTGGGTGCGGAGCGGTTCGGCTGGCATGAGCGCAACCCCGAACCGCGCTCGACGCGCGAGGGCCGGTGGCTGGTCGGGACGGGCATGGCCACGGCGTTCCACCCGGCACTGTCGATGCCGGTCAACGTCACGGTCCGTCTGTCGGTCGACGGCGGCGTCCTGGTGCGCTGCGCCTTCCAGGAGATGGGCATGGGCGCGGCCACGGCCCAGGCCCAGATCACGGCCGACACACTGGGTGTGCCGTTCGACGCCGTCCGCGTGGAGTACGGCGATTCCGATCTGCCGATGGGGCCGGCTGCCGCTGCCTCTGTCCAGACCGCGAGCACCGCCGCCAGTGTGCTGCAGGCGTGCGAGGAGCTGAAGCAGACGCTGACGTCCATGGCCCGCAAGACCGGCGGCGACAGCTACGAGGAGATCCTCCGGCGCGCCAACGTGCCGCACGTCGAAGCCGTCATCGGATCCGAGACGCGGCTCGGCCGAATCGCCGGGCGGGCGCGGTTCCTCCCGAAATTCATGCGCGATGGCCAGCGGTTGATCAAGGCCGCGTCCGGTGTGCAGTTCTGCGAGGTGCGCGTGGATGCCGAGACCGGTGAGACGCGGGTGTCGCGTTGGGTCGGCGTGTTCGACGTCGGCAGGGTGATCAACGCGAAGACGGCGGCCAGCCAGGTGCGCGGCGGCATCGTGATGGGCCTGGGTCTGGCGATGGCCGAGGAGACCCTCGTCGACCCGCGCAACGGACGGATCATGAACCCGAGCCTGGCCGAGTACCACGTCCCCGTGCACGCCGACATCCCGCCGATCGACGTGTCCTTCCTCGACCACCCGGACCCGAACACGCCCCTCGGCATCCTCGGCGCGGGCGAGGTCGGTGTCACGGGTGTCGGCGCGGCCGTGGCGAACGCCGTGTATCACGCGACCGGCAAGCGGGTGCGGGACCTGCCGATCACGCTGGACAAGCTGCTCTGAGGCGACAGCGGCTCAATCCGTCCCACCACCAGAAAGGCATGCATGTGCTGGACATCGCCGGCGAGCTGAACCGGTGGCTCGAGGAGGGCCGCGACTTCGCCGTGGCCACGGTCGTGGCCGTCAGCGGCAGCGCGCCGCGCGGGCCGGGCGCCGCGCTCGCTGTCGACGCCGACGGCACGGCCATCGGATCGGTCTCCGGCGGCTGTGTCGAAGGCGCGGTCTACGACCTGTGCGCCCAGGCCCTCAAGCACGGCCAAGCGGTGCGCGAGCGGTTCGGCTACAGCGACGAGGACGCCTTCGCCGTGGGCCTGACCTGCGGCGGTGTCCTTGACATCCTGGTCACGCCGGTGCCCGCCGACGGACCGGGCAGGAAGGCGTTCCAGGTGGTGCTGTCTGCCGCCGCCCGGGGCGAGCCGGTGGCACTCGCCCGCGTGGTCCGTGGCCCGGCAGGGCTCCTGGGGCGGGCGCTGGCAGTCCGTCAGGACGGATCGTACGAAGGCGAACTCGGCGGACACCCGGACCTGGCCCGCGCCGTCGCCGACGAAACCCGATCCCTGCTGGGCGCCGGCCGCACCGGCACCTTCGACATCGCGGCGAGCGGAGCGAGATGGGGGTCCCCCCGGACGGAGTCTGGGGGAGGATCCCACTGCGAGCCGGACCTGAGCGTGTTCGTCGAGTCGAGCGTGCCGCCGCCGCGCATGCTTGTCTTCGGGGCGATCGACTTCGCCGCGGCGCTCGTGCGCGTGGGCAAGTTCCTCGGCTACCACGTAACGGTGTGCGACGCCCGCCCCGTCTTCGCCACCCGGATACGCTTTCCCGAGGCCGACGACATAGTGGTCGACTGGCCGCACCGCTACCTGAACCGAACCCAGATCGACGAACGCACGGTGGTGTGCATCCTCACCCACGACGCCAAGTTTGACGTACCCCTCCTGGAGACGGCCCTGCGACGGCCGGCCGCCTACATCGGCGCGATGGGCTCACGCCGCACCCACGAGGACCGCGACCGCAGGCTCCGCGAAACCGGCCTCACCGAAGCCGAACTGACCCGCCTGCACTCACCGATCGGTCTCGATCTCGGCGCCCGCACGCCCGAGGAGACCGCCCTGTCCATCGCCGCTGAGATCGTCGCCACCCGCCACGGCGGAACAGGCATGCCCCTGAGCGGTTCGCACACACCGATCCACCACCACACCGAAGCGCACCGATCCGGGTCCGCAACTCGGGTCGGGAGCTTCTGAACGCCGGCTGACATACCCCGGAACCGCGAAGGAAGGCTGGTCATGCCCCCAGCTACCCCCTCGACGTACAGCGCCATCACCCTGAACATCAACGGCGAGAAGCACACGCCTCCGTCGATCACCGCACCACTCTGCTCGACGCCTTCGGTGTTGCGGGCGGCGATGCGACGGAAGCGGATCGGCGGGCTCCTCGCCAAGAAGCACGGGTGCATCAGGAAGTTCGACTGAGCGGAGGTGCGTAGAAGTTCCGCAGACTTCAGGCACGGGCGGGCACTGCCGGGTAAGGTGGGATCTTCTTGTACTTTGTCGCAGATCCCGTGCTGGGATGGTGCTGGGATGCGCCCGCATTTCCGCAGGTCAGAGCCTTGCGGTGGAGTTCCGCTTCAACGTGTAGCGGGTGACCTGGCACCACGTCGCTGATCTCGAAAACTCACAGGTCAGAGAGGGTCCGACTCTTCGGGGTCGGGCCCTTTGCTTTTCCCGCGGGCGGATGTGCCGCCGGTCTGGAGTGGTTGGCGAAACGATCTCCGGCTCAGCCCGCTCGACGGGTTTGTGGACCGACGGCCGTCCACGCACGGGGCGCGACGGACGCCGACGGCTGAGGAGGTGTGGTGGGAGCACCACTCGAAACGGGCGGAGGGGTGGATCAAAGGTGAGAGGTGGGGGTGGGGTGGTGGCCGGACCACCATTCGGGGTGGGGAGAAGTGTGCCGGTCCACCCTCGTGCAGGTGCGGGCGGGCGGGAGAGGCTCTTGCACGAAGCCACCGGCCAAGCGGGGAGAGCGAAGTCTCATGAGCCCGAATCTCGTGCAGTTCGAGCGTCCGTCGTGCGGCCGGTCGGTTCAGGACCCGGTCGAGCGGGTGTGCCGGCCGCTGTTCGACTCGCTGCCGCGGGCCGATCAGCGGCGCAAGGCGGAGCTGTATGTGCGCGGCCTGCTGACGGTCCGTGGGCGCAAGACCATGCGGAACATCGCGGTGCAGGCGGGTGTGCCGGCCGGCGAGCAGAGTCTGCACCACTTCATCAGCTGCTCGACCTGGGACTGGCAGCCCGTGCGGAACGCGCTCGCCCTCTGCCTGGACAACGCGCTGAACCTCCAGGCGTGGGTGGTCAAGCCGATGCTGATCCCCAAGTCCGGGGTCCACACCGTGGGGGTGGAGCGCAGGTTCGACCCGCGGCTCGGGCAGATGGTCAACGCGCAGCAGGCGTTCGCCGCGTGGGCCGTATCGGAGCACGCGAGCGTGCCGGTGAACTGGGCGCTGCACCTGCCGGGCGAGACCACCTTCGCGGACTGCGCGATCCGCGCGGTGCTCGGCATCACGCGGACCCGGACGCTGCGCCGGCTGCCGGTGGTGGTGGACGCGGTTGACGGCGGCACGGAATTCGCCGTGGAGTCGCTCACCGCTGCGGGCGTGCCCTTCGTGATGGAGGTGCCTTCCGACACCCTGCTGCGGGTCTCGGACCCTCAGTTTCGCTGTGCCGCCGAGCGGATGACCGCTCGCGGGGCCATGGAGGCGGCCCGGACGCTGTGCCGGCCGGTGCGGTACGAGGACCGTGCGGACGGCTCGACGCAGCTGGGGTTCGTCGCCGCACTCCAGGTGGAGCCGGCGCTCGCCGCAGAGGCACCCGGATCCTGGCGGTCGGGTGTGGCGCGACGGCCGCTGCTGCTGATCGGCCAGTGGACGGATCCGCGGCGCAGGCCCGAGCGGTACTGGCTGACCGACCTGACGACGGCTCCGCTCGCGCTGCTGATGCGGCTCGCTCGGCTGTCGCACTCGGTCGAGACCGACGCCGTGGGCATGTCGGACCGCGTCGGCATGCGGGACTTCGAGGGGCGCTCCTTCAAGGGCTGGCACCGTCACGTGACCCTGGCGTCCGCGGCCCACGCCACCATGGCCCTCACCGCCACCGCCACCGCCACCGCCACCGCCACTGCCCTCGGCCTCGACGGGCGCCGATACCTCGTACCGGCTCAGCGGACTGCTTGACGTGAGAAGACGGAAGGCAGCCGATGGGCTGACAGGCTCGCGGGCGGTGGACGGGGACACGGTCCCACGGGGCGATGGGGCGGCCTGGTCGAGCAGGCGCGGCATCACGGCCCGGCGTGGGTCACTGGGCCGATGCCGGTGTCGGCGGGTCCTGGATCTCCTCGGTGATCAGGGAGTTGCGGGTGCGGTGGAGGCGCAGGGCGAGTTGGACCTCGAGAGCGCGGGCCGGTTCCTGCCAGTCTTCGCCGAGGAGGGAGGTGATGCGTTCCAGGCGGCGGGAGACGGTGTTGGCATGGACGTGCAGGGACTCCGCGGCGTACGTGGGACTGCTGCCGGAGGAGAAGTACGCCTCCAGGGTCTGGACGAGGTTGGTGAACCGCTGGGTGTCGTAGTCGATGACGGGGCCGATGGTGTCGGTGACGTACTGGATCACGCTGCGGTGTTCGCCCAACAGCAGGCCCAGGAAGCCGAGTTCCTTCGCGGAGGCCGTGGTGCCGCTGCTGCCGAGCGCGGTCAGGACGCCGAGGCACCGCTCGGCCTCGGTGTAGGTGGGCTCGATGTCCTCGATCCGTGTGGTCGGTCCGGCCACGCCGACCGTCACCGGGTGGCCGAGCAGCCGGGACAGTTCCTGCGAGACCTGGCGGGCGGTGGCCCCGGGGTCGTCCGAGGGCAGCAGCAGCGCGATACCGTCACCGCGCACGATCGACAGGCCGCTGAGGCGCAGGGCGTACGAGGAGGCCCAGATCACCGCGCGTCCCTGGGAGCCGCCCTCGGGGCGGATCACCACGACCGCGTGAGGGCGCTCCATGTCGATGCCCAACTTGCGGGCACGCTCGCGCAGTTGCGGAAGAGGTCGGTGCGGGCCGCTGAGCAGGGCGTCGAAGAACTCGTCGCGCACCTGGCTCTCGGCGACCGCGGTGTTCCGCTGCATCATCAGGAACACGCCGGTCGTGTCCGCCGCGAACTGCAGGAGCCGCAGATGGTCCTCCGTGGGCGGCGCGGTGGGGTGCCACAGCATGGCGCCCAGCCGCTCGGTGCTCGCGGTGGCCGAGGCCAGCCAGTCGTCGCCGGGCAGGGTCACGGGCTCCCGGGTGACCTGGGCTTCCAGCATGGCCTCGGCCACGGCCGCCTCGTCGATCCCGGGCAGTTCGGCGGAGGCGGTGACGAGCCGCCCGTCGGGTTCGAGGACCGCGACCGCACCGTCCAGCGTTTCGGCGGCCACCGCGGTCAGCGCCGCCAGATCGGTGCCCTCCAGCAGCAGGGTCACCATGCGCGCGTGAGCGTCGAGGAGGCGGCGCGCCGACGCGAGGTCCGAGCGGGCCCGGGAGTTGTACTGCTCCAGCTCCGCGATGTCCCTCCGGGCCGTGCCGAGGGCACGGGTCTTCTCGATGGCCACGATGGCGAGGTCGCCCAGGGAGGCCATCAGGGATATCTCGGCGGGGGTGAAGTGCCGGATGCTGCGGTCGGCGGCGTAGAGGACGCCGAACGTCAGGTCGCCGTGCCGCAGCGGCACGGCGACGATGGCGTGGAGGCCCTCCTCGCGGACCACCTGGTCTATGGCCGCGTGGTGTTTGACGCGTGCGTCCGCCAGATAGTCCGGGGTCCAGAAGGGGGCCCCGCCGTCCCGGGTGGCTCCCCCGAGGCCGGCACCGCCGGGCACGCGGAAACCGACGGTCAGCGCGGTGGCGTGGCCGTCGGAGGTGCGGACGAGGCTGTCGCCGGTCTCCTCGTCGTGGAAGCTGACCCACGACATGTCGAGGTTCAGCAGCAGCCGGGTTCGCCGGGCGATGACCTTCAGCAGGGCGTCGAGGTCGTACGGGAGGGTCAGGTCGCGCGCGGTGTCGACGAGCGCGGACAGGCCCGCCTCGCGCTGCTGTCGCCGAGTGAGCTGGGCACGGACGGTGGAGGCCAGGCGCAGGGCTTGGTCGAGGTGCTCGAGTTCGGTCTCGGCGGCACTGGATCGGCGGGCGGCCGTGAGCAGCTCGTCGTAGGCCGTGGTGGGCGCCTCCCGAGCGAGCAATTCGAGCACTGCTAGAACACCGGCATGGGTTGGGTCGGCGTCCAGGGCCAAGGTCGGCCTCCCGGTGGGGTCGGATGAGGCGGTCAAGATCCCCGAATTTAGGGCACTCGAACGAATGTGGTCAATCAGTAACAGTAGGTGATGGTAAAATGGATTATTGACTTCCGTATTGCCGCTCCTTTTGGCCCACTTGATTGAGATTTGGTTAAGGGGGCAGTGGTGCGGGCACCGCTGGGACAACCCAGGTGTGTCGACGGCTCACCTTCTGCCCGCCCCCCGCGCCGCCGCAGACTCCATGGCACACGGATCCCGCCGGGGTCCACGACCAGGAATCAGCGAGGCAGCCATGCAGACCGGAATCCTCACCGCGCCCGCCGTCGCCGACGCCGAGATCCGCAGCTACGAGCGCTCGTTGGCGCGCAGCTCGATGTCCCGTACACGCGGCGACCGGCCGCACGAGTTCGAACTCCGCGGCCGCACCTGGGACCTGCTCGACGACGTCTTCGCCCCCATGTACTCGCCGAGCACGGCGATCGCGCTGGACTTCCTCGGCTGGACCGAGAAGGTGCTGACCCCCAGAAGCGGTTCGATGCTGGAGATCGGCTGCGGCACGGGCGTCATCGCGGTGACCGGCGCCTTGGCCGGCTGCGAGCGGGTCGTCGCCTCCGACATCAACCGCCACGCCGTGGCCAACGCCGCGCTGAACGCCGCCCGGCACGGGGTCGCCGGCCGTGTCACGGCCATGCAGAGCGACCTGTTCGACGGGCTCGACCCCGAGGAGCGCTTCGAACTAGTCTTCTGGAGCTCCAACTACGTGCTCGCGCCCAGCGGTCACGTCTACGACTCCGTCCACGACCGCGCGTATGTCGACGCCGGCTACGCCGCGCACCGCCGCTTCCTGGCCACCGCCCGGGACCGGGTGGCGCCCGGTGGCTCGGTGCTGCTGCACTTCAGCGATCGCGGTGACGTCGCGGCCCTCGGCGCCATCGCGGACGACACCGGCTGCGAGCTGCGCACGCTGGATTCCCGTCGGATCCAGGAGGGCGAGCACCTCGTCGAGCACATGCTGCTGGAGATCGTGCCCGTCTGACGGCCGCAGAACGATACGGCCGCCGGCGAACGGCACACCGCACCCACACCCCCCCCGACGACTCGGCAGCGAGGTCTCGTGCGAACCCTTCTGGTCGACAACTACGACTCGTTCACCTACAACCTGTTCCACCAGATCGCGGAGGTCACCGGCCGCGAACCGGTGGTGTTGCGCAACGACGAGGCCGAGTGGAGCCCTGGTCTGCTCGACGACTTCGACGCGGTCGTGCTCTCCCCGGGCCCCGGTACCCCCGAACGCCGCTCGGACTTCGGCATCTGCCGGGATGTCCTGGACCACGGCGAACTCCCGCTCCTCGGCATCTGCCTGGGACACCAGGGCCTGGCTCACGCGCACGGAGGACGCGTGATACAGGCACCGGAGCCGCGCCACGGCAGGACCTCGCCCGTCTTGCACCAGGACACCGACCTGTTCGCGGGCCTCCCCTCGCCGTTCGAGGTGGTGCGCTACCACTCGCTCGCGGTCACCGACCTCCCGGCCGAGCTGGAGGCCACCGCTTGGACCCCGGACGGCGTGGTGATGGGGCTGCGCCACCGTGAACTGCCGCGCTGGGGCGTGCAGTTCCACCCCGAGTCGATCTGCACCACCTACGGACACGAGATCGTCGAGAACTTCCGGCGTCTGGTGGCCCAGCACCACGGGTGGCGGGGCGGTGCGGCCCGGAGCCGCCGGATGCCGACGGCACCGCAGAGTCGCCCGGTGCCCGGACCGGCCCGGTCCGCACCAACAGCGGGGCCGCGCCGGAGGCTGCGTGTGCTGGCCGACTTCCTCACCACGTCCTGGGACGACGAGGTGGTCTTCGACGAGCTGTTCCGATCGGGGCCACACTCCTTCTGGCTGGACAGCAGCCGCACCGACAGCGCGGGCCGCTTCTCCTACCTCGGTGACGCTTCCGGCCCGCTGGCCCGGGTGGCGACCGCCGACGTGGCCAGCGGCACGGTCGCAGTCTCGGCCGCCGACGGCAGGGCCGAGGAGCTGGTCGCCGAGCACTTCCTCGACTGGATCGACCGCGATCTGCGCTCCTGCGACATGCGCGTCCCCACGCTGCCCTTCGACTTCGCGCTCGGCTGGGTCGGCTACCTCGGCTACGAACTGAAGACCCAGTGCGGCGGCGGCCCGGGCCACCGCTCCGAACAGCCCGACGCGGCGATGGTCTTCGCGGACCGCTGTGTCGTGCTCGACCATCACACCAGGACGACGTACGTGCTCGTGCTCGCGGAGGACGGCGAGGAGGGTCCCGCCAGGGAGTGGCTGCAGGAGACCACCGAGCGGCTGCGCGCCCTGGCCGGCCGCACACTCGGCGACCCCGCCCCGCAGCAGCCGCTCACCGGACTCAGGCTGCGCCACGACCGCGACCGCTACCTCGCCCTGATCGAGGAGTGCCGGCAGGAGATCGCGGCCGGCGAGACGTACGAGGTGTGCCTGACCAACATGGCCGAGGCCGACGGCACGCCCGACCCCTGGCAGACCTACCGGACCCTGCGCCGCTCCCACCCCGCGCCCTTCGCCGCGCTGCTCCAGTTCGGTGAGCTGTCCGTGCTCAGCACCTCGCCTGAACGTTTCCTCAAGGTGGGGGCCGACGGTGTCGCCGAGTCCCGGCCCATCAAGGGCACCCGGCCGCGCGGCGCGACGGCCGCCGAGGACGCGTCCATCCGCGCGGAGCTGGCCGTGCACGAGAAGGACCGCGCCGAGAACCTGATGATCGTCGACCTGGTCCGCAACGACCTGGGCCGGTGCGCCCGAACCGGCACGGTCGAGGCCGACGACATCTTCCGCGTCGAGAGCTTTGCCACCGTCCACCAGCTGGTCAGCACCGTACGGGCGCGACTGCGGCCCGAGCTCACCGCCGTCGACTGCGTGCGCTCCGCCTTCCCCGGCGGCTCCATGACCGGGGCGCCCAAGATCCGCACCATGGAGCTCATCGACCGTCTGGAGGCCGGGCCGCGCGGGATCTATTCGGGTGCCGTCGGCTACTTCTCGCTCTCCGGCGCCGTCGACCTGAGCATTGTCATCCGCACCCTGGTCATGACACCGGGCCGCGTCCGGTACGGCGTCGGGGGTGCCATCGTGGCCCTGTCCGACCCAGCCGCCGAGTTCGAGGAGACGGCCGTCAAGGCGGCGCCCCTGCTCGGCCTGACGGATACCGGCTTCCCGGGCCGCCGACCGGAGCGGACTGCCGCACCGGAGCGGGCCGTGTGCTCCGCCGAACTCGGCGCCCGCACCCGACTCGGCGCCCGCACACCGGCGTTCGCTGCGGACTGAGCACCGGCGGGGAGCCGGCGGACCTGCCTGGGGCATCTCAGTGGTCCGTCCCTTCCAAGACGGTGGCCACCGCTTCGACCAACTCGTTCCAGGACCGCTGGTGCTCGAGCGGGGCCCGCTCCAGCAGGTCGCGCGCGGACCGCTTCCAGCTGACGCCGAGATGCGCGAGGAGCCCGAGGTCGTCCCGGGCGCTGGGTGCGCGCCCCGAGAGCGTGTCGCCCTCCAGGAGCACCGCCGTATGTGTGAGCAGATCCAGGGCCCCGGAGGTCAGGGACTGCACGGTGCCCGCCGCGACCAGGCCGCCGGTCAGTCGTGCGGCCGAGGCCCGGTCGATCGCCCACACCAGCCGTGGCGGCCGGGCCCCCGCGGCCGCCAGCCTGCGCCACCGCCGCGAGTCCAGGCACTCCTCGTACGCCGTGAACATCAGCCGGGCCAGCGCGACACCGATCCGGCGGCCGAGCGAACGGCCTGTGCCGCCGTGCGAGGCCAGCAGGGACTGCACGACGGTGTCGACCTCGGCCACCGGGACCAGCACCGCCGACCCCAGCCGGGACAGCGCCAGCCCGGCGGCCTCGGCCCGCTCCAGCCCCTGCAACAAGGCCTCCACGGCCTCCTCGTGCTGTTCCTCCGAGAAGACCGGGCCGACGGTGGCGCCGATTCCCTGGGCGAGGCAGTCGCACGCGGCGGACAGGCCCACCGGGTCGGCGGGGAACTGGATCAGCAGGTTCGGCCGGTCCACCGCCCAGCGCAGCCAGCGGGCCTCGCCGAGCGTGGCCCGGGTGTCGAGGGTGTGCACGACCGGCGCGCAGACCTGGCCCTCGGCGCCCTTGCTGCGGCGCCAGACGGGGCCGAGGGCGTCGCAGACCGCGCGCACGTCGTACGCGGTCAGTGTGCGGGCGGCCTCGTCGGCGTTCATACCGAAGGCAGCCAGCTCGCGCAGCTGTTCGCGGTAGTCCAGGCTCTCCACCGCGCGGTGCGGGCGGATCGGCGGGCAGGAGGCGCCGATGATGCCGAAGTCCCGGACGAGGACTTCGAGTTCGCCGGAGGAAAGGTGCCGGCGGTCGGTGCCGTCGAGCCAGAGGGACACACCCTCGGCGTCAAGCTGTTTCAGGGGCTCGTTGGACAGTGCCACTCTCTCGTCACCGGCCCGCCGCAGGGGGGACGGAATGTCCATGGGACCTCAATTTCCGTGGCTCCGATGGATGGTTTGCCAGGACGTTCCTGGAATCCCCGACCGTAGTGGGGGAGCAGTGGCCTTCAGGAACTCCCCATCGCATCCTTGTCAGTTGCACACGAAAAAGAAGCGGATACTGACATAGTCCGGTCCAGGCGATTGAGCCACGCTCCGGACAGGTGAGAGCATCAAAGGCTGTGCCGCCGGGGCCGCCGGCCGGTCGGCGGCCCCGATGGCGCTGCCGCTCAGGTGCCCGCTGCCAGCAGGTGCCGCTCCTGGGCCACCTGCTGCTGGTGGTAGCCGTGCTCCCGCCGCTCCCGGCCCGGCCGCACCCGCGGCGCCCGTACCAGGACCCGCTTGAGCCAGCGGTCGTTGCCGTCGTAGCGGGCGCGGAAAGCGACCCGGCCGTGCACCACGGCGTCGTTGTCGACGACGAGCAGGTCCCCCGGCTCCAGCGGCACGACGAATCCGCACTCCTCGAACGCCTCACTCAGCCGCGCGTACGCCTCGGCGAACTCCCCGTCCTCGGTCAGACGGCGGGTGTAGGAGGGGTCGTACCGGACGCAGAGCCCGCCCTCGCCGTCCCAGACGGTCGCCATGCCGATCCGTTCCTCGCGCTCGGCGTCCTCGTCCTCGTAGCTGTCGTCGGGCTCGATCACCAGCAGCGGCCGGCGCAGTTGTGCCACGGCCCCCTCCGGCAGCCGGGCGTCGCGTATCCCGGCCAGGCGGGTGCCGACGTCGTCCGGATTGCGGACGCAGGCGAGCAGCAGGAGGTCGGCCCGCTCGGGGTGGAAGCCGTCCTCGGTGTGCCAGGCCAGCGGCACCGTGCTGCTGGCGCCGACCTGCATCTCCTCGTAGCCGGGACTGGGCAGGATGTTGTGGACGATCCGGCCGTCCTGCTGGTCGGTCCAGCCGAACACCCTGCCGAGTGTCCGGGCCGCGAGTGCCAGCGCCACGTCGTGTCCGGCCGAGTCGTGCGGATCGGCGGCCGACCAGTGCGCCGGCGTCGGGCCCGGTGCGGGCAGGGCGTCGAACAGGCCGCGAACCACCCGGAATCCGCGCACGGGGCTGGGCATGCCGAGAGCCTCGCGCAGTTCACCGGCCAGCCGCTCGGGCAGCTGCCACTCGGGGCGGCCGAGCACCGTGTCGCCGAGGGCACCGGCCGCGACCCGGGAGGCTACCGCCTCGGAGAACGCCTGCCGCAGGGGCTGCGGAAGGCTGTGGACGACGATCTCGGGCATCTTGACCTCTCGACTGTGGGACGGCGGCGGCGCGGCGGGGGTGGCACACGTGCCGGGGGAGGCGGTCGGGGCGGGCGCGGAGCGGGTCACAGCGACCGCGCAACGGTCCGCAGCCGGTCCAGAGCCAGCTCCTGGTCGGCCATCAGGTGCTTGGCCCGGCTGCGCACGGGTCCCTCGGCCAGAGCGGGTTCGTCGCGAGCCATGGCCACGCCGATCCTGAGCGCACTCCAGTGGTGGGCCACCCGGTCCACGGTCCGTGCCGCCTCCAGCAGTGCGGGGGAGTCGAACTCGCGGGCCGTGGCGGCCAGATAGTCGCCGTGCACGCCGGTCATGGCGAGCACCGCCCCGGTCACGATGAACGTCTCGTCGATCACCGACTCGTCGCCCGCCGCCAGCCGGTCGCCGACCTCGTCGAGAAACCGCTGCTGGCCGGCGATCCCGGTCAGTTCGGGGCCCGGCCGGCTCTCGGTGAAGCCCTTCAGGTTGGCCTCCAGCACGCCCCGCACGAAGTCCCGGTCATGCGGCGGCACTTCGTCGCTCACGCCGACTTCCAGCCAGCGGTTGGCCAGCGGGTTGTCGGTGAAGAACAGGTCCCGGTCGTGCAGTACCGGGTTCGCCGAGTCGCGGGCGTCGGTGAACTGACCGATGGGGATGGCGCCTTGGAAGCGGGGCGGCACTGGGTCGGCGACGAGCACCAGGTCGCGCTCGTCGTCGAACCCGTAAACGGCCAGCAGATGGTTGGTGTGCACGTCGCGGTACGCGGGCCGGAACGGGAGGTGGAAGTTGTCGACGGCGGCGGCGACGGGGCTGCCGGCCAGCACCGCGGCGCGCACCTCCCGCCAGCCCGCCTCGGCGCCCTCGGGACTGTGCCAGCGCGACCACACCGGGTGGTGCGGCGCCATGCTCTCCAGCAGCCCCTCGCGATGCAGCGGGTAGAAGTACTCCTCGCGCCGCACATCCCCGGGCCGGTGGAAGAAGCCCCAGGCCGCGCCCAGGACCTGGAGGGGGTCGAGACCGTGGTGCTGGAGCAGGACGCCCATCGTGGTGTGCAGGCAGTGGCCCAGGTCGTGGCGCCAGTAGGTGATCCCGGACAGTTCCACCCTCATGCTCGTACCGTCCTTCGGGTCTCCAGGGTCATGGCGAACAGGTGCATCGCCGGGTTGTCGGGAAGCTCGACGGCGGTGACCGTGCCGGGCACGGTGACGGGGACCCGCTGGTACCAGACGGACGGCGCCATGTTGTGCTGGGAGTGGCGCGGATACATCAGGTAGCGGGTGCGGAACGCCAGCAGCTCGCCGAAGCGCTGGTCGGTCTCGGGCCAGAAGTCCGACACCCGCAGCCACTGGCGGCGTACGGACCCGTCCGCGTAGTGCAGCGTCAGCTCGTCCTCGGTGCGCCGCTCCGCCGCCGCCAGTACATGGATCCACTGGTGTTCCCCGGGCGGTACGGGTACGAGCTGGCCACGGCAGCGGAGATTGTCCAGCACGCTGCCGCTCGCGGGGGCCCGCTCGGGAAGGCGGAAGGGGGTGCCTTCCACGAGAGCCTCCGTGTCACCGCCGGGAATGCCCTCTGTGGGAAAGGTATTTCCCCATACGTTGAAACCGCCGGTGGTCGGCCAGCTCCTGGGTGTGGAAACCCCCTTTCCGTTGAAATGCCGGTCCAGCTCCACCGGAATGAATTCGGCTTCGGTCACGTGCGATCCGGCCGTGTCGACTAGGTTCGCCATGTGAACCTCCTTGACAGTGCGATAGATATCGAATTCATGGGGATCGGCGCGGGCGTCTCCGCGGACCTCGTGGAAGAGGTCGCGGCGGCCACCCGGGCCGCGTTCGCCGACGCCGACCCCCTGCCCGGACTTCCGGCGCCCGACGGGGCGTTCGAGACGGCGGCAGTGGTCCAAGCCGATCTGGCTGCCGGCGCGGGACTGTGGATCGCGTGCGATGCGAGCGGGAGGCTGCTGGGCAGCATCCGGTCGATGCCCAAGGGCCCCGGCGCCTTTGAGGTGCGCCGGCTGTGCGTCGTGCCCGCCGCCCTCGGCTCCGGGCTGGCCCGGCGCCTGGTGCGCGCCCTGGAGGCCGGCGCTCTCGCGGCCGGCGCGGACCGGGTGGTCCTCGACGCCGTCGTGGAGCGCGGCAACCCCCCGGTGTACGCCCGCTTCGGCTACCGGACCGTCCGCTATCTGCCGAACCCCGACAAGGCGCTCTCCGAGGTGACGATGGAGCGGGTGCTCGACGTGCCGCCCGCCCCTGTCGCCCAGCCGTGCCCCACAGCGACGCTCGCCGAGGGCACCGCGCTGGTGGACTGGTTCGCCACCGCCGACGGCACCGTCGTCGCCGTACCGTCCGTGCACTCCGGGACGGACGAGTTCGCCGGGCTCGCGGACCGGGCCCGCCGCGTCGGCGGGGGGACCCACCTCGGCACCGACGCTTGGAGCGGCGGCGCGGACGTGCGTCAGCAGTGGCGGGAGCTGCTCGCCGGGCACGCAGACCGGATGGACGGGGACCTGCTGGTCTTCGGCCGTCCACCGAGCGAGATCGCGCCGTACCTGATGCCCCGTACCATCGACGCCTCCGTGCTCGCTCTGTGCCGCCCGTACCCGAAAGGGCCGGTGCCCGACGGCCGGGCGCACGGCTGAGCGACGGCGACGGACGACAACGCGGCAGCCGCGCGCGCCGGACACCGCGACGCCGGCACGATCCGCCGGACAGGCCCGGGGGCCCGCACCGCGCGCCCCGTATGCCCGGCGGCGTCGGCCGCTACAGGCCCTGGTCACGGCGCCGGATCACCTCCTGAGCGGCCTCGGCGATCTGCCGAGCGGTCACCCCGGCCCGGGCGAGGAGTTCCGCCTCGACGCCCACCTCGTCGTGGAAGCCGTCTGGTACGCCGATCCGGTGTACCCGGCACGGCGCGTGCTCGGCGGTCAGCTCGCTCACCGCGCCGCCCAGGCCGCCCGCCAGGACGTGGTCCTCGACCGTGACCAGCCCCGCCGTCTCGCGGGCCGCGGCCAGCACCGCGTCGGTATCCAGCGGTTTGACGGTGTGCATGTTCAACACCCGGGCCGAGATGCCCCGATCGGCCAGCAGTCCGGCCGCCGCGACCGCCTCGGCGACCGGCAGGGGGCCGGTCGCCACGATCGTCACGTCGTCGCCCTCGCGCAGCACGTCCGCCTTGCCGATACGGAACGCGTACGGGCCGTCGTGGACCAGCGCGGTCGCCTTGCGGCCGAGCCGCAGGTACACCGGCCCGGGGAAGGCCGAGGTGTCGGCGATCGCCCGGACCGCGTACTCGGTCTCCGCCGCGTCGGCCGGCACCACCACCGTGAGGTTCGGCAGCGTCCGCATGATCGCCACGTCCTCCAGGGAGTGATGCGTCGGCCCGTAGTGCCCGGCGGAGAAACCGCCGTGGGTGCCGACGATCCGCACCGGCAGCGCGTTGCCCGCGATGTCGACCTTCACCTGCTCGCAGGCGCGGGTCGCCGCGAACGAGGCGATGGTGTTCGCGAACGGCACCAGACCGTCGGCCGCGAGGCCCGCAGACACGCCCATCAGGTTCGCCTCTGCGATGCCCACGTTCACGTACTGTCCCGGCAGTTCGGACTCGAAGGAGTCCTCCAGGCCGCCCATGTCCGTGTCCACACAGAAGATCCGTGGGTCGGACTTGGCCAGGTCGAGCAAGGTCGCCCGGTACACATCGCGGGTCGCGCCCGTGTACCGCTCCCGCCAGCCGGTCACGTCTGCCTCCTCGAACGGGCCCGCAGACCGGCCAGCGCACGCTGGTGCAGCGCCGGGCTCAGGGTCACCGAATGTGACTTCTTCTTGTTCTCGAACAGCGGGACGCCCTTGCCCTTGACGGTGTCCGCGATCACCGCGGTCGGCCGGCCGGCCCGCGCGGGCAGCGAGGTGAACACCGCGCGCAGCGCGTCCAGATCATGGCCGTCGACCTCGACCGTCTCCCAGCCGAACGCGCGCCACTTGCCGGCCAGCGGCTCCAGGCCGAGCCGTTCTTCCGTGGGCCCGGTGATCTGCAGGCGGTTGCGGTCGACGATCGCGGTGAGGTTGCCCAGACCCAGGTGGGCCCCTGCCATCGCGGCCTCCCACACCGAGCCTTCCTGCAGCTCTCCGTCGCCCATGAGCACGAAGACCCGGCTGGGCCTGCCCTGGCGGGTGGCGGCGATCGCGCTGCCCACGCCCAGCGAGAGACCGTGCCCGAGCGAACCGGTGGGGAACTCCACCCCGGGCAGCCGCCGCAGCGGATGCCCGGCCAGCCGTCCGCCGGAACGCCCGTACTCGGCGAGCTCCTCCTCCGGCAGGAAACCGCGGGCGGCGAGCACCGCGTACAGCGCGGCGCTCGCATGCCCCTTGCTGAGGATGAACCGGTCGCGCTCCGGCCAGTCGGGGTCCTCCGGGCGCAGCCGGAGCACCTCGGTGTAGAGGAGGGTCAGTACGTCGGCGCAGGACAGGCTGCCGCCGACATGGGTGCCGTCCGGGCTCGTGCCCATCTGAAGGATCCGCTCGCGTACGGCCAGGGCACGCTCGGCGGTGGTGGTGTCGGGGGACGTGAGCACCGACGCGGGGAAAGCGGCCGTGCTCATCTCATACCCCCGCCTTCTCGCGCGGCTGCCACGCGGGCCGGTGGTCGAGCCCGGCCGCCGCCGTGCACAGCACGTCCAGGTGCTCCCACACCTTCTCGAAGGCGTCCGCGATGCGTTGCAGCACCGGACCGGAGGCGGGGTTGAGGTGCCAGCGCTGGAGGGTGAGGGAGTCCTCGATGACCTCGCAGGTGACGGGGAAGTCCTCGGCGCGGTGGCCGAGTTCGCGGAACGCCGGCTGTCCCGGCAGCGGCACCACCTGGTACGGCTGCACAGGTGCCCCCTCGGCCCGCAGCGCCCGGTGCAGGATCGCGCGCAGTGCGCCGGGAGCGACCTCGGGCCGGCCCAGCGCCACCGGGTCGAACCGCAGCCGCAGGATGTGCCAGGCGTGCGTACGGTCCGACGGGGTGTAGGGCGTGACGACACCCGGCAGCCGGCCGAGCCGGTCCAGCAGCGCGTGCACGTTGCGAGTGCGGGCCTCGTGGTACTCGTCCAGCCGGGTCAACTGGGCCCGGGCGAAGGCCGCCTGGACCGCGCTGAGCTTCTCGTTGCCGGCCACGCGCCGGGAGCGGTAGTCGCGTTCGCGGGCGCCCTGCAGCCGCTCGCCGAACTGGCGGCGCAGCTCCACCTCCCGGTGCAGGTCCGCCGAGTCGGTGGTGACCAGCCCGCCCTCGCCGCAGGTGGGCAGGTTCTTCACCACGTTGAGGCTGAAGGTGGCGATGTCACCGAGGGAACCGGTGCGGGCACCCAGGTAGGTGGCGGCGTGGGACTGGGCGGCGTCCTCGACGAGCAGCAGCCCGTACCGGTCCGCGAGGGCCCGAAAGGCGGTCATGTCGGCCGGCAGCCCGTGCAGGTGCACCACCACTATCGCCCGGGTGCGCGGGGTGATCGCCGCCTCGGCGGCGGCCGGGTCCATGCAGAAGGTGACCGGGTCGATGTCCACGAACACCGGGGTCAGCGACCGCTGGACGGGACCGATCGCGCTGGCGATGAAGGTGAACGCGGGCACCAGAACCTCGGCGCCCGGCTCGATGCCCGCGGCCGCCAGCGCCAGCTCGATGGCTGCGGTGCCGTTGGACACGGCGGCGCAGTGCGCGGTGCCGACGTACTCGGCCCACTCCCGCTCCAGCAGCTGCACCTCGCCATCGGTGTTGTTGGAGGTGAACTGACCGCTGTCCAGGACCCGCAGCGCCGACTCGCGCTCCGCGTCGGTGACCACGGGCCAGCCGATCAGCGCGGGCTCCTTGTTCTCGGCCGTCAGCGTGCGGGTGCCGCCGAACATGGCGAGCCTGCTCATGGCCGTCACGCTCCGCTCATCGTGTCGGCGGCGGGCAGCCGGCCGACGCAGTCCGCGGCGTGCACGGTGACGCCGGGCCGGTCGGGCAGGCGCACGGCGAGCAGCTCATCGCGGCGGGGCACCGGGATGCGCGCGGTACGGCGGCCGTCCTCGGCGGTGCCGGTGGTGCGCATCCACTCCGGGTCGACGCCTTCGCGGTAGTGCAGCCACACCTCCTCGTCCAGCTCGGCGGCGCCGGGATGGTCCTGCGGGCCGTCCAGCCCCACCAGGAGCCGTATCCAGTCGTAGTGACCGGCCGGGACGGGCAGCAGGCCGCCGTCGCAGGGCCGGGGAGAGGTCAGCGGGATCGTGGTGACGCGGGTCGTGCGGTGGGTGCTCATCGGGATCGTCTCCTGTCGCTGCGGCCGTAGTCGGGGCGCCGGCCGTCGGGGGTGGCCGTCACGGCGTCTCGAGCCGGCGCAGCACGTAGTCGACGTAGCGGCCGACCATGCCGGTGCCGAGCGTGTCGATCGCGCCGTGGAACTCGGGCGTGTGGTTGACCTCGTTGACGAACAGCTCGCCCTGCGGACCCTCCAGCAGGTCGACCGCGAGGACGCCCTCACCGATCGCTTCCGCCGTGGCGCGCAGCAGCTTCTCCAGCTCGGGGCCGACATGGCAGACCTCGGGCCGCCCGCCGCGGGCGGTGTTGGTGCGCCAGTGATCGGAGTACTTGTAGATCGCGCCGACGACCTCGCCGCCGAAGACGTAGGCGCGGATGTCCCGGCCCGGCTTGTCGACGTACTCCTGGACGTACGTGATCCGGTACTGCGGTCCGGTCAGGGCGTCCCGGTGCTCCAGCACCGCCTCCGCCGCCTCGCGGTCCTTGAAGCGGGCGCCCAGGCGGCCCCAGGAGCCGGTGAGCGGCTTCGACACACAGGGGTAGCCGAAGTCGTCCAGCGCGCCGAGCGCGGCATCGGGGGTGAGGGCCACCAGGGTGCGCGGGGTGGGGACCCCGGCCTCCATCAGGCGCAGGGCGGTGAGCAGCTTGTCCCCGCAGGTGGAGACGATGTCGTGGCTGTTGACCACGGTCAGCCCGGCGTGCTCCAGCAGCCGGGTCGCATACAGGTTGCGGGTGTGCGAGATCTCCCGGCTCAGCGCTCCCCGGTACGGCAGGCTCAGCTCGCCCGGCCTGAACACCGCGGTGCGGGTGTCCAGCAGCCGGTACGGCACGCGCCTGCGGTCGAACTCCTCCAGCAGCCGCCTCTCCTCGACCCGGATCCGGGACTGGAGCACGACCACGGGTGCGGTCGGATCGATCATCGGGGGACCCCCGTCCTCTCGTTCTCGCCGGAGCCCGCCGGTACGCGGCCGAGGGAGTCGGCCAGGTGCCCGAGGGCGTCGGTCAGCGTGTCCACCGCGAGCCGGTACTCGCGCAGGTCGATGTGCTCCTGATCGGTGTGGTCCAGGCGGGCGTCGCCCGGTCCGTAGGCCGCGACGGGGACCCGCCAGTGCGGCGCCACGACGTTCATGTCCGACGAGCCGAGCTTGACCTTGGGCACCGGGCGCAGCCCGCGCTTCCGGATCGCCGCGGTGAGCGCCCGCACGACCGGGTCGGTACGCGGGGAGCGGACGGCGTCGGTGCGTTCCAGCACCGTGATCAGGCCGCCGTTCGTGTGCTCCCGCCGCAGCAGGTCGAGGAAGCCGTCGGTGTCGAAGCCGGGAGGGATGCGGCAGGAGATGTCGAGCGTGGCGTGCTCGATGTCGCCGCCCATGCCCACCAGGGCCGGCAGCGGCCGGTCGAACAGCGCCGCCTCCGGGTCGCGGGCCCCCAGCTCGTCGCGCAGGGCCGCCCAGAAGCCGGCCGCGACCTCGGTGGCCTTCTCCTCGGGGGTGCTGGTGTGCGCGGGCGGCCGCTCCACCTCGTAGCGCAGCCGCAGGATGCCCTTGTAGCCGAGCACCACCCCGTCCACACCGCTCGGTTCGCCGATCACCAGGGCGTCCGGCGTGTGCTCGTGGACCAGATGACGGGCGCCGCCGGACAGCGCCTCCTCCTCCACGGCACCGACCACCACCAGCCGGGCGCGGACCCCGGCGGCGACCGCGCGGGCCGCCGCCCACACCATCGTGGCCAGCGGGCCCTTGGCGTCGACCGTGCCGCGGCCGTGCAGGACCTCGCCGCGCCGCTCCACCGGCAGGTCGCCGGGGACGGTGTCGATATGCCCGAGCAGCATGATCACCGGTCCGTCCGGATCGCCGCACTCGCCGACCGCGTTGCCCGCGCCGTCCACGTACGCCGTGAAGCCGAGCACGGTCATCCGGTCGACGAGGACCCGCACCGCGGCCCGCTCGTCTCCCGACACCGAGGGCGTGCGGACCAGGTCGAGCAGCAGGGGTACGGGGTCGGGGGCGGCCGGGGCAGGGCTCGGCCGGTTCACGGCCGATTCTCCCGCGCGTTGTAGTCGACGAGCAGCATGTCCCGGACGCCCTGGCCCGTCGTCGCGGCGATCGGGGTGACCTCGTGCATGATCGCCGCGTCGATCACTACCATCCCGTCCAGCGGGTCGGTCAGCGTCAGCCGGGTGTCCGGCAGGCCCTCCCGGTACACGATCGACTCGCCGCCGGTGCAGTCGCGCCGGTTCATCAGGTGCATGCCGATGTAGTCGTGCCCGTCGCGGTGCCGGCCCTCGGGGGTCGGCAGGCCCGGGGTCTCGCCCGCGACCGTCCGCACCATGTGCAGGCCGATCTCCCACTCCCGGCGGTCGTCGCCGGCTGCGATGAGCCGCAGGTCGTCGGCGAGCAGCCGGTGCAGCACCGGATGCAGCAGGTGCTCGGGGGCGATCGGCTCGAACAGCCGGGCCCGGCCCATGTGGATCGGGATGTGCTCGGCCGACTGCTGGAACGCGGTGTGCGGCAGCGGCGTGAACTCCGCCCCGTCGGCCGTCGTCACACCCCATACGCGGCCGTAGCGCCGAAAGCGGTACGTGTTGCCGCCGGTGAGGTTCTCGTCCAGCACCAGGTCGTCCCAGAGCGCCTGGAACGAGGCCAGCTCCGCCGCCGGAGTCCCGTCGCCGGGCCGCTTGCCGCGCAGCACCGCGTAGCCCTCCCGGAACAGCCGGGGGCCGAGGTCGCCGGATTCCCCGTCGCTCGGTGCGGTAAGGGGTGTGCTGGTCAGCGGTGTGGTGGTCATGAAGGTGTTCTCCATTCGGCTGCCCGCAGGAGCGGGCGGGATCGCGGGTCTTGAGTTCGGGAGGCGGTCCTCACCGGGCGAGCGCGGGGGCGTCGGGGGATGCAGGGCCGTCCCCGACGGCGTCCGTCTCCGCGCCGGCACCGAGCCGGGCGGCGAGCTGCTCCACGGTGTGGTTGCCGAGCAGGAACGGCAGGGGGACCGGGGACCCGGTGTCCGAGAGCAGCTGGCAGACCTGGATCGCGCGCAGGGAGTCCCCGCCCACGTCGTAGAAGTCGTCCTGGACGCCGAGGTCGCGTACGCCGAGCACCTCGGACCAGATCTCGGCGACCACGAACTCCTCCGCGGTGCGCGGCGCCACCTTCGGCAGCCCCCCGGTCTGTCCGCCGGGCGCGGGCAGCCGCTTGCGGTCGACCTTGCCGTTGGGCAGCTGGGGCAGCTCGGGCAGGTGCGTGAGGTGGGCCGGGACCATGGCCGCGGGCAGACGGTTCCGCAGATGGGCGCGCAGATCCGGGGCGGCGGGCGGTTCGGCGCCGTCCGGGGCGGTGTAGTACGCGGCCAGGTGTGTCGTGCCGTCGGCGGAGACGTGGACCGTGGTGATGGCGTGCAGCACGTCGGGGTGGGTTTGGAGGGCGGTGTCGATTTCGGCGGGTTCGATGCGTTGGCCGCGGATTTTGATCTGGTGGTCGAGGCGGCCGAGGTAGTCGAGG
>NZ_JBITGX010000020.1:0-158551 GCF_044457425.1 Streptomyces sp. NPDC050546
CTACGAACGCAAGCCCGAACACTTCCTCGCCTTCACCGCCATCGCAGCGACCCTCATATGTCACCGCCGACTCACCAACTGAAATGACGTCTAAGGAGCTCCATCCCACCGATGACCTCGCTGAAAGAGCGAGTCCGCCGGAGTCCGAGGGCGGAGCGAGGGCCTCCGCCGGTCCGCCCGCTGCCCACGCGCAGGTCTCTGGGGTCGGTGACGCCAGCAGCGCACCGGACCGTGCCGCGTCACCGTGCTGGATCTCGGACGGTTCACGTTCGGCGCTGTCAGGGTGGTAGCGGCACTGATCGGGCTGATCCCCGGCGTTCGGCCAGGTGTGCGACCAGCCCGCGTCGGTGCCCTGCGTAGCAGCAGAGTGGTGCGTTACAGCGATCGTGGACGCGCTGCGCCACCGCGCTCCGACCCGCCACATCTCGCCGTTCCGACCGAGGCAAGGCAACCCGGGCCGACGGGGGCGGACACGCCACGTCGTCGCACAACGGCATGGCGAGGCCGTGCGTCAAGCCGCATGGGAATTTCCGCCGACGGGCAGGACTCATCACCAAGCGTGACAGCCTGAGGTGCGCGGGGGCGGCGGGCTGGTTTCTTGGAGGGACGTCCGACGCCATCGTGCAGGCTGTCGACAAGGTCTGGGGCCGCTTCGACCGGTCAGAGGCGTCCTGCGGCCCTAATGCTGTGACCAGCAAGGTTCACGGGGTTGGTGGTCGCATGGGTTGGATATGGCGTGGCATCCGATCCGACTGCTGGAGGTGTGGTGGCTGAGCCTGTCCGTGTGCGCAGGTTGACCGACGAGGAAGGGCAGAAGCTGCAACAGATCGTGCGCCGGGGCAGCACCAGTTCGGTGCGGTATCGGCGCGCGATGATGCTGCTGGCTTCGGCTGGCGGCAACCGGGTGCCTGTGATCGCAAAGCTGGTGCATGCCGATGAGGACACCGTTCGCGACGTGATCCATCGGTTCAACCAGATCGGCCTGGCCTGCCTGGCCCCTCGGTGGGCGGGAGGCCGTCCCCGCCTGCTCAACCCTGACGACGAGGACTTCGTCGTGGCGACGGCCACCACCCGCCCGACCAAGCTCGGTCAGCCCTTCACCCGCTGGTCCATCCGCAAACTCGCCGCCTACCTGCGGAAAGTGCACGGCCGCGTCATCCGGATCGGCCGTGAGGCATTACGGTGCCTACTCACCCGCCACGGCATCACCTTCCAGCGGACCAAAACGTGGAAGGAATCGCCCGACCCCGAGCGCGACGCCAAGGTGGACCGCATCGAAGAGGTGCTGGAGCGTTTCCCGGACCGGGTGTTCGCGTTCGACGAGTTCGGGCCGCTCGGGATCCGACCCACCGCCGGGTCATGCTGGGCCGAGCAGGGCAGGCCCGAGCGGCATCCCGCGACCTATCACCGCACCCACGGGGTGCGCTACTTCCACGGCTGCTACTCGGTCGGCGACGACACCCTCTGGGGCGCCAACCGCCGCAGGAAGGGCGCCGCGAACACCCTGGCCGCGCTGAAGTCGATCCGGGCCGCCCGGCCCGACGGCGCCCCGATCTACGTGATCCTGGACAACCTGTCCGCCCACAAAGGCGCCGACATCCGTCGCTGGGCGAAGAAGAGCAAGGTCAACCTGTGTTTCACCCCGACCTACGCGTCCTGGGCCAACCCGATCGAAGCCCACTTCGGACCGCTGCGGCAGTTCACCGTCGCCAACTCCAACCACCGCAACCACACCGCGCAGACCCGTGCCCTGCACGCCTACTTGCACTGGCGGAACGCCAACGCCCGACATCCCGGTGTTCTCGCGGCCCAGCGCAAGGAACGTGCCCGCATCCGCAGCGAGAAGGGCATCCGCTGGGGCGGCCGGCCGATGTCAGCGGTGGCCTGACCGCCCAACCCGGCACCGCTAGGAGTTGGCGGCCTCCGCCAGGACGCGGGCGAGTTCGCGGGGGCGGGTGGCCATGGGCCAGTGACCCGAGTCGAGGTCCATATACTCAAGGTGGGTAGCGCGAGCGAGTTCAGGACTCTCACCGGCGGCGATCCACTCCTTAGCCTGAGCCGGGGTGAACTCGGGGCAGACAACCACCACGGGGACGTCGAAGCGGCGCTCGTTGGTCAGGCGTACGACTCCCCTGGCGACCGCCTCAGGGACAGCAACCGCGGCGGACGCGACGCGGTCGCGGGTCTGCTGGTCCAGGTCGGCGGCGTCCGCGCCCTCGAAGGGATCCCAGCCCGGGAAGGGCATAGCACCGGCCTCGATCGCGAAGTGATCGGCGTAGGCTCGCCCGTCGGCGGCGGGGAAGCCGCCGATCAGGGCGACCTTGGCCACCTTCTCCGGTCGCGCGTCGGCGGTCAGCCAGGCCAGGGTCGATGCTGCGGAGTGACCTACCACCAGCGGCTTTCCGGGCGCGGCGTCAACCGCGGCAAGCACTGCTTCCAGCTGGTCGTCAAGCGTGGCGGAGGCGGCGCCGTCGCCTTGGCCCGGGAGGGTGAGCGGCACGGGATGGTGGCCGAGCGCGATGAGTTCCGGCACGACGTCGTCCCAGGCGGATCCGTCAAGCCACAAGCCAGCGATGAGCAGGATGTCCACGGTGGTTCTCCCGAAGAGGAGTTGGATCTGGTTGCCGGCACGCTATCGGGAGGCTCTGACACCGGGCTCTGGTCAGAGCCCGGTCCGTGAAGACGGCTCGCCCAACCCAACCCGGCGAACCTACGCGGTCACAGCACTAGCTGGATACCCCGCGCTGCCCGCGAACTGCTCACCACCGAACCCGAGCAGCTTGCCGCGATTCTGCGTCACCACCTGGCCGAGGAACCCCCGATCTCCCTCGGCGTCATCAACGGGCCGGCCGGACCGCTCTACAACGTCTCCTCGGGGGTGCTCATCGCACCCACCTCTTTCGGATCCTGGGCCTGCCCTGGATGATCGCGAAGCTCTATGCCCGCATCCCACCCCGCCGCTTTGTCGCGGCCGAAGTACTTGCGGTTCGTGCCGCAGGGGTTCGAGACGGGTGAGAACGGTCAGTTCCGGCATGTTCGAGCCCGCACGCTCAAGTTCAAAGTCGACGATCCCGGCATCGAGCGCTTCACGCCGGAGCAGGTCGACCTCATGATCCGCCTGGCCCGGCACGCCCGGGACAAGTTCTTGATCGTGCTGATGCGGGCGACCGGGATGCGCATCGGCGAGACCCTTGGACTGCGCCGGGAGAATCTCCATCTACTGTCCGATTCACGGTCGTTGGGCTGCCACTCCAAGGGGCCGCACGTCCACGTCAGGCGGCGTCCGGACAACGTCAACAACGCACTGGCCAAGTCGGTTAAGTCGAGGGTCGTTCCGGTCGGTGAGGACGTGACGCTCGCCTACCGCGATTACCAGTGGGAGCGGGCGGAAGTGCCCGCGGCCGATGAGTGCGACATGGTCTTCGTGAACCTGTTCCGGGCTCCGCTGGGCCGGCCGATGAGTTATCCGAACGCCAAGCAGCTCTTCGATCGGATCGCGAAGTGGGCGGAGATCGTTGCCCGTCCGCACATGCTGCGGCACACGGCGGCGACCGAGTGGATCGCCGCGGGGGTTCCGCAGGACGTGGTCCAGACCCTGTTGGGACACGCTTCTCCGGCGTCGCTCGCTCCTTATCTGCACGCCAGCGACACCCGCAAGCGCGAGGCGGTCGAGCGCGTCGCACGGGAGGTCCGGTGACCATGCAACGGCCGGAAGCACAGGTCATCTCGCTGCCGCCGGCGGCTCGTGGTGATCGAGACGGCTGGCTTCGATGGCTCACAGACAACGTCCGCCAGGGTTGGCGTCCGGGCGAGTGGGACCAACAGGCTTGGCTGTTCACCGCCGACCCGGACAGTTCTCGCAATACGATCTGGAAGTGCCTGGTCGCTGCCTGCCCGCGGGGCACGAATGCGCGTCGTCAGGGGCTTTGTGATGGCTGCAGGAAGGCTTTCAAGACCGGCAACCATGCATGCGCGAGCCGCGAGGAGTTCATCGCCACGTTCGTCCCCGACCGCAGGATCAGGGGCGTCGACCCGGTCGACTGCATGGCCGAGCGGGACGGGGTCCGCTGCGGCAGAGTGCAGCAGACGCACGGGCTCTGCCTGAGCCACTACACGCTCTGGTTCCGGTCCACGGATCTTCCGATCTCTGAGTGGGCCGTGTCTGGTCTCACCCGCCCGTTTCCGGTCCCGGCTGCCTGCACGGTGCTCCGTTGCCCGAACAAGTCGCTTCACGAAGCGATCCCGGTCTGTCACCTATCACGTGCGGCGATGGGAGGCCGAGTTCCCGTCCCGCAGCCGTGAGGAGGCCGCGGCGATCCGCAGCTGGGCCACCACCCAGTCCCCGGTCCTGGACACCTACAAGTTCTCGCTCATCTCCTTGAGTCCGGTGCTGCGGCTGGAGTTTCTGCTCGGCCTGCAGCGGCGGGACGACCTCGGATGCAAGATCGAGCCGCGGCAGGTTCGGCGGGTGGTCCGCGAGCTGGCGATGCGTCCGGAGGCCACCTTGGCCAGAGAGGCCTGGCTCGAAGAGCGTTTCCCCAGCGCCCCCAACGCCCGGGCGATGGCACGGGAGGTGACCTGGGCGGTTCAGCACGCCTACGCACGGTTCAACGGCCGCGATCCCTGGGCCGATACGCGTCTGGACCTGCGCGAGGCCGGGCTGAAATCCACCTCCCGCACCGGCCGGCGACGCAAGGCCGGGGTCGTCGACCTGTCCTGCATCTCGCAGCTGTGGTTACGGCGCCTGCTGCGCGAGCGCGTCCAGGCCGAGCGGCCCAACAGCGCCCAGTTCGGAGCCTGGTTCAGGACCGTCGAGCTGGCCTCGGCCGCGCTCAACCGGCTGCCCGGAGGCGGCCACGAACTGTCCGGTCTCGGTTTCACGCATGTCCAGGCCGTCTATGACGAGATCCGCTCCGCACGCAGGCAGGACGGGCGGATCTATGGCTGGAATCAACGCCTCTGCTTCCTGGGGCACTTCTTCGCCCTGGTGGAGTTCGGGCGCCTCGCCGAACTCCTGGAAGGGCTGCCCGGCACCTTCGCCCGGCATCCGTCCCACCGCATCGCGGCTGAGGACGACAACGAGGACGAGCTCGGCAAGGCCGTACCCGAATACGTCATCCGCCAACTCGATGCCCACCTGAACGCGCTCGCCGTCGGCCTCACCTATGGCGATCTGCACCCCGACGAGATCCAGATGATGTTCCACACCCTCTACGTGATCATGAGGGACTCCGGCCGACGTCCTCTGGAGATCATCTCCCTGCCCCGCAACTGCCTGGAACGGGACGGAGAAGAGGTGTCGTTGATCTGGAACAACCACAAGGGCCAGCGCATGAAGCGCCGCCTGCCGATCACCGCACAGACCACCGAGACGATCGCCCGCTGGCAGCGGACGCGGGACCACATCGCCGCCCCGGCCACCAGCGACGAGTACCTGTTTCCCGCGATCACGGACCGCAGCGGCTGGGACCACATGGCCAGCAGCACCTTCAACGGCGCCCTGCGCACTTGGGTGGACTCGCTGCCTGCCATCAACAGCGACGCCCTCGACGCCGACGGCAAGGTCATCCCGTTCGACCGCTCGTTGATCTTCCCCTACGCGTTTCGTCACGCCTTCGCTCAACGACACGCCGACGCGGGCACCCCGGTCGATGTCCTGCGCGACTTGATGGACCACGAGGACATCTCGACGACCATGGGCTACTACCGCGTCACGCTGGAGCGGAAGCGGGCCGCGGTCAAACTCCTCAGCCAGCAGGTCATCGACCGAAACGGGACGGCCCGGCCCTGCTCCTCACAGACCTACGAACACCGCTCGATCGCGGTCCCGTTCGGCGGCTGCACCGAGCCCTCGAACGTCAAAGCCGGTGGTCACGCCTGCCCGATCCGCTTCCAATGCGCCGGCTGCGGCTTCTATCGCCCCGACCCGTCCTACCTGCCCGCCATCGAAGATCACGCCAACAGCCTGCGGGCCGACCGCGAACGAGCCCGGGCCATGGACGCCGCGGACTTCGTCATCGACAACCTCACCTCCGAGATCACCGCCTACGAGGAGATCGCGGAAAAGATGCAGGACCAGCTCGCCGCCCTGCCCGCCGATGAACGCGCAGAACTGGAGGACGCCGCGGTCATGCTGCGTCGGCTCCGGGCCGGCGGCGACCGCGTCCTGCTGCCAGTCACCGTGATCAACCGCCAGGAAGGGAACCCGTGATGAGCGCCCGCACGCCCGCGGAGGTCCTCGCGGCCTCACGCCGCCGAACCAGCGTCACGAAACGCCAGCGGGTCTTCGGCACCCTTCAGTACATGCTCGACGAGGGCGAACAGATCACGTTCAGAGAGCTCGCCCGCCGGGCCCGGGTCTCCACCTGGCTGGTCTATGCCGACGGGGTCCGCGGACACGTTCAGGCCGCCATCGACAAGCAGGACACAGGTCCCGTCCGCGCCCGTTCCAACGGAGAGCTCGCCTCCTCGGCCAGCCTCAAGGCCGACCTGGCCATGGCCCACGAAGAAATCAGAGCCCTCCGGGACAAGTGCGAGCGCCTGCAGTCCGGCATGCGGCACAACCTCGGCCAGCAGCTCGACCAGATCACTCAACGCCCCTTGGCGGAGCGGATCACCGAGCTCACCGATGCCAATCGGAAGCTGGAAGCAGAACTCGCCGAGCTGCGGCCGCTGAAGAAGAAGGCCCGCGCCCTGGAGGCCGACTTGGCGGCCGCCCGCACGAGCCTGCGGCAGATGATCCGCGACACCAACCAGGGCGACAAGGCATAAGTGCCTGTTTGCGATGTCGGCTGATCCATCGTGGCAGCGAGTACCGGTTCTTCGCGATTCATCGCATGAAACGGTCCGCCGACGCTGTCGGCTATGGTGAAGGCATGTGTTGCTGCGCTGCCATGACCACCCGTACCGCTGCTTAGCGGCGGTACCCGCGGTTGCCCATGACCGCGGCCTCGTTGCTGACCCCGGGCCGGGGCCAGTGCCACGACGCACCGCCGGATCAGTGTCCTGCCGGCAGCCACTCGCTTGTTTCTGTGCTGCCGGGCCATCCTGCCTGATCAGGGAAGTCATGTCTCAGTCGCAGCGCTTCGGTTCACAGAACGAAACCCCATCCCCTTGCCCACATGAAGCCAGCCCCATCGTCGCGCAGGATCCGCCTGTTGCCACCTTGCTCCTGATGGTCGGGCTCCCCGGAGCCGGGAAATCCACCCGGGCCAAAGAGCTCGCCGCAACGCACCGGGCACTGCGGCTGACCCCAGACCACTGGATGATCCCGCTGTTCGGCGATTCGATGGCCTACGGAAAGCGCTGGGTGCTCGAAGGGCGGCTCATCTCGGTGGCCCTCCAGGCGCTGCGGCTGGGGACCAGCGTCGTGCTCGACTACGGGCTCTGGGGCCGCGATGAACGGTCGGCACTGCGCTGGCTGGCACGCTCGGCAGGGGCAGCATGTCAGGTGGTCTACGTGCCCGTGGACAAGGACTTCCAGCTCGCCCGCATCGCGCACCGCCAGGCGACGACACCGCATCAGACGTTTCCCATGAGCGAGACCGACGTAGACCAATGGCGGGAGCAGTTCCAGGTGCCTGACGTCGCCGAACTCGCCGGGGGCGAGATCCCCAGCCCGCCGGCGGGCTGGCCGGGTTGGCCGGAGTGGGCGGAAGACCACTGGCCCTCGTGCACCGACAGCTAAGACGTCGCGCGGATAGGTGCTCGGCGATGACGAGCTCCCCGTGTCCTGCGAACCCAGGCGAACGGATTCACGAGTGCCCCCTCCCTGGTAGCGTTCACGGCATGTCTGCTGCTTCGTGTGCGGCCGCTTGTGCCGCAGTGACCAGGACGTCCCGCTAGCGGCGGGGCGTTCGACTCACACTCTTCCTGGGCGTCCAGCCGCTTCGTGATCAGACCGGAGCGGCACGTTCGTGCTGCTCGGAGCTTTCTCTGAGCAACGGAGCACCTGATGCTTTCAGGCATCGTTTCTTCACGCGGGCACAGCCCGTCCCCTGCACGCGCATGGCTGGTGCTGTGCGCGATGTCCATGCTGCAGTTCTTCATCGCGGTCGACGTGACCGTGGTCAACATCGCCCTGCCCTCGATCGGCGCCGACTTCGACGTCGACGGGCACACTCTGACCTGGGTCGTGGTCGGTTACACGGTCACCGGTGGCGGGATGCTGATGCTCGGTGGCCGGCTGGGCGACCTGCTCGGGCGGCGGCGCGTGCTGCTGCTCGGCACCGGCCTGTTCGGCGCCGCGTCCCTGCTGGCTAGCCTGGCACCCACTTTTGCCTTGCTGGTGGTCGCGCGCCTGCTGCAGGGCGCCGGTGAGGCCATCGCGCTGCCTGCCGCGATGGCCACCATCGTCTTGATGTTCCCCGAAGGCCCGCGCCGGTCGCGGGCCCTGAGCGTGTGGGCCGCGGTGGCCAGTTGCGGTCTCGTGCTCGGATTCGTCCTGTCCGGAATCATCACCGCCCACCTGGGGTGGCAGTGGATCTTCCTGATCTCGGTCCCGTTCATCCTGATTGTGCTGCTGGCAGCCGTCTTCCTGGTCGAGGGCGGCCGGCCGGTGACCAAGGATGCCCCGCCGCTGGACCTTCCCGGCGCGCTGTTGCTGACCGCTTGCCCGCTGCTGTTCACCTTCGGCGTGGTCCAGGCTGGTGAACCCGGAACGCCCGCATGGATGGTCCCGGGGGCGCTGGCCGGGGCGGTGGCCGCCGGGGCCGGGTTCGTGCGCATCGAGGCACGCTCGCGTAACCTGCTGCTGCCGCTGCACTTTTTTGCCAACCGCACGCGTGTGGCGGCCAACCTGACCACGATGCTGCTGAGCGGGGCGTTGTCGACCTCGTTCCTGCTGTTCACCTTCTATCTGCAGGACCGGCTGGGCATCGGCCCGCTCGGTGCGGGCCTAACGATGCTGCCACTGGCTGTCTCGCTGATCGCATTCTCGATCTTCGTGCCTCGTCTGCTGGGCCGCTGGGGAGCACGTGCGTGTGTCCTTGCCGGCATCGGGTTCACCGCGGCCGCGATGGCCGCGATCGCGCTTAGTTCGGTTCTGCAGGCAGGCGGGCTGGCGATGATCCCGGCCATGATTCTGATCGCGGCCGGGATGGGGTTCGGCATCGTGGGGCTGCAGTACGTCGCAGTCAGCGGTGTCACCGAGGACGACGCCGGGATCGCCTCGGGCGTCCAGCGCGCGGCCGACCAGTTGGGCGGTGCGTCCGGGGTAGCAGTCTGTGTCGGGATCGGGTTCGCTCCGACCCTGCACTCCCTCGATCCTTTCCTGGTCGCTACCCTGCTGGCCGCCGTGGGGCTCGTGACCGGTGCGGTCGTGGCCTGGCGTATGCCAGCGCCTGCTCCCGCAGAGGACCTGCACGGACACGCTGGATAACCTTCGCCCTGCCGGGGTGTGCCGCCCTGACTGCCAAAGCGGCACACCCCGGCGGGACTTGCTGGTCAACGTCTTCCACAGCCGAGCGAAGGTCACGTGCCCGTCCTGCCCTCATCCATCAGAAGACTCACCCTCATGGCCTTCGTCTCGATCGGTGCACCTTGGTCGGAGCACATGATCAGACGAAGGCCGTGCTCACGTACTGGGAACTCCCGCACGGCGATCATGTTCGAGGCACCGTTCGAGGCCATCTGCACTGAGCCATCCCCGAGGCAGAATGAGGTCGCTATGGACATGCATACCTTCCAGCTCGCCGCTCACGACCTGGTCCTTCGCCAATGGACGAGTGACGATCTCGATGTCATGCAAGAGCTGTTCGACGACCCCGATGTCGCCTATCGGACGCCCTTGGAGTCGCCGTTCGACCAGGCCGCCGCGCTGCGATACCTGCACAACGTGCATCAAGCCCGACGCGGGAACGAGCGGATCCACCTGGCATCACCACCGACGGGCAACGGGCCCTGGGAGAAGTCCTGCTCAACCAGGTCACCGGCAGCATCGGCTACATCGTGGGCGCCGCCCACCGGGGACAGCGGCTGGCAGTGCGCGCTGTCCAGGCCGTGACCGCGTACGCGCACGCTAGTGCTGCCCTGCCGCGGGTGATCCTGGAGATCGAACCCGACAACCACCCCAGCATCGCGGTCGCGCGATCCGCCGGCTTCCGCCCCGCTGACTCAGCATCCGAGACCGTCACCGACAAGGGCCGGACCTACGAACTATTCACCTGGGAACATCACCCGATGGCCATCCGAGGTTTAAAGACAAGCTAACGAGGCCGGGTGCTGCAGAAAATGGATCGTCAAGGCGGACCAGGGCTCCTACCGTTCCGCCATGCAGATCGTCGTGACGCTGGATTGTGTCGACACCGAAGCGCAAGCGAACTTCTGGCTCGCAGCGCTCGCCCCGCTGGACTACCGGCGCGGATTCCACGGACCCCCTTACCTGAGCCTGGTGGGGCGGACTCCAGCACCAACTCTCCTCCTGCAGCACGTCCCAGAACCCAAGCAGGGGAAGAACCGCATGCACCTTGACCTGGACTTCGGGACCGTAGACCTGGCCTCCGAGGCCAACCGTCTCGAACGACTCGGCGCCGAGCGGCTCTCTGAAGAAATGAGCGAACACGGCTTTCGCTGGATTGTCCTTGCCGACCCGGAGGGCAACGAGTTCTGCGTCTTCAATCCCCCGCGCTCACGCCCGTGACCTTGCCTCCCTCGCCAGCATGACAAGCACAGAGCTTCGGTACCGACCGCAACCGCACCTCACAGATCAACGCTGTGGCCCCGCCTTCGGCGGGGCCACTGCCACAACCAATCCGCCTCGACGCAGAGTTGACGCTCCAGGTTGACCTTCCACACGTCACGTCCCTCACCACACGACACCCTGCTGACCAGCAAGTATCAGAGCGAGATCTAGATAAGCCCGCTGGGTGCCAGGTAGTAGCCCTCGCCGATCTTCAGGGGGTCGACGGAGTCCAGCGGCACGAACGCGACGATCTCGATCGCCTTGGCGGTCGGCAGCGGCAGGTCCCGCAGCTCTTCCTCGCTGATCGGGATGATCTGGTCCTTGGTGAGCTGGTAGCCCTTGCCGATCTCGCTCTGGTCGATCTCCCGGTCTTCGGTCTCGCAGTACTTGCGCACCCGCACCCGGCTCATGTCCTCCAGGTGGTACTGGTGGAATTTGATCGAGTGGTCCTCGGTCGCGCTGGCTACGGAGATCGGCACGGTGACCTTCTCTGAACTAAGTTGGCGCCCCGAACTGCCCACAGTCGTCATTTGTGTGTCCGGCGCGGCGCTTTGGGCGGGGGAGCGCAGGTGGAACGCCTCCTCGGTGGCGGCGCTGATCTGCTCCGGGCTGTGCGGCGTCGTACGGCCTTCTCGGTAGGGCCCGCGGCCCAGAGGGCGGGGTCGCATTGAGCCGATCCGATTTCGCCCGGAACGGTCCGCTCCGCCACCCCCTTCACAGGGGCCTCACAGGATGACGCAGGTCTGTGCTCTTTCCGGTTCGCCAGCCGGTTCTTCCGCTTAGCCCTTCGATTTCGGCCACGCGTTCGACTGGCGGTGTACGGGCAGCGGCGGCTGTGCCTACGGTGGCAGCCGCGCTGAACGGTCCAGACCAACGGCATGTGGCGTCCCACGACACTGGGTGACGTTCTGCCAGGCCACGAGCCGCGGATCGGCTGGACGACGAGCGCACCGCACCGGGATTCGACCCACCCGGTGCGGTCCAGTACGGCACGGAGAGCAGCGTCACGGCACTAGGCCCGCACCCTCCGCTGTCATCCCGAGGGCGCCGGCCTCCCCCTTTTAGGCCCGCGCTGCTCTCCGTGCCTCCATAGGGGCAAACACGAGGGGAAACTGTGTACTTAAGAATCAACGGTACGTCCCGTAAACGTGCCCGCACCCGGGCAAGGCGTGGCGCCGTCGCGGCCTCGGTCACCCTGGCTCTGGCAGCGGGGGTAGTCCCCGCGATGGCGGCCGAACCGGGGCCGGGCAAGCCGTCCTCGGTGTGGGGCAAGGACGGTGCGAAGGCCGAGATGCCGCCGGTGAAGGTCGGCACGACGGAGGCCCCAAAGTCCATTCGGGCGAAGGCGCCCACGGCAGAGTTTGCCCGATGGCTGGCCGCGCAGAGGGAACGCGCGCATGCCGCGACCGGTGACCCGCAGCGCGCCGGGGGTGCGCTTGCGGCAGTGGTACCCAAGGGGCAGGGGCAGGTGCCCTGGCACCTGATCTCGGATGTCCGGGTGACGGACTCCCTGGTGGCGCGCGTCAACTACTCCACCGGCAATCTCATGCTGGCGGCGACCGACTTCCAGATCGCCGGCGTCAGCCAGTCACTGCAGCTGTCACGGACGTACAACTCGATGGACGCCCCCTGGGGGAAGGTCTCGCAGCGCTGGTGGCAGGGGTATGAGCGCTACCTGCAGATCGAGAGCGACAAAGTGGTGCTCTACGACGCCACCGGCGGCTCGGTCTCCTTCGCCAAGAAGGCCGACGGCACCTTCACCACCCCCGAGGGCTACCGCCTGGACCTGAAGAAGACCTCCAGCGGCGAGTACACGCTCACCCAGCGCGCATCGGGCATGAAGGACACCTACAGCGCGGTCGGCACTCTGGTGAAGGTGAGCGACCGCAACGGCGGGCACGTGCTCGTGGACCAGCATGACGAGGGCGGCGAGCACAAGGGGTTCAAGCTCACCGAGTCCCGCTCCGGCCGCTGGATCGACCTGGTCAAGACCGACGCCTCGCAGTGGCAGGCCAAGGACAACTCCGGCCGCACCGCGGTCTACGACCTCAACCCTGCCGGTGACCTTGCCAAGACCACCGACACAGAGGGCAAGGCCACTGCCTTCGGCTATGACTCGAACCGCCGCCTGACGAAGATCACCACGCCTGAAGGGCGGGTGACCGTCTTCACCTACGACAGTCACAACCGGGTGACGTCCATGAAGCGGGCCACCACTTTCGACGGCTCGGGGGAGACCGGCCCGACCTACCTCTACGACTACTCGTCAAGCACCCCGAACACCGCGGGCACCACGACGGTCACCGACCCCGTTGGCGACACCACGACGTACAAGTACGCGGCCGACGGTGAGATCACCAAGGTCACCGATGCCTTGGGGCGCTCCCGCGACCGTACCTATGACGCGAACCGGAACGTTGCAACCGCGGTCGATGCCATGGGAGTCGGGGGCGCACCGGGCAACGTGACGACCTACGGGTGGGATGCACGCTCGAACCCGACGACAGCGAAGCTGCCGACCGGCGCTACTTCCTCACTGTCCGCCTACCAGACCGTCGCCGGCGCGGACGTGCCCGGGAAGCTCGACACGGCGGACGGCGTCTCGGTCAGTTACAGCTACGACTCGGCGGGCAATACCACCAAGGAGACGGTCTCCGGCCCCGAGGGCGGCACCCGCTCCTTCACGTACAACCCCGCCACCCCCACCTGCGGCGGCTTCGAGGGCCAGCGCTGCGAGGTGAAGGACGCCAACCAGAACGCGACGAGGTTCTCCTACGACGCCAAGGGCAACCTGTCCAAGGTCACCCCGCCCAAGCCGCTCGGCGAGACCAAGTACACGTACGACAGCCTGGGTCGCACCGAGACCGTCACCGACGGCCGTGGCCTCAAGACGGTCTACGTCTACGACAACCGCGACCGGATCACCAAGGTCTCCAGCACCAACGCGACCGTGACCTACGCCTACGACGCGGACGGCAACCTCAAGCAGCGCTCGGATGCGACCGGCATCACCAAGTACGACTTCGACCCGCTCAGCCGGGAAACGGTCCGCACCCTGCAGGACGGCTCCCAGACCGTGCTCACCTACACGGCCGACGGCAACGTCGAAACGTACAAGGACCCCTCGGGCACCGTCCGCTACACCTACAGCAAGACCAACCGGCTGGAGTCGCTGACCGATCCGTTCGGCCAGAAGACCGGCTACGAGTACAACGCCAACGACGCCCGCACCAAGATCAGTTATCCGGGTGGGACGGTTCAGTCGATCAGCCTGGACAAGGCCAACCGGGCCACGGCTATCAAGGCGACATCGCCCAAGGGCACCCTGATGGATCTCGCCTACACCTACACGTACACCAGTGGCACCACCACCAAGGACGGCACGAAGATCCGCACGCGCACCGACGCGGCGACCGGCCTCAAGCGCACCTACGACTACGACTCAGCCGGGCGCCTGACCTTCACGAAGGAGACCAAGGGCACCACGGTCAACAGCAGCTGGCTTTACTGCTACGACAAGGCGGGCAACCTCACCTCACAGGGCACCGCGGCCGGCTGCCCCGGCGGCTCCACCTACTCCTACAACGCCGCCAGCCAGATCACTGGCAAGAACGGCTCCTCGACCAACTGGTCTTACGACCAGGACGGCAACGAGACCGCAGCCGCCCCGACCCCCGAGACAACCCGTACCGGCGGCCAGTGGAGCGACTTCTCCCAGCAGACGTCGATCACTCACGGCGGCACCACGTACAAGGGCCGCTACGCCAGTACGGACAACTCCGAGCGCACCCAGTTCGGCGGCACCGCCTTCCACCACGGCCCGCTCGGCCTGGCCTCCCAGACCGCCGGCGGCGTGGACACGAACTTCACCCGCGAAGCAGGAGGCACCCTCAACTCGTTCCGCACCAAGGACAAGACGTACTACTACCTCGCGGACTCCCTCGGCACCATCGAAGCCGTGGTGAACGCCGACGGCGAGAAGGTCAACACCTACACCTACAGCCCGCGCGGCGTCACCACCGCCAACGAGAAGGTCTCCCAGCCCTACCGCTTCGCGAGCGGCTACCAGGACCCGACCGGGCTCTACCACTACCAGGCCCGCTTCTACGACCCGAACCTCGGCCGCTTCACCCAGCCCGACCCGTCCGGACTCGAAGCCAACCCGTACCTCTACGCCTCCGGCGACCCCACCAACATCATCGACCCCACTGGACTGTTCGGATGGCCGGACATTGGGGAGGGCCTCGGAGCGTTCGTCGGAGGCGTCATCGGTGTGGCAGCCGTCGCCGCCGTGTGCTCCACGGGCGTTGGGTGCATCGTCGCCGGAGCAGTCGTGGTCGGCGTCAGTTCTGGATCCGGCGCGGCCATCGGATCCGCTCTGCTCGGTGGAAACAACGAGGACCGGTCCGATGCCTTCATGAACGGAACTATGTGGGGAGCGCTCGGCTCTAGTCCAGCTGGAGCCTGGCTCGGACGCTTCCTGTGAGATAAGAGGCACATAGACGAGGGCCTGCGAGCGTACTCCGCCTCGCAGGCCCTCAGTAGCACGAGAGGAAGGCCTCTATGAGGAAAAACTGGCCCAGCCTGCGCCGCCGTTGGCGTGGCGCATTGGTAACGAGCATCTTCGGATGCATCGTGGCAGGACCGCCGGAGCTTCTCGACTCCGGTATCGGGTGGAGCGTTCTGCTGTCCGCGCTAATCGGCGGTGTCGCAGGAGGCGTTGTCGGCTTTACGTTTCCCTCGCTCCTGGCCCGCCGTGAGAAACAACGCCCCCTTCCGCCGCCGCCACATCCTCCAGTCCCGCCCCCTCCTCCATAGGCGGCGGGCAGTGTCGTATCACCCAGTTTTTACTGACGCTTCCGCTTGTCGTACGTCGGGCGGCGAGGCCCAGCAGACGTAGGGCCGCGCCTGCGCGCCCTTGGCGGACAGCGCATGCTGCGGGGTCAACACCTGCTGCACCTCGGCTGAGACATCTCAGGACACGGCCGTGAGCGTCACCGAGGCCAAGACGGCCTCGGGGTGCGGCTACCGGGACTAGCAACGGCCTCGCCTTTCTGCCCCGTCACCCGGACCGCCGAGGTGAGTGCCGTCCCGGCCGGCAATGTCCCGGAAGGTCGGGATACCGAGATCCACGGTGGTGCTCCGGCGAGCCAGTTCGGCATCCAGCTGAGCGATCTTGTCCTGGGCGCCGGAAAGGCTGACCTCAAGTCCTTCCAGCTCGCCGAGCCAGCCTTCGCGTTCGGCCTCGGTGATGCGGGCTACCAGGTTGTCGCGGATCTCGACGAGTCGGCCGCGCTGGTCGGGCTCGGGGCGGAGCATCGAGCAGCGGACGCAGGCTTCTCTGAACCAACGAGAGTGTGCCCTGTGATCAGGTGACGGGACCATCAGTCCTGAAGGGGAGGTCCGGTGTGGGGCAGCCGGAGAACGGGTGCGAACGGCGCGGGTGTTAGTTTCCTTCCCGTGTTAAAACACCAGGATGAGACCAGGGCGGCCTACGACGGGGTCGTCGAGCTGTATGCGTCGATGTTCGCTAATCGGTTGGAGACGCAGCCGTTCGCGCGGAACATGATCGGTACCTTCGCCGAGCTCGTGAGTGGCACGGGGAACCTGCGGGCAGCCGACGTCGGGTGCGGACCCGGGCATCTGACAGCCATGCTGCACGACTTGGGGCTGGACTCCTTCGGACTCGACCTCTCCCCGGCTATGGTCGCCCACGCCCGGCGGGCCCATCCGACGCTGCGGTTCGACGAAGCGCGAATGGAGGCCCTGCCGATCGAGGACGGCGCGCTCGGCGGAGTGCTGGCCCACTACTCGATGATCCATACCCCACCTGGAGAATTGCCCGCGCTGCTCGCCGAACAGGTGCGTGTCCTGACGCCAGGGGGCCTGCTCCTGGTGTCCTTCTTCGGGACCGAGGGACCGGAGCCGGTCCGCTTCGACCACAAGGTGGCGCCCGCCTATAGCTGGCCGGCGGAGCAGTTTGCCGAGTTGCTGACCGGGGCCGGACTCGTCACGGTTGCTCGGTTGCTCCACGACCCAGCGTCCGAGCGGGGCTTCCTCGACACCCATTTGCTGGCCCGCCGCCCGTAGAGCGTGGCCCGTGGCCTGGGTCGGGGTGGTGTAGATCATCCGCGTGGATGAGGCTCGGCTAACTTGAAGGTCCTCTTGCCGTACTGATTCGTGTCGCGATCTGGCTGAAGCGGGGCATGCCGAGATCAATCGCTTGGCGTTGACGGACTTGCTTTGCATCGAGCTGGGCGAGCTTCTCCTCTGCGCTGGCGAGGCTGACTTGGAGTCCTTCGATCTCACCGAGCCATCCCTCCTGTTCAGCTTCGGTGATTCGGGCGATCAAGTTGTCGCGGATCTCGGCAAGCCGTGCCCGTTGGGCCGGGTCAGGTCGGAGGAGCGAGCATCTGACACAAGCGTGCTCATGGATGCAGGGCGATCCGAAGGCGCGTGCACAGGTGCCGATGGACACCTTCCGCTTCTCGAAGTGGGCGAGGAAGGCGTCCCACTCCTCCTCCGTCGGGATCCGGTACTCCTCGCCGGGGCGGGAGGCCCGCCGACGGGCGATGAACGCCCGGTGCGCCTCGATCGTCTCGGCAGGGTAGACCGCTAATGGTGGAGTCGGGTATTGGAACTGTCCGAATGCCTCAGCCATTGCGGACCCATGAGGTGAACTCGTCGGCGACGCCTGGTGGGTTGGCGGCCTCGGTCTGCCGGGCGATCGCCTCGTAGTACTCCAGCTCGTGAACGATCACCGGCACGGTTCGGCCGACAGATCTTTCGATGACGCCGGTCGTATGGAGGGTTCGGGCGAGCTGGCAGCAGGTCTGGTTGAAGTGGGACTCGATCTGCGCGGCGAGTGGCCCGATGACTGCATCCCAGTCGGCGAGGTCGGTCGGCTCCTCGTACCAAAATCCAAGTTCGGTGATCCACTCCTGGCGGGCGACGGCGCCGCCGGGGTCGCTGGTCAGGTCGCCGACCACAGTCAGCTCGTTCTGGATCCAGAAGGCGTAGTTCCAGCGGGCTTCTGCTTGGTCAGAGGCGTCCTGGATGCTGCGTCGAGCCTGAGCTTCAGTGTTGTAGCCGACCGTCAGGGTCGGCTGACGGGGGTCGTCGTCCTCGTTGTCGATGAGGAAGGAGAAGGCGTAGATGTCGCCGGCATCGGCGGCCGGGATGGATGCGAGGGCCCTTTCAACGAGGTGCTGAAGGTGATCGTTGAACGTCATGGTCGGCGGGGTCCTGTCGCTTTGGGCCGTGAGTCCCACTGGTCGCAGTACTCGATGTGGATCTCGCGCGCGTCGCCGAGAATGCCGTCGTTGGAGTGGAGTTCGGTGCAGAAGTGCGGATAGCTCGGATGGACGGGGACGTATCCGGGGCCGTTCCGGGCGACGTCGAGGAAGTGCCGGGCGGTGTCCCTGAACACCTTCGCGCTGCCGGTCATGAACAGAGTCTCGGCGTGGAGATGCTGGTGAAACAGGTCCCGGTTCTCCCGGTAGTGCCGTGCCTCGTGATCAATCACGGCTTCGCCGGTGCGTCCTGGGCCGGGCAGCGTCACTGTCTGTGGACGCCCAGGACTGAGTCGCCCGCGCACTTCCTTCCAGCGTGAGGGCGCGAACTGGAGCGAGTGGTGCAGCAGCACGAGATCAAGCTGTCGCGTGCCCTCTTCTGGCAGCTCGCGGGAGGGGCCACGGTTCCCACGCATCGGCAGGTGGACCAGTGAGCGCGGTGAAGAGGCGGCAAGCGTCCATAGCCCGCCGATTCGCTGCGCGGCATCCTGATCGAGGTAGGCGTCCAGGTGCCGATCATGGTCGATGAGCACTGCGTGGACCAGAGGTCGGGCTGGCCGGATGACCTTGAACTCCACGGACCCGAGCCGTGCTTGGTGGATGGTGATCGGTAGCTTCATTGGTTCTCCGGGACACGACGGCTGACATCGGCGGCGTAGGCGGCCCAGTCCCCAGCGGATGCCTTCTGCCATTGGACAGCGACTTGGATGTGGATGCCGAGCATCCGGGCGAGGATGGCGGCGGGCAGCTCGGCGGCGAGAGTGAACAGGGCTGTTGAGCGGTCCTGTTGGGGCCGAATGCCGATCTTGTGCAGCCGCAGACCGACCTGACTGTCGCTGAGTGGACGCCCTGGTTGTCCGCCGGGGAAGAGCCAAGGGACGTCGTCCGGAGTGCCGATCTCGGCCTTGCCGCGTCGGGTCGCGACGAGCTCGCGGACCAAGGCACCAAGCGGCATCGGAAGGATGACGGGCGAAGCTCCGAAGGTGATCGCGACGGTCTCGCCAGTGAAGTCGACGTCCTCGACGGTGAGTTGACTGATGGTGGAGATCTTCTGCGCGTAAAGGGTCAGCAGCAGCCCAGCGACTCGGTCGGCGGTGGGCAGCGTGTCCTCGTTGAGGAGGCGTCGTGCGTCCGCCCAGCGTTTCTCGCTGTCGATGGTGCCCTGTGGGCCGGTCCAGCGGACGGCGCCGCAGGTGAGGCCGTGGGCATGGCGATGCTGTACGGACCAGCGGACGAAGTGGCCGGTCTCGTCGCGGTAGCGGAAGGCGGCATCGGTCATCCAGCGTTCCAGGTCGGCCTGTGTGCAGACGCCCAGGGTGAGACCTTCGCCGGCGAGCCAGGTGAGGAAGTTGTCGGCGGCGCTGACGTGGCAGCGCACGTTCATGTCCTGGAGTTGGCTGGTGTGCTGGTCGCCGAGGCGGCGGCGGAGACGGCGCAGGTGGTGCCAGACTGCGTAACCGTGCAGGATCCGGCGTTCGGCGAGGTCTGTGCGAGCCTGGACGGTTGTGGTGATCCATTTCTCCAGGGCGACGAGTCGTTCGTCGCGCGGCGGTAGGACGCCTGTCGCGACGAGGACGCTGCGAAGGTGAGCCAGCACCTTTCCCGGCGGGACGTCGTCGAGGCTGTCGTGGGTGACGGGATGCTCGTCGCGGCCTATGCGTTCCAGCAGGTCACGGACCTGCGATCGGGAAATCCAAGCCAGGGCGGTGTCCGGCCGCTCGGCGCTCGTCAGTGCTTCGTGGAACGGCGCAAGCTCGGGGGCGATGGCCTCCTCGGCGCTGGCGCCGAGGAGGCGGCGGAGCTGCTGGTCGAGGACGCATCGCTGGCAGGGGTGGGAGCCGAGCTGCCAGGTGGTCGCGCAGGTGGGGCACCGGCCCCAGAAATCGGGGTCGGGGTTGGCGCACTTCGCGCACAACGGTTCCTCCCAGGTTCCGCCGCGGACTTGGGCAACCGTGCCGCAGCTGCAGCAGGTAGCCCAGCGCTGCTGGCAGCGGTCGCACCAGGGCTGCCCGGTGGCCCGGGAGATCTCGCAACGAGCGGTGCGGCCGCAGAGCCCGCATTCCCTGACCGTCTTCGGCACGCAACTCGGGCAGCGGACGCCGTCGTCGAGCCGGACTGCAACAGGCTGACGGCGCCCGCAGCCGACGCAGACCTCCAGGTTGGCCGGGTCGCGGATCAGGCAGGTGGGACACAGCGGCTGACCGGCAGCATCCCGGGTGGCAGGTTCACGGACCGCACCGCAACGGGTGCAGGGGACGGCCGCGTGTCGAGCGAAGCAGGCCCGGCAGACCCGCTTCCCGTCCAGGAGCTTCGACAGCGCCTTCACCCCGTGACAGCGCGCGCAGGCTGGGCTGACCACGGTGGTGGCGCCGCTGGCGACGAGTTCACCGATGAATCGCAGCACTGCCGGAGTGGGGGCCTCGTGGCCGATGCTGGTCAGCAGTTCGGGGCGGGCGATCACCGCCCAAGCCAGTCGACGCTGTCCGGCCAGCCGCTTCGTGGATCGTTCTAGAGCCGTCCGGATCGTGTCCGCATCGAGTGCGGGGTCGATGCCGATGATCAGGCGGGTGAGTTCCTTGAGCGGATCGCCGTCGGTGTCGGGGCACTTCGCGCACCGGGGCTGTCTGTGCCGGTCTCGGCTGACGACTCGTCGCTGCTGGTGGCAGCCCGCGCAGACTGCGGACTTATCAAAACAAGGTGAGCATCCCCATCGGCCACCCGAGCGGCTGCCGACGTAGGGGCGGGGGCGCCCATACTCCCCGCAGTGGGGCAGGGCGGTGTCCTGGGCGCCAGCCTCGCGCAGGGCCATCAGCAGCTTGGCGACGCGGAACGGCGCCGGTGGCCTGCCAGTCCGCAACAGCGCGGGGTTGTCGTGCAGGGCCTGGGCGAGGTTGCGGCGGCCGGCTCGTGTGCGTACGAGTGTGCAGACGATGTCGCGGATACGGGCCGTATCCAGGTGCGTTTCGACGTTGCTGACCAGCCGCACCACCAGGCCGACCGGGTCCGTCAGGACTTCGTCGGCCAGTTCGGTCACCGGTCGACTCCAGTGATCCGGGCCCGCCGAGGCCGCAGATCACCGACCCCCTCGGAGACCGCGGTCCCGCCCGCGGCGGCCTTCTTCGGCTTCGCCGCGGCACCGGCCCCGCTGACGGGCTCGATGAGGTCATCCATGGTGCAGTCCAGGATGTCCAGCAGGGCCATGAGGATCTTCAGGCTGAGTCGCTCCGGTCGCTCGACGACGAGCCGATAGACCTGGCTCGTGGACAACGTGATGCCGCGTTCCTTCAACGGCGGGAGGAGGTCGGTGGTGGAGAACATCCCGCGATCCGCCATCACCTTGCGCAGGTGCCAGTGGTAGTCGAGCTTGGCGGCCATCATCGAGTCCTTCCTCGTCAGACGCCGGCGAACGCCGGGGCCAGGGCCTTGCTCAGGGCAGTGTTCATGAAGTCGTCGCTGACGTGCGTGTGGATGGCCGTGGAGCTGTCACAGTCGTGGCCGACTTGCTGCTGGATAAATCGACGGTCGATCCCGTCCTCGGTCAGATGCGTGACGTACGAATGCCTGATTGAGTGCGGAACTAGATCTTTTGAGAGTTTTAAGGCATCTCGGTATGCCTCGAACCGGTCATTGATGGAGCCATGCGTACGGAGTCGGGTCCGAAGGCCGTGCCGTAGTACACCTGCTCGTGTACCCGGTCGGCCAAAAGCCGGGCCTCGTCCAAATGGACCAGCGCCGCCTCCTTGTTGCGCGCGCGGCCGGCGATGACAGCTGCTCGCATGTGGAGCGCCCCCCGTGCTGCGGCTTGGTCTTCGCTGTCCGGGGGAGGGGCCGAGTCCAGGGCCTGCTCCAATGCACGGAGCCCGGTCGCATAACGGTGAGAGGCGAAGAACGTCTCGGTGCGTACCTAGGCAACCGATGCCGTTAGCAGGGGATCGTCGGCTTCAGGGACAGCCCACCGCATGAGTTCGACGAGGCGGGCAGACAGGTCGTGGGCCCCGAACTTGAAGGCGACGGCGTCCGCAGAGCGGTATGCCCTGATCAGAAGCTCGGCCATCGCAGACCGTTCCCTGAGGGCAAGATGGAAGGCCCGCGAGAGTTCCATGAGTAACTCGGGAACCTCGCGGGCGATGCGTGTGTACTGAGCTGCCGGTCGACAGCGAGCAACCTCGTCGACAGCTGAGTGCAGCTCCCGGGTGGGACGAACTGGACCGTCGTCGGGAAGGTCGTATGCCGCAATGGCCGCCGAGAGCGCCGGAAGCGCATCGTGGACCCGTGTGTGGGCCGAGCTACGGTCGCTGCGTAGACGAACGGGGTCGATGCCGAGGGCATCCGCGATGGCGTCGAGCGTGGCGTCGCTGACGCCACGCTCGATCTTCCGGATGGCGCCCAACGCGACGCAGGCTGCATCAGCCAGCTGCTGCTGTGTCATCTTCGGACGTATGACGCTGCGGTAGTAAGCGATCCGTGCGCCGACTCCGCCCTGGCTACGCATGGGCATACCGACTCCACTTCCCGTATCCCTTGCGAACCGTACCCGAGCAAATGCACTGGGTGCACATGCCCGGTTACTGCCTCTGCGGCCCGCCCCGCGTTCAGCCTCTGTGTCGTGGACGACAGCGGCGAGCTGAGTGAGGCTGTCGATCCGCCAGTCCGACGCCTCTGCGACGTCCGGAGAGTCGGCCCACAGACAGCCCCAAGGGCCTCGTCGGATGTGTGCCGTGCGGAGCCCCGCCGTCTTTGCCGGGAAGATGTCGTTCGCCGGGTGGTCACCTACATACAGGGTGACGTCCGGAGCGACCTGCGCCGCCGACAGCACTTCGTTGAAGAACTCGAGTTGGGGCTTGGCCACACCCAGCTCTCCTGAGGTGAGGATGAGGTCCGCCGGTAGTTGCAGTGAGCGCAACAGCTCGCCCGCGCGAGTCGTCTGGTTGCCCGCGATTATCACGCGTGTACCCAGCTCTCGGAGCGAGGACAGCGCAGGACGGACATCCTCGTAGAGATCAGTCTCGTCCAAATGTTCACCGCGACCGGCGGCTTCTCGGGCGTGGTACTCGGCGCCCACGTCGATGCCTGGCCGTGCGAGGCGGATGGCATCGGCGTTATCGCGGCCCTGGGCGACTACCGCTCCGACGAGCGCAGACAAGGTGTGTCGGGGAATGCCCAGCCAGTCTGCCCAGGACGCCCAGTAGCGATCGTCGCGAGTAATCGTCTCGCCGACGTCAAACACAATGTTCTCAATCATCCCTGGAGCGTACGATGCTGCCCGGCTCGAAGCGTAGGCCGCTGGCATTCCTTGATCGCGCGCCGGACGAACGGCAGATAAGGGTGGACGATGGGACTCCACCGAGCCAGGTCGTCCTGCCGCAGACGGTCGGATACACGCCTGTCTTCTCGGCCGGTGAGGACCGCGACGGGTGGCCGGCGCCGTCGCCGAAGTAGGGCAGTGCTGGCCTTGGAGAGTACGACGGCCGCATCCCGCCATCATGCCTTGGCTGCTAGTGAATTCTCTGCTGTTCCAGCCACCTGAAGACCTCACTTCTCTTGTACAGAACCTTGGCGTTCCTTCCTCGTCCGAGCTTGTAACCCCGTAGGCCTAGCTTTGCAGCCTCCTTGTACATCCAACTGGTGGACATATTAAGCATTGCGGCGACCTCGGAGGTGTCCATGAGTACAGACTCAGCCGACTTGCGGCTCGATTGAGGAATTTCTGTTCCGTTTGCTGACGTGCGCTGGTATTCGGTCAGGGTCGCTCCTTTAAGATGGACGGGCCTCGTCGTGGCATGAATGACTGGGTTCCTGTATGGCGAGGGCCTCGCCTCAGAGTGGCTGGCGGGGCTACTTCCAATGGGGAGAAAAACCGCCGGTTTGGCCAACCGGCGGTTCGCGGCTATGTTCCGCCTCCCTCGGTCTGAGGAGCCGACGCCGGCAGATGAGCATGCTGCTGCGGCCCATAGTCGGCCGTAGATCAATTGGTTGGGCCTTGTGGTGCTGCGACGGCCCCTTGACGACGTCCGCCTGAGCCCGCAGACGGGTCGTAGGAGCCGTTGCCTTGGTCGGCCGACATCGCTGTGGCGGATGCCTGATAGCGCGGGGGCGAGGTCGCCAAATCGACCTGATTACTCGTCAGTAAAGTCAGCAAGTGGTCAGCATGAGTCCTGCCAAAGCCTGCGAAGGCTTGCCGAACCTGCGAATCGCCGCGGGGGTGCCCAGGTGTGCCTAAGTCGTGAAGGTGCAGGTCAGGGCAGACGGCCAACTGCCCGGCGATGCCCCGCGATGCATCCTGCCCGCTTCCGATCAACCCCGTTCACCCCCCGCCCGCTTCCCTGCACATTCCTTTGGAAAATGCCAAAGCGTTCACCTGCACCGAGCACACACCGTAGTGTCGTGCTCACGTTCGCGGGAACGGCCGTGCAGGGGAGGGGATTCGGCGTGCCCGGAATTGACGAGAGTCTGCTGGAGGCCATGCGGTTGCCAGGTGCGCGAGGCGCATCGGTGGTCGACTGGATCAGTGGTCTCGCCCTGGGCGCGGTGGGTGACGCACCGGGCGATGACCTGGAGGCGACGGCGGCCGAGACCGCCGAACTCGCCCGTCTCGCCACGGAAAGCGGCCTCCTGGCACCGGCCGGTGGCGACGAGGGAGAGGTGTCCGGCAAAGAACCACCCGTACAGGACTTGATCATCACGAACGCCGACTCGTACCACCTGCTCAGGTTCGTCAGCACGACGTTCGACAGCACCGTGTTCGTGCACTTATGGCTCGACCGCAGTGACGGCAACCTGGCCCTGGCCCGCATCCGGCTGGCCGAGATGGCGGACAGACTGGTGCTCGGATGACCACGCCGACCCGCGCCTCACGCACGGACGAACCGGCCTCGGCCCTGCTCGGCACCCTTGCCGAGCAGGGCGCGAGCGGCGCCCTGTCCACCGAGTCGGGCATCGTCTACCTGGCCTCGGGGCACGTCGTCCACGTCGAATCCGCCGTCACACCCGACCTCGGCGACCTGCTCACCCACAGCGGTGCGCTCGCCCCGGACGGCTGGTGGGCCGCGATCGACCAGGCCGGCCGCGGCTGCAGGGTCGGCAGGCAACTGGTCGACAGCGGCCAGCTCGCCGCCGGCGCGCTGGAACTGTGTCACCTGGGCGCCCTGTTCGACGCGGCGTACTTCGTCCTCGCCCACGACGGACCGGCACTCCGCTTCCGCCCCGGAGTCACGCACTGGCTCGGCGCGGTCCGCTCCGTACCGGTGCACGCCGTCCTGCGCGAGTCGAGACGCCGCCGCGAACTGCTGCACCGCATATGGCCCGAACCCTGTGTCGACCTCGTCCCGCTCGCCCGGGTGCCCGACACGGACCCCTCGGACCTGCCGGCCCGCCGCAGCCGCACCCTCGCCCAGGTCGACGGCGTCCGCACCGCGGCCCAGATAGCCACGGTCCTCGCCTGCCGCACCTTCCACACGCTCGTCGAACTCCGCCGCCTGGCCGCCGCCGGCATGGTCGTCCCCGTAGCCACGGCCCCCGTCCCCGCTCCAGCCCCAGCCTCAGCCCCAGCCCCCGTGTCCGCCGAGCCGGGCCCCGCCCCTCGTCCCGTGGTACCGGACGAGCCCGACACCGCACTGCTGCGACGGCTTCTGCACGCCTTGGAGGCACTGTGATCCGCGCGCGAAGACAGCGTGCCGAAAGGAGAATGCTCATGGCCGTCGAGACCGACGTCCTGGACGAACTGCGTCGGCTCCGCACCCGTGTACCCCGGCTTACGGGCTCCCTCGCGGCCACCGTCGACGGACTCGTCCTCGCCCACGACGTGCCGGAGGCCGAGCCGGAGGGACTCGCGGCGCTCACCGCCGCCGCCCTCGGCGTCGCGTACCGCCTGACCGACGCCGCCGGCCGCGGTGACTTCCGCGAACTGCTGGTGCGCGGTTCCCGGGGCTATGTCGCGACCTACGCGGCCGGATCCACCGCCGTCCTCACCCTCCTCGCCGAGGACCGCGTCAACGTCGGCCGCCTCCACCTGGAGGGCCGGCGCAGCGGCGCCCGCATCGCGGATCTGGTGGCCACGCGCGTCGGACCGGGCACCGGCCGTCACGCCGACCGGCCCGCGCCCGCCGAACACCTCGCCGCAGCGCCCCCGGCCACGGCCCGCCCCATCGGCACCCTCCCGGTCCGCACACCGCAGCGGCCCACGCATCAGCCACGCCCGCAGACCGGTATCTGAGCCACCCGAACCACCTGAACCTCATGACGACCCACCGAAGCAAGACGGAACGAAAGGAACCGAGCGCATGGCCAACACCGAGACAGCGCTGAAGGAATGTCTGAGCTCCATCGAGGGGGCTACAGCCGCAGCCCTCGTCGACTACACCAGCGGCATGGCCCTCGGCACCCTCGGCGGCACCAAGGACTTCAACCTGGAGATCGCCGCCGCCGGCAACACCGACGTCGTACGGGCCAAGCTGCGGACCATGGAGCATCTGGGACTGAAGGAGGACATCGAGGACATCCTGATCACCCTGAATTCCCAGTACCACCTCATCCGCCTGATCAAGGGGCGCGGAGGCAGCGGGCTGTTCCTCTACCTGGTGCTCGACGGGAGCAGGTCCAACCTGGCGATGGCCCGCCACCAGCTCCGCCGTATCGAAGCCGACCTGGAGGTCTGAGCCCGCACCACCCCGAACCGGCACCACGGGAGCCCTCCGGACGCAACACGGGTCGGAGGGCCCCGGCCCGCGGTCGGCCGCGACTAACGTTGAGGCCATGACGGCACCCCTGGACGTGCTGGTGGTGGGCGCGGGCCCGACCGGACTCGCGCTCGCGACGCAACTGCGCGCGTACGACACCCCGTTCCGGATCGTGGACCGCTCACTGGACCGTGCCCGGGAGTCACGCGCGCCGGCCATCCAGCCCCGGACCCTGGAAATGCTGGCCGGATTCGGCGTGACGGACGACTTGGTCGACCGGGGCAGCACGGCGGTCCGGCTCCACCTGCATCTGCCCCGACGGGAGCTGCAGGTGCCGGTGTTCGACGTCGGCTGCGAGGACACTCCGTACCCCTTCCTGCTCTTCCTCCCGCAGTCGGAGACCGAAGCCGTCCTGACGGCCCGGCTGGCCGATCGGGACGTGACCGTCGAACGAGGCACGGAACTGGTGAGCACCGAGCGGGAGGGCGGGTACGTCAGCTGCCGACTCCGGTGCCCGGACGGCAGCCAGGAGACCGTGCGGGCGCGCTACGTCGTCGGCTGCGACGGGGCGCACAGCACGGTGCGTACCCAGGCGGGCATCGCCTTCGAGGGGCACGCCTATCCGCAGACGTTCTTCCTCGCCGACCTCGAGGTCGAAGGGCTGGAGCCGGGTGCCGCGCACACGTACATGACCGCGGCCGGGATGCTGTTCTTCTTCCCGCTCGGCACACCGGCCACCTGGCGGATGATCGCGATGCGCCCGCCGGGTTCCCGTGAGGGCGAGGTGACACTGGACCTCCTCCAGCAGCTCGCCGACGACTGGACCACCGACCGCACCGGCCGCGATCACCAACGGCTGATCCTGCGCGATCCGGTCTGGATGACCGCGTTCCGCATCCACAACCGCGGCGCCACCCGCTACCGCAACGGCCCGTTCTTCCTCGCCGGGGACGCGGCGCACATCCACAGCCCGGCCGGGGGACAGGGCATGAACACCGGCATCCAGGACGCGCTCAACCTGGGCTGGAAGCTCGCCCACGTCTGCCGGGGCGCGGCGCCCGAGGAACTGCTCGAGACGTACGAGGCGGAGCGCGCCCCGGTCGGCCACGGCGTGCGCCGCGTCACCGACCGCGCGTTCGCCTTCGGCACGAGCGGCACCCCGGCCCTCCGGTTCGCCCGCACCCAGCTCGCCCCTCGTCTGGCCCCGCTGCTGCTGCGCACGACCCGCCCCCGCGCGCGACTCTTCCGCACGGTCTCCGAACTCGACGTCCACTACCGCCGCGGACCGGCCTCCACCAGCGGACCGCACCGACCACGAAAGGGCCCGCAGGCGGGAGACCGGCTCCCCGATGTCCCGCCCGGACTCCACGAGCGCACCTCCGCAAGGGGCTGCCACCTCCTGCTCACCGGCCCTGCCCACCTCTGGTCACCGCATGTGCCGGAGCACGGACGCCACGACCTGCTCTGCGTGCACCACCTCGGCTCTGACAGCCCCTGGCCGGACGTCACCCACGCCCTCGTACGCCCGGACGGATACGTGGGATACGTGGCGCGCGGCAACGACCTGACCGGTCTGCGCGCCTACCTCGAGCGCTGGCTGCCGGGCCTGGTCCTCTAGGTCAGTGAAGACCGGCGAGCCACTCGATCAGGAGCCGATTGGTCTCGTCCGGCCGCTCCTGCTGCAGGAAGTGACCGCAGCCGGCCAGGATGTGAGAAGCCGTCAGGCCGGGCAGAGTCGTCGGGTACGCCTCGATCGCGTCGGCCAGCCATGTCGTGGACGCGTCCAGGCCGCCGCCGATGAACAGGGACGGCTGGGTGACGGGAGCGCCGGCGAGGCCGGCCAGGTCCTCCCAGTCCCGGTCCATGTTCCGGTAGCGGTTCAGGGCGCCGGTCATCCCCGTACGTTCGAACTCCCCGGCGTAGACGTCCAGGTCGGCCTCGTCCAGCCAGTGTGGAAGCCGGCCGACGGGGAAGCGGTCGCGCAGCTTTCCGCCGCGGCCGACGAAGTGCGGGTCGGGGGCGCCTGCTTTGGGCATCGTGTCGGCGGACAGGGCGGCGGAGAAGCCCGCTAGCCAGCCGCGCACGTCCGGCTCGATCTCGGCCTCGGCCCGGCCGGGCTCCTGGAAGTAGGAGACGTAGAACTCCTCGTCGCCGCCCATCCGGGCGAAGACCTCGCCGGGCCTCGGGCCGCCGGGCGGGGTGTAGGGCACGCTCAGGAGCCCCACCGCGCGGAACACCTCGGGCCGGAGCAGCGCGGAGGTCGCGGCGATGCTCGCACCCCAGTCGTGCCCGATGACCACTGCGGACTGCTCACCCAGTGCACGCACTACGGCGACGTTGTCCTCCACCAGCTCCCGCATCCGGTACGACTCCACCCTCGCGGGGCGGGACGAGCGCCCGTAGCCGCGGACGTCGACGGCCACCGCGCGGTAGCCGGCGGCGGCCAGCGCCGGCAGTTGGCGGCGCCACGCGTACCAGGACTCGGGGAAGCCGTGCAGCAGCAGAACCAGCGGCCCGTCTCCCTGCTCCACGAGGTGCGTACGACCGGCCGGTGAAGGCACCAGACGGTGGCTCGGGCCGGTGGCGGACGTCTGCGGCATGGATCCTCCCGGGGGACTCGGCTCCCTCGATCATGCTGCGCCCGGCGGGAAGAACGTGAGGCCTGTTGCCGGAACGGCAACAGGCCCCCGGCTCATGCCATGTCAGCCGTGGTACGTGATGTACCCGTTGCCGTCCTTGTCGGAGCCGCTCTTGGTGTACGAGTGCACGTCGGCGCGGCTGCCGGACGGCTTGTACACGTAGATCGTGTCCTTGTCGTTGTTCCACATGAAGTTGCAGTTGTCGCGGTAGACGACGTTCTTCGTGTCGGAGTCGGACCCGTTGCCGCCGCGCAGCTTCACGTAGTCACCGGGCTGAAGGGTGTGACTGGCGGTGAAGGTGAACTTGTTGCCCGCGGCGTCCTTGACGACGTAACCCTTGAGATTCACGGTCGTCGACCGCGAGTAGTTCTCGATCGTCAGGTACTCCTCGGCGGTGTTCCCGCCCGAGCAGCGGTTGGAGTCGCGGCCGGGAGCGTCGTACTGGATACCCCGGATCTTCAGCGCGGAGCTGTACTCGGCGGCCTGGGCCGGAACCGCGGTCAGGGCGATCAGGGCTCCGGCGGCGGCAGCCGTGGTGGCGACAAGGCGTATGTGCATGGACGTTCGTCCCCCCTTGCAAGGCCTTCTTGTGAAGGCCGCGTGATGATTCGGTGAAGCACCCGGATCGTACACGCTTCAAGCACGCATAAGGGCGGGTCCGGTGACATTGCCACCGGACCCGCCCCAGGGGCCTACAGGACGGGCGTCAGGCGCCGCTCGCCCGCAGCATGTCCTCGCGCTCGACGAGCTTCACGCGCTCGCGGCCTTCCGGCTCGCCCAGCGCCTTCTCCGCGGCGTCCAGCTTGTACCAGCCGTCCCAGGTGGTGAAGCGGACGTTCCGCTCGGCGAGGAACGCGTCCACGGCCTCGGGAGCGGGGGTGGCGGGCGTCTGCAGCCGGCCGTTCGCGTAGTCGTCCAGCAGGTTGGACACCGTCTCGTTGGCGTCGCCCTTGGTGTGCCCGATGAGGCCCACGGGACCGCGCCGGATCCAGCCGGTGACGTACGTGGACTGCAGGTGCTCGCCGGACTCCTGCATGACCCGGCCGCCCTCGTCGGGGACGGTGCCGGAGTCGATGTCCCAGGGCAGCTTGGGGAGTTTGTCGGACAGGTAGCCCACCGCGCGGTAGACCGCGCCGACGTCCCAGGTGTTGAAGGTGCCGGTGCCCTTGACGTTGCCCGTGCCGTCCAGCTCCGTGCGCTCGGTGCGCAGACCCGCGACCTTGCCGTCCTCGCCGAGAACCTCGACCGGCGACTCGAAGAAGTGCAGGAAGAGCTTGTGGGGCCGCTCGCCGACGTCGCGGATCGCCCAGTTCTCCAGGGTCTTGGCGACCATGTCGGCCTGCTTGTTGCCGCGCCGGGTGGCGATCGAGCCCTCGTCGTAGTCGATGTCCTCGGGGTCGACGATGACCTCGATGTTGGGGGAGTGGTCCAGCTCCCGCAGCTCCATCGGGCTGAACTTCGCCTGCGCCGGGCCGCGGCGGCCGAACACGTGGATCTCCTTGGCCCGGTTGGCCTTCAGACCCTCGTAGACGTTCGCGGGGATCTCCGTCGGCAGTAGCTCGTCCGCCGTCTTGGCCAGGACGCGCGCGATGTCGAGGGCGACGTTGCCGACGCCGAGCACGGCGACCTTCTCCGCCTCCAGCGGCCAGGTGCGCGGCACGTCGGGGTGGCCGTCGTACCAGGACACGAAGTCCGCGGCGCCGTACGAGCCGTCGAGCTCGATGCCGGGCAGGGGCAGCGCCCGGTCAGCCGTCGCGCCGGTGGCGAAGATCACACCGTCGTAGAACGCGCGCAGGTCGTCCAGGCTGATGTCGGAGGGGTAGTCCACGTTGCCGAAGAGCCGGATCTGCGGCTTGTCGAGGACCTGGTGCAGGGCCGTGATGATGCCTTTGATCCGCGGGTGGTCGGGCGCCACGCCGTAGCGGATCAGTCCGAACGGCGCCGGCATGCGCTCGAAGATGTCGATGGACACGCCGGGGTCGGCGGCCACCTCGGACTTGAGCAGGGCGTCGGCGGCGTAGATCCCGGCGGGGCCGGATCCGACGATGGCTACCCGCAGGGGGCGGGGCATGGTCAGGTTCCCTTCGAGCGGCGACAAGCGATCTCGTCGGGAAGCCTAAACTAAGGCAAGCCTAAGTCGGTACGCGGGTCCGGTCTATGAGCTCATAAGGCAACTTTATGAGCACCCCCATGGCTGCTTATGGCAGCGGCTGTTCCGCCCAGATCACCTTCCCGGCGGGCAGATAGCGCGTCCCCCAGCGTTCCGCGAGCTGGGCGACGAGGAACAGGCCCCGCCCGCCCTCGTCCGTCATCGTCGCGTACCGCAGATGCGGCGAGGTGCTGCTGCTGTCGAAGACCTCGCAGATCAGGTTGCGGTCGCGCAGCACCCGGACATGGATGGGGCCGTCGCCGTACCGGAGCGCGTTGGTGACCAGCTCGCTCAGGATGAGCTCGGTGGTGAACGACAACTCCTCCAGTCCCCACTCGGTCAGCTGCCGGGTGACCGCAGCCCGTACCTCGCCCACGGCCGCCGGGTCGGACGGCACCGGCCACTCGGCGACCTGGCCGGCGGCGAGCGCCCGGGTGCGCGCGACGATCAGGGCGATGTCATCGCTGGACCGGGCCGTGAGCTGCGAGTCCAGCACGACCCGGCAGGTGTCCTCAGGGGACTCACCGGCCCGGCCCAGTGCGTCGCGCAGCATGTCAAGACCGACGTCTATGTCCCGCTCCCGGTCCTCGACCAGCCCGTCGGTGTAGAGCACGAGCCGGCTGCCCTCCGCCAGCTCCAGCTCCGCCGTCTCGAACGGCAGACCGCCGAGCCCAAGCGGGGGACCGGCGGGCACCTCCGGGAACTCGACACTGCCGTCCGGGTGGATCAGCGCCGGCGGGGGATGCCCGGCCCGCGCGACGGTGCAGCGCCGGGAGACCGGGTCGTAGACCGCGTACAGGCAGGTCGCGCCGGTGACCGGGGCGCTGCCGTCCTCCTCGGTCTCGTCCTGGTCGATACGGCCCACCAACTCGTCCAGCAGCGCGATGAGTTCGTCCGGCGGGAGGTCGAGGGCGGAGAAGTTGTGCACGGCGGTCCGCAGCCGCCCCATCGTGGCCGCGGCGTAGAGCCCGTGGCCGACGACGTCCCCGACCACGAGCGCGACCCGGGCCCCCGACAGCGGCAGTACGTCGAACCAGTCGCCGCCCACCCCGGCCTGCGCCGGCAGATAGCGATAGGCGATCTCCAACGCCCCCTGCTCGGGCAGGTTCCGGGGGAGCAGGCTCCGCTGGAGCGTCACGGCCATGCTGTGCTCGCGGGTGTAGCGGCGCGCGTTGTCGATCGAGACGGCGGCCCGAGCGACCAGTTCCTCCGCCAGGACCAGCTCGTCCGGGTCGAAGGGCTCAGGCTTCTCGAAGCGCCAGAAGCTGACCACGCCCAGCACCAGGGTGCCGGCCCGCAACGGCACGGTGATCAGGGAGTGGATGCCGTACTCCACGATCTGCGCGGAGCGCTCGAGGTCCTGAGCCTGCCAGCCGGGGGCCTCGCCCAGCCGGGGTTCCAGGACGGCCTGCCCGGTGCCGAGGCTGTGGCCCTGCGGAGAGGACTCGACGAACCTGATCCGCTCGCCGACGGGGTAGAGCGGAGCATCCTTGCGGATTCCGCTCAGCGCCGTACGGCTCAGCGCGGCCGCCGCGTCCGGCTGCCCGCCACCCAGCACGGCGTCGAACAGGTCCACGGTGACGAAGTCGGCGAACCGGGGCACGGCCAGCTCCGTCAGCTCCTCGGCCGTACGGGTCACGTCCAGGCTCGTCCCGATGCCCACCCCGGCGTCGTAGAGCATGTTGAGCCGTTCCCGCGCGGTCTCGGCCCGGCCGGACAGGGCACGCAGCTCCGTGGAGTCGCGCAGCGTGGCGACGCTGCCGGGCGGGCCGCCCGCACTCTCCGTCGTGCGCTGGTTGACGGCCAGAAGCCGGTCCCCGACGAGGTGCACCTCGTCCGTGGCGACGCGCCCCGAGGCCAGCAGGTCGGCGGTGCCCGGGTCGAGCCCCAGGCCGAGGATGTGCCGCCCCTCGGCGTCGGCGGGCAGCCCGAGCAGGCGGTGCGCCTCGTCGTTGGCGAGCAGCAGGGTGCCCGAGCCGTCGAGGATGAGCACGCCCTCGCGGACGGCGTGCAGCACGGCGTCGTGGTGTTCGTACATCCGGGTCATCTCGTGCGGCCCGAGCCCGTGGGTCTGGCGCAGCAGCCGCCGGCTCACCAGCGCGGCGCCCGCCGTCGCCAGGGCCAGGGCGACCGCGGCGGCGGCCAGCACGAGCGGCAGCTGACGGTCGGCGGTGCCGCCGACGTTCTCGGTCGTGATGCCCGCCGACACCAGGCCCACGACCCGCCCGTCCGGGTCCTTCACCGGCACCACGGCCTGCACCAGATGGCCGATCGTGCCCTCGATCTCCTCGGTCACCGGCTCCCCGGCCAGCGCGGGCGCGATCGTGCCGACGAACTGCTTCCCGATGCGGTCCGGCTTGGGGTGGGTGTAACGGATGCCGTCGGTGTTCATGACGACGACGAAGTCGACCTTCGACTGAATACGGGCAGCTTCGGCGCGCGGCTGGAGCACGGCCGTGGGATCGGGGCCCTCCAGCGCCTCGACCGTGCCCGGCGCGTTGGCGAAGGTCTCCGCGACGGCGAGCGAACGGTTACGGGCCTCCTGGGTCGTGTCGTGCCGCACCTGCAGCACCAGCGCCACCACCGCGGCCACCACCAGCAGCAGCACGATCACCACGACGAGCAGGAACACCTGTCCGGCGACGCTGCGTCCGCCCACGACCGACCGCAGCCCCGCCATCGGATGCCACCGCGACGGACCCGCCTCTCGCCGCTGCCGTGCGGACGGCGCAGCGCCGGGCCGCAGGGGCGATCGAGTCCCGGATCGACCCAAGAGTCGGACCATGTGCCATGTCTACACTGCCCGGCCCCGGGAGGCGAGGGGCATCACCCATGGTGACAGGGGGCCCTCACGGTTTCGTCACGTCTTCCGGCGCCTGCCGTGAGCACCCGGGTGCCGTCTCCGGCCGAGCGCGCACACTCACCTTGGCCCGATCGGAAACCTTCCGCAAAATCTCGACGGCCTCAGGCCCTGGATCTCAGGGTCCGAGGGAGCGCGCGAGCTCGTTCGTGGCCCGGGCGATCTCGGTGTCCTCGTCGTCCATCAGCCGGCCCAGCTCGCCGCGCCGGGCACGCACCGCCTGGCGCGCCGCACGCTCCCACACCACCGGGTTCTCCCGGTGGTTCAGCAGCTTCGGATAGACGGCGGCGGTGCTCTCCCACTGCCGGGCGTCGGCGATGTTCTTGAGCAGCTGGATGATCTGGGCGCGGCAGGACACCTGCGGCAGCTTCGCCAGCTCCCAGAGGAACGGAACCGTGGCGGCAGTGGCCTGCTCCACGACGAAACCGAACTGGCAGATCCGTTTCCGCAGGTCGTCGAGTGCGGAGCGGGCGGTGTCGGGGTCGCCCCAGGCGATGCCGTTGAGCAGGAGGGGAATGGCGGCCGCCGAACCGGTGGAGTCCTGGATGTCGCCCCACGGCACGCGGTCCATGGCCGTGAGCGGGGTGGCCCGGGCCACCCCGGTCGGGAGGTCGGGGCGCTGTGGGCGCTCGCTGCTCGGGTGTTCCGTCGAAGCGCTGCGCATGGCGAGGGGCCTTTCCGCGGCAGTCGTGTCAGATGGGTGGACGGGTCGACAACCTGGCCCAGACCGTCTTGCCCGCCGGGGGACGGGGGGTCCAGCCCCATTCCTCGGACAGGGCGTCGACGATGCACAGGCCTCGGCCGTGCTCCTCGAGAGAGGAGCCGTCGGCGGGCGTGTGCACGGGCGGATGGTCGTCGGGGTCGGAGACGGTGACCAGCAGATGGGTGGGATCCAGGCGGAATCCGAGCCGGACCTCCGGCGCACCCGATGTCCCCGGAGCCGCGTGCGTCGCGGCATTGGCGGTGAGCTCGGTGATGACGAGGGTGGTGTCTGCACAGCAGTGTTCGAGCGACCAGCTGTGCAGGGTGGCACGGGTGAAGGACCGGGCTCGTGCGAACCCCTCCCGGCTGCACTCGACGCGCAGGGCGGCCGAGGCGGACAGGGCATCGGACGGCCCCGGCATCGCGACCGGCATCGGGGTGGTCCCGTACGGCGTCGCCTCGTACGGCGTCAGGCTGTGCGGGCCGGGCGGGAGACCGCGGCTGGTGCCGGTTGCTGCGCTCGCGTGTGCCGCGGCGCCACTGGGCGGCCGGAGCACGTGCTGCGCAGGTGATGACACGTCATCTCCCCGATGCGACATCAGGACGCGGCGCCAGCACAGGGGTTGACGCCGCAGCTATTATCCACGCTGACGGCGCTCGCGTGCAATTGCACGCGAAATTGCGTGAAAATCAAGCCGTTATGGGTACGCAAGCCGGGACGAGTGCGGCCGGAGGACGCGGCCGGTCTCGGCTGGAGGGCCGGGCACACCGTGCGCGGCGGGGTACGAGAACAGCGAGGAGACTGCGGTGCCACCAGTGCAGAACGGAGTGCGGGCAAGCATGCTGGACGCCCGCTGGATCAAGAGCCGGCACAGCAACGCCGAGGGCAACTGCGTCGAAGTCGCCCCTCTCGTCGACGGCGGGATCGCGATGCGCAACTCCCGTGATCCCGACGGGCCCGCACTCGTCTACACGGCGGCGGAGGTGGCGGCGTTCCTGGCCGGTGCCAAGGACGGCGAGTTCGACCACCTGCTCTGAAGGGGGCGGGTGCGATAGGGTAAATCGCCCTTGTGTCCGGTCTGCTGGGAGTCAGGATGTCCGCCGCGTCGCCTCGCATCTCCCGTCTGGAACCCTACCTGGACAGGCCGGAGCCGGCGCCGACTCTGCTGAAGATGCTGGTCGGTGTGCAGCTGGCCGGCTTCCGTGAGGACGCCGGACTCGCCCAGGACCAGGCGGCGCGCGCTGTCGGGTTCAGTCCGGCGAAGCTGTCCCGTATCGAGTCGGGCAAGGGCCGTCGCCCTCCGACGGAGAACGACGTCCGTGCGCTGCTGCGGCTGTACAACACCGACGACTACGAGGTGTCGGTGCTGCTCAAACTCCTGCAGCGGGCCGGCGAGCCGGGCTGGTGGCAGCGGTACGACAAGCGGCTGATGCCCGAGTGGTTCGACCGGCTGGTCGGACTCCAGGAAGCCGCCGCCACCATCCGTACCTTCGAGATCCAGTACGTACCGGGCCTGTTGCAGACACCCGCCTACACCAGGGCCGTGGTCGAGCGAGGCCTGCCCAACGCCCCGGCGGGAGAGGTGCGGCGGCGCGTCGAACTCCGTGAGCAGCGGGCCCGGTTGCTGTCGCGGCCGGATGCCCCTCAGCTCTGGGCGATCATCGACGAGTCCGTGCTGCTGCGCGTCCTGGGCAGCACCGACGTGATGCGGGAACAGCTCGCCCATCTCGTCGAGACGGCCGGACACCCCAACGTGACCCTGCAGATCGTGCCGCTGAGCGTCACCAACGCCTCGGCGCCGGCCATCCCGGTCACGTATCTGCGCTTCGGCGGCCTCGATCTGCCCGACGTGGTCTACCTGGAGCACATCAGGAGCGCGAACTTCCTGGAGGACCGCGACGAGACGGAGGAGTACCGGATCGCGCTGGACCGGCTCGCGGACGAGGCGCTCAAGCCCCGGGACTCCCTGGAACTGCTGCGTCAGACCATGGAGCAGCGCTACCCGTGACGTGCGGCGGCCTCTCGCGGGACGACCGGGTCCCGCGAGAGGCACTCCAGCGTGCGGCGCCCCCGCTACTTCTCCAGCGGCATCCGTCCCACGCCGCCGAACTCGATCCACTCGTGGGTCAGCTGACGCGGCGCCACCTCGGTGTCCGGACGCCAGGTGGACACCTCCACGAGGCCCGGCTCGAGGATCTCCAGATCCTCGAAGTACGTCTCGACGTCCTTCGGCTCACGTACACGGCCCCAGTGCCCCTGGGTGGCCTGGTCCATGAAGTTCGTGACGAAGTCACGGACTTCGGCATCCTCACTGACCAGCTGGCACATCACCAGGAAACTGCCGGGCGCCAGCCGCTCCCGGACGCGGCGGGCCACCGCGAGCGGCCCGTCGGTGTCGCTGTCCGGGATGCAGTGGAACACCGAGTTGAAGAGCACGCACACCGGCTCGGAGAAGTCGATCAGCCGCTTGGTGTCCGGGTGGTCGAAGATCAGATCGGTCTCGCGCATGTCCGCGTGGATCACGGTGGTGCGCTCGTCCTGCTCCAGCAGGGCGCGGCCGTGGACCAGCACCATCGGGTCGTTGTCGACGTACACCACGTGGGTCGTGGGGTCGATGCGCTGGGCGACCTGGTGCACATTGTCCTGCGTCGGCAGGCCTGAGCCGTGGTCCAGGTACTGCCGGATGCCGTACTCCTCGGACAGGGTCCGCACGACGCGCTGGAGGAACCGCCGGTTGTTGAGGGCCAGGCGGCGCGTGCTGGGCACGACCTTGTCGAGTTCCTCGCACGCGGCGCGGTCCGCCGCGTAGTTGTCCTTGCCGCCCAGGTAGTGGTCGTACATGCGCGCTGCCGTCGGCACGGTCGCGTCGATCTCGGTGGACAACTGCTTCTCGGAGTGCATCGTTCCCCCTGCAAGGCGCCGCGCCAACGGACTGGCTGGACAGGAAGTACATCCTAGGGAGCGGGAGTTGGGCGGTGCCAGCCTCTCGGCACAGGTGCCCCCGATCGAACGACAAGATGATTTCCCGCGATTCCCCCTCGTGCCCGCTGTGTAACCCTTTGCGACCTCTGCGTCACCAGTGCTTCGGCGGGGTTGGAGGGGTTACTCGCCGGTGGAGTGTCGTTCTCCCCTGGAAGGTGGGGCCGTGGACACTACCCTCCGGCAGCTCCGCTGGACCGGCACCATGATCGAACAACTGGCCCCTCAAGCCCTGACCGGTGCCTGACCCAGGCCGTCACCGGCGCTGCGCGGCGATCATGGCCCGGTACCAGTGGTAGCTGTCCTTCGGTGTCCGCCGCTGCGTGGCGTAGTCGACGCGGACGATGCCGAAGCGCTTGTCGTAGCCGAAGGCCCACTCGAAGTTGTCGAGGAGGGACCAGACGTAGTAGCCGCGGACCGCCACGCCGGCGTCCATCGCGGCCCGCAGCGCGGTGAGATGGTCGCGCAGGTAGGCGATCCGGTCGCTGTCGTGGACGGCCCCGTCGGCGCTCACCTCGTCGTCCTCCGCCGAGCCGTTCTCGGTGATGTGGAGGGGCGGCAGGGCGTCGCCGTAGCGCTCCTTGAGGCCGACCAGCAGATCCGTGAAGGTGCCGGGCGCGACGGGCCAGCCCATGGCGGTGTGCCGCACCCCGGGCAGCCGTACCTCCTCGTAGCGGTTGTCGGTTGCCACGCGCAGCGCCGGGTCGCTCTCGCGGTACGGGGCGTCGGCGACGACGATCGGCCGGTAGTAGTTGACGCCGACGAAGTCCAGCGGCTGGGAGATCAGCTCCAGGTCGCCGTCCCGCCGGAAGTTCTGGCCGGTGATCGACTCGCCCCAGGTCTCCTCCTCGCCGGCCGGGTAGCGGCCCGCCAGGATCGGCTCGGTCCACACCAGGTTGTGCAGGGTGTCGGCGCGGGTCACGGCCGACCGGTCGGCGGGGGAGTCGGTCGCTGGGAGGTTGCGGTCGAGGTTGAGGGTGATGCCCGCCTCGCGCACGCCGGCCGCCCGCAACGCCCGAACGGCCAGGCCGTGCCCGACCAGCAGGTGATGGGCCGCGGCCAGCGCGCCCCGGCCCTCGCGGGCGCCCGGGGCGTGCCGGCCGACGGAGTAGCCGAGGAATGCACTGCACCACGGCTCGTTGAGGGTGATCCAGCGCGGCACGCGGTCGCCCAGATGCGCGGCGACGACGGACGCGTACTCGCCGAACCGCTCGGCGGTCTCCCGTACCCGCCAGCCACCGCGGTCCTCCAGGGCCTGCGGCAGATCCCAGTGATAGAGCGTGGCCGCGGGCTCGACGCCGGCCGCGAGCAGTTCGTCGACCAGCCGCGAGTAGAAGTCCAGCCCCTTGGGATTCACCGCCCCGGACCCGTCGGGGACGATACGTGGCCAGGCGATCGAGAACCGGTAGGAGTCCACGCCCAGCTCGCGCAGGAGCGCCACGTCCTGCGGGTACCGGTGGTAGTGATCACAGGCGACATCGCCGCTGTCCCCGTTCGCGACCAGGCCGGGGGTGTGGCAGTAGGTGTCCCAGATCGACGGCCCACGGCCGTCCTCCTGCGCCGCGCCCTCGATCTGGTACGACGCGGTGGCCGCCCCGAACACGAAGCCGGGCGGAAAACTCGGGAAGTCAGTCATGTGCACACCATGCCCGTTCGACTTCTCGAACCAGAGAGCCGCCGGGCAGGGCGATACGGCCGCGCCCTTTACGGAAATCCAAGATGGTGATCTGGTAATACTCAGAATTGGTCGAAGTTCGAGAGGAGATCCGCGGCCGCTATTCTCACCGGGTCGGGCCGATTCTCCAGGAGATGACCATGGACGACTACTACGACCTCGGCACCTACAGCCGCCCTGTGACCACGTCCTCTTCCGCAGCTCAGCTCTGGTTCGATCGCGGACTGCTGTGGACGTACTCCTTCCACCACGAGGAAGCCGTCGCCTGCTTCGAGAAGGCCGCCGAGGCCGACCCGGAGTGCGCGATGGCGTATTGGGGTATCGCCTACGCGCTCGGTCCGAATTACAACAAGCCCTGGGAATTCTTCGACGAAGAGGAGCTGGTGCGAACGGTCGACCGCACCCACACCGCCGTCGAACGGGCCCACGACAGGGCCGCCAAGGCCACCCCCGTCGAACAGGCCCTGATCGCCGCGCTGCGCGCTCGGTATCCGCAGTCGGAAGCCGTCGAGGACTGCTCGGTCTGGAACGAGCCCTACGCGGACGCGATGCGTGCGGTGTACGAACTGGCACCCCACGACCCGGACATCGCCACCCTCCACGCCGACGCCCTGATGAACCTCACCCCGTGGCAGCTGTGGGACCTGAGGACCGGGCAGCCGGCCGAGGGCGCGCGGACGGTGGAGGCCAAGGCCGTACTGGACGGCGCCCTCGCCACCGAAGCCGGCGTGGGGCATCCGGGGGTGCTGCACCTGTACATCCACCTGATGGAGATGTCCCCGACGCCGGAGCAGGCCCTCACCGTCGCCGATCGCCTGCGCGGCATCGTGCCCGACGCCGGGCATCTGCACCACATGCCCTCGCACCTCGACGTCCTGTGCGGCGACTACCGTCGGGTCGTCGCGGCCAACAGCGAGGCGATCGCCGTCGACGAGAAGTACCACCGGCGCGCCGGCGCCATGAACTTCTACACCCTCTACCGGGCGCACAACTACCACTTCAAGATCTACGGGGCCATGTTCCTCGGCCAGGCGCAGGTCGCCCTCGACACCGCCGCCCAGCTGGAGGCGGCCGTCCCCGAAGACCTGCTCCGCGTGCCGAGCCCTCCGATGGCCGACTGGCTCGAAGGTTTCCTGGCCATGCGCGTCCACGTGCTGATCCGCTTCGGCCGCTGGACCGACATCCTCGCCCTGCCCGCCCCCGCGGACCCCGAGCTCTACGCTGTGACCACCGCCATGCGGCACTACGCCCGCGGCGTCGCCCTCTCGGCCACCGGCGAAACCGAAGCCGCGGAGGCGGAGCGCGAGCTCTTCCGCGAGGCGGTGAGCCGGGTCCCCGAGACACGGATGCTGTTCAACAACACCTGTCACGACATCCTCGCCATCGCGTCGGCCATGCTCGACGGAGAGCTCGAATACCGCAGGGGCAACCACGACCTCGCCTTCGCCGCCCTGGAGCGCTCCATCGAACTGGACGACAGCCTCCCCTACGACGAGCCGTGGGGCTGGATGCAGCCCACCCGCCACGCCTATGGCGCACTGCTGCTGGAACAGGGCCGCGTGGCGGAGGCCGAGGCCGTCTACCGCGCGGACCTCGGCCTCGACGCCACCCTGCCCCGCGCCCAACAGCACCCCGGCAACGTCTGGTCCCTGCACGGCTTCCACGAATGCCTGCTTCGGACGGGCAAGACCGGCGAGGCCGCCCTCGTCGCCCAGCAGCTGAAGATGGCGACCGCACTGGCCGACGTCCCCGTCGAGGCGTCCTGCTTCTGCCGCCTGGACACCGGGCCGGGCCCTCGGACGGACGACGACTGCTGCCACTGACCCCTGCCCCGCCGGGCGCGTCCGGCACGACCGTCCCGAACGCGCTGGCCGCGCTGGACGCACGGTCCCATGGGGTACTGACTTCCGGTCAGTGGCGGCACTGATCGTGGTGTGCGGCGCGCCAGGTCTCGCAGTTGTAGGTGGTGATGGTGACGTCCTTGGCCGGCAGATAGAGCGGGCGCTGATTCCTGTAGTCGTAGAGGACCACCGTGTTCGGTCCGCGCCCGATGTAGAGCAGCCGGCTGGGTTCGACGCTGGTCAGGTCGAGCCGTCTGTCGCCGTCGTCGACCGTGAGCCGAACGTCCGCGGGATACGCGCGGACGGACAGGAGGGTGACAGGGCCGATGTGGAGGGGCTCAACCCACTTGCCGCCCTTGACATTGTCGGCCATTTCGTCGGCCACGTAGGAGACGAGGGCTCCCACCAGGAGGATGCCCATGGCGCAGCAGGCGAGCATGGTCAGAGCGCGGCGCTCACGGCCCCACAGGAAGGCCCGCGCCCTATCGGTGCGGCTACGAAGGCCGGGCCGTCCCCATCGGCGTGCCACCATCAGTCCGACCGCGACGGCGGCGAAGACAGCGGCCGATGTGACGATGCTCAGTGCCGCGAGGCCTGCGGAACCGCTCAACTGCGTGGAGTATTCGATTCCCACGTCGCCGGGGGCCATTCCCAGTTCACGGTAGAACTGGTCGTACTCCACGGTGAGCAGTCCGAACAGCAGGGCGCTCGCGACGGCAAGGGCCGGTAACAGGGACTTCTCGATCCATGTGTTCCACTCCGGCGGTTCTGAGGCCAGCGCCGAGGCCGACCGACTGGTGGGCGAGGTGGAATTGGAGCTTCCTGCCTGCTGCGGCACCTGGGCCGGTGGGTCGGAGGAACGAGGCGTCGCATTCATGCGGGAACCGTAGTGACCGCCCTTCGGTGTACCCATGCGATCGACGCAGCGGCATTTCAAACCACACGTTCAGGTGATCCGGCCTTGGCGTCCGTGACAGCCGTCAGTCACGACGCTGCCGCCGAGGCCGAAGGTAGCTCATCTGTCTAAGGTGCTTTGAGGTCCTGCCTCGTAGCTTCCCCTCGCGGGGGTACGGCCAGTGTGGCCGCCGCGAGGAGCAGCACCGCGGCGGCGATGACGAGCAGCGCCCGCCCGGTGCCCAGCGGCACCAGCAGCAGCGTGCCCAGCACCCCGCCGGCGAAGATTCCGCCCACGGTGGCCGTCCACCGCGTCCGGGCGAGCCGTTGCCTGGCCGACATCCCGCGCAGCGTCGCCCGAGGGCGCTTCAGTACGTCGTTGATCAGCTCGGCGATGGCTGTCTGGCTCAGCAGGGTCGGCATCCCCGGCACGTGGACCCGCAGCGCGGTGGAGGCACGCACCCCCATGGCCAGCGCGACGAGGGCGACGATGCCGTGATCGGAACCGGCCGCCTCGGTGCCGTGTCGCCACCAGGCCATCGCACCGGCGCACACCAGCAGCACGGCCTCGCTGACGAGCCCGGCCTGGAACCAGGCCCTGCCCCGCTCCGCGAGCCACTTCAGTACGACCGCTGCGATCGCCGCCCCGACCATGAACGCGCCGATCGCGGTGGCGGGCCGCGCAACCGGGACATCACCCTCACCGGCGAGCGCGAAGGACAGGAAGAGCACGTTGCCGGTCGCCAACGCGCAGAACACCTTCCCCATCGTCAGAAAGCTGACGGCGTCGACGGCACCGGCCAGCAGGGTGAGGACCGTCATGATGGCCACCCGCCGGGCATCGGTCGCGAGGGCTGGGGACGCGTCGCACATTCGGCCAGTGTGAGCAGCACCGATGAGCTCCCGGCGCACCACCACCCGGACACGCCGCTGAAGGCTACGAGCGGCCTACTGCGCGAACGTGACCGACAATGCGGTCTTGTTGAAGATCGGTGCGCCCGAGGACGAGAGCGGTGTGAAGGAGGAGGAAGGCCGTCCTCCGCCGCGCCCTGCCGGACGTGTACCGCGCCGACACCCTCGAGATCCATGCCTCGGGGCCGATACGCCGTTCACCGGCTGCGCCGCCCGGCGGAGCTTGCCGAGTCCCTCGACCGGGCGGGGCTGCGCGCGAGGGAGGTCTCGGCGTTCAAGCCGCGCGACGCACGCGGCCTGGTGCGCGCGACGCACCGACGCAGGCGTGGCAGGCTGACCGACGGCCAGTTGCCGAAGCTCGCTCGGCGCACCCTGTGTCCTACATTGGCGCCATGAGTCACCACTCCGAAGCGCCTGTCGCGCCCGTCAAGGCCTTTGAACCCCCCTACTACGTAACTGTGTTCACCACGGTGCGAACCCAGGACCAGGGCGGCTACGGCGAGACCGCCGCCCGCATGGAAGAACTGGTGAAGGATGTCCCCGGGTTCCTGGGGATGGACCATGCGCAGACTCCTGGTGGGCTGGGCATCACCGTCGGGTACTTCCGCGACGGCGACGCCCTCACCGAGTGGCGTACGAACGCCGAGCACCGCGCGGCGCAGAAGCGCGGGCAAGCCGAGTGGTACCAGAGCTACACGCTGCATGTGGCGAAGGTGGAGCGGAGCCACGGGTTCGCACGAGCGCAGGCCCCGCAGAGCCCGGCAGCGGGCTGACACACTCCGGCCCTCACGCAGGTTTGGCGGTCCCAGCAGAGGTCACTCGGCAGGTGACCCCGAAGTCGGACACGACTTGGAGTGAGCGAATCGTGGCTGGAGAGCAGAAGTCCAAGGCGAAGGCCGAGCAGGCCAAGGGAAAGGCCAAGGAGACGGTCGGCCGTGCGGTGGGTAACGAGCGGCTGACGGCCGAGGGCCGGGCGGAGCAGTCCAAGGGAGACGCCCGGCAGGCCAAGGAGAAGACCAAGGACGTCTTCAAGCACTGAGTGCGAGGGGCCCTGCCACGGCAGGGCCCCTGTCATGTGCCCGTCGGGAGCCCCGCGGTGCTCGCGTCACCGCGGCGGACCCGGCAGACGATCACGGCCGTGAGCCGCTCGTAGGGAATCGGCCCGGCCTGCCGTGAGTCCCAGCTGGTCGCGCGATGGTCGCCCAGGACGTACACATGTCCTGGGGGCACCCGGCCCGTCCCTCCGCCCGGCACCGGAACCACTTCGCCCGGGAGGGCCGCGACCCGCTTGACCATGCACGTGGGCGGCGCGGACTCGGGGGTGCGCCGGACGGGCGCCGGCCTCAGTCTGATCGCCACCACCGTTCCGCGTCGCACCACCCGCATCCGGGACAAGAGGTGGATCAAGCGAACCGGCAGCCTGGCGGCCAGCAGCCGGTCCCCGTCTGTGAAGGCCGGCCGCATGCTGCCTCCGCTGACATCGAGCAGTACGCAGCTCCCGCGCAGGACGAGGGCGAGCGCCCCGACCGCCGTCAGCACGAGTGCGGCCGGACCCGTCAGGCTCATCGGCATCACGGGCACGCCCCCTCCGCCTCGGCCGGCTCGTCCCGGTAGCCGCTGGACTGGAGGGTGAACAACCGGTGGTAGGTTCCGCCGCGCGCCAGGAGCCCCCGGTGGTCGCCGAGTTCGCGGACCCGTCCGTCCTCCAGGACGGCGATGACGTCGGCGTCCTTGACCGCGCCGAGCCGGTGGGAGATCAGCACGCTGGTCCGCCCGGCACGGCGTTCGCGCAGCCGGGCGTGGATCTCGTACTCGGCCGCCGGGTCGAGGCCCGAACTGGGCTCGTCCAGGATCAGCAGATCCGCGTCCGTACGAAGGAACGACCGGGCGAGGCCCATCCGTTGCCACTGCCCACCGGACAACTGGACCCCGATCCCGGCACCGTCGCCCTCCCCGGAGCGGAAGGTGCGGCTCAGCATGGTCGCGTAGCCGCCCGGAAGCCGGGCGAGATCCTCGTGCATTCCGGCCAGCCGTGCCGCCTCCTCGCAGCGCCGGGGTGCCTCGAGCGCGGTCAGCTCGCTGATGGCGATGTTCTCCCTGGCGGTGAGGTCGTAGCGCATCGGGTCCTGGAACGTGGCGGCGATACGTGCGCGCAGTTCGGCCGCCGGGATGTCGCGCAGGTCGGTGCCGTCCCACAGGATGCGTCCCTGTGTGGGGTCGTAGAACCGGCACAGGAGCTTGACCAGCGTGGACTTCCCGCAGCCGTTGACGCCCGCGAGGGCGAGTGCCGTGCCGCGTTCGATACGCAGGTTCACGCCCCGCAGGACCCAGGGCAGTTCGTCCTCGTAGCGGAACCAGACGTCCTGGATCTCGATCGCCTCGCGCAGCGGTCCCGCCGGGCGCGGCCGGTGCGGGGCGGGGAGGTCGGGGCCGAGCCGGACGACGGTGACGTAGTGGTCGAACATCACCAGCGAGTGGTGCGCCTGGCCCAGTTCACCGGCCAGTCCGCCGATGCCGCTCTGCACGGCGGGGATCGCGGCCAGCAGCATGGAGACGTCGCCGACGGTCATCGCCCCGCGCGAGGCCGCCCCGACCGCCCACAGCAGACCGGCCCCGGCGAGGACGGCGGCGGCGGTCTGGAGCGCCGACTGGATGCGCAGCTCGCTGCGGTCCATCCGTTCCCGCAGGGCGTCGGCGGCACGGCGCTCGCTCATCATCCGGCCCCGGAGAAAGCCCCCGGCCCCGAAGAGCCGGATCTCCTTCGCGGCTTCGACGCTGGTCAGCAGGGTCGCGTAGAAGATCTCCCGGCGCTCGGAGGGGCTGATGTCCCAGAACGTCCGGGCGCGCCTTCGGCTGAGCGTGATCTCCGCCCAGAGCACCGGAAGGCCGGAGAGGGACACCACGGCCGCCAGGAACGGGTCGAGGACCGCGAGGGAAGCGACGAACCCGGTCAGCAGCACCGCGCTGCGGGTCAGACCGGCCGCTCCCTCGACCACCTGGGACGGGGCGAGTCCCCCCGCCTGCTGGGCGAGCCGTAACCGGTCCAGGAACTCCGGGTGCTCGAACCGGCGCAGACCGGTGAAGGTGTCGACGGCCGCGTGCAGGTCCTCGTGGGCGCGCAGGCTGGTCGCGCGCATCATCCGGGCCCGCAGATAGCCGGTGAGCTGAGGGGCTACGGCCACCACCGCGCTGATGGCGGCCAGGGACGTGGCCGGAGCGGCGATGCCGGCGGTGGACGTTCCCGAGGTGAGCGTGTCGAGGATGTCCTTGACCAGCCAGGTGGCCGCGACGGGCGCGGCGGCCGAGACCAGGGTCACGGCGAGATGGCTCGCCAGCACCCACGGAGACGAGCGGAACGCGAGCCGGAGCGCCAGGCACAGGGCACGGCCCAGGTCCCGGACACCGGGAGCGCCGGGAGCACTGCCAGGGCGGGCGGACGTACGGGCGGCGGCGCCGGCTGGCGGGCCGCTCATGCCGACCCGACCGGCGAGGCGGTGAGCGCGGCCCTGCCCACGGCCAGCACGGTGGGCGCCGTTCCGCCCGCGGCCGAGACGGCGAACTGGGAGGGGAAGGCCGTGACGTCGAAGGCCGCGGTGCAGGGGCCGTCGGGTTGCTCCACCAGCACCCGTGCGACGGGGGAGAGCTGACGGGCCATCGTCTCGGCCTCGGCCGTCTCCTCCGCCGTCTCCTCCTGCGTGGCACCGGGCGACACGACGACGGCGATCACCTGGCGACGGCCGCCCATCGCCCCGGCCTCAGCCACGAAGCCCGGCAGCTTGTTCCGGCACGGGAGGCAGCCGGTGGTGAAGAACGCCACCAAGGCCCCGTCGGCGAGGTCCCTCTCGGTGAGGGGAACGCCCTCCACGCAGCGCGTGGCGAAGGAGCCCACGGCCGCCCCCACGGGGATGCCACCCGTGTCGGCCCCCGTGGTGCCGTCGGGCCGGTCGCGGAGTCTGCGGAGGACGGCGAGGGTCAGCAACAGATCCCAGGTGCACAGGGTGGCGACAGCCACGAGGGCGGCGGCCAGGTAGATCATGGCGGGCCTCTCCGGATAGGCGGTTCAGAAGACGACTTGGTGACTTGACTGCTTGGCGACTTGGCGTATCACGGTGGCTCAGATGGCTCAGATGGCTCAGATGGCTCAGATGGCTTCGTGCGGACGGGCGGTGGGGGCAGCGGCAGAGGCAGGGGCAGGGGCCCGACGCGAGGGACGCAACAGCGCGGCCACTTCGTCCCCGGTCACCACGACCACCGCACACACGGCGCCGATCAGCCAGGCGGCGAACCAGCCCTGCCAGGACAGGGATCCGGCGCCCGGTACCCCTGGCGCGGCCACTACGACGGCGACGAGCAGCACGGCGTTACGGACGAGTTGGGCCCGCCCCGGGGCGTGGTCGCCGGACCCCCCGAAGCAGCGGCACGCGACCGCGCTGCCGTCGCGCACAGCGCGGGCGACCACGTACGTGAAGCCGGTCAGCAGGACCGCCGCCACCGACAGCCCCGCGCTGCCCCACCCCGGCACGAGGAGCGCCGGTACGGTCACGCCCTCCAGGGCGACGATCCCGGCAGCCGCCCAGATCGCCCAGGGGCGGGGCACGCGCCCGAGTGCCACGACGGCGTCCGTGAACCCCGCGAACGACGCCCGGCCGCGGGTCTTGCTCGCACAGGCCACCGCGAGGACGAACGCGAGCAAGGCCTGGCACGTCGCCGAAAGGAAGATCACGGATGCTCCTCGTGTCGGGATGGGAGAGCGGCGGCCGGGCCCCTCCCCCTTAGGGGCCCGGCCGCCTGGAAAGGCCGGCCTTACGACGTGCAGCCGCACCGCACGAACTCGCGGCGGTTCAGATCGCACGACCAGACGCGCTGCGTGTACTGGTTGTGCGAAGCACAGGGCTGGTTGCGGATGCAGCGGTACCACCACTCGCACGCCCCGGCGGTCTCCCGCGGCAGCAGGCGGTCCAGCATCCGGTCGGCGAGAGTGCGAATCGACTTCATCGGGCGATGTCCCTTCGTCAGGTGATCCCCGTGACGCACGGGGCGGTTGATCCGGCCGGTCGGCCTCGGACGGCTCGACCGGGCAGGGCACCCAGCCTGGGTGGACGGGCGTTCGGCGCACCAGGGAGTTGGGCTGTCCCGGACGCGACGGCGCTGTCCGGGCTGGTCGCGGGGCTGTCCGGGTCCTGTCCGGCACCGTCGCGGAGCTGTCCGGGACACGAGAGTGACGGGACGGGGATTGGCAGAATTGCGGATTGTCCATTGCCAGGGGCACGACGAGGATGGCCGGACATGGGGAGACAGCGTCCGTTGCCGCACGAGGCGCGCAGCGCCGCCGAGTTCGTGGTCTGCATGCGACGGCTCAAGGAACAGGCCGGCCTGACCTACCGGCAGTTGGAAGCGAACGCGGAGCGGCGCGGTGACGTGCTCGCGCGGAGCACCGCGGCCGACGCGCTGCGCCGGGACTCGCTGCCGCGTGCCGAGGTGGTCGTCGCGTTCGTCCGCGCGTGCGGGGGAAACGAGGACGTCGCCGTCTGGCTGGAGACCAGGGACCGGCTCGCCGCCGCCGAGCCGCCGGAAGCGGAGGGCGAGGCCACGCCCGTGGACGGCGGGTCGTCGCCCGGGCACGACGGGCGGACACCTGCGGACGGCGGGTCGGTGCCCGGGCACGACGGACAGACACCGGTGGGCGGCAGGTCAGCGCACCTGGACGACAGCTCGACGGACACGGGCGATGCCTTGGCACATGCCCCCGACGGACCGACGTCCGCCCCGGCAGCCGTCCCGGCAGCCACTCCGACACCGGAACACCCCACCAGCCCCCCGGCCATACGCGCGGGCGCCGGCTCGGTCGCGGGACGGATCAAGAACCGGCGAGCCCTGGCCGTTTCCATCGTCGCCGCGCTCCTGCTCGCCGCCGTCGGAGCCTGGGAACTGCTGCCCGGCGATGGGGGCGGCCGGGGCACGGGAACGCGCGCGGCCGGTGCCGGACCACGCCTGGATCCCTCCTCGGTCCCCTCCTCATCCACCGACGTGAAGGGCCCGCCACCGGGACCTTCCCGAATCCGCCCGGCCCTGGCGCCCAAGCTGTGCGTCACCGAAGGCCACGACCGAAAGGGGCGCTACCGGAGCCAGGTCGCCGTCCAGCGCCCTTGTGGCGACGCCACACCGCCTGACCTGGAACTGGTGTCGGTCGGCACCACAGGCTCGTACTACATTCAATGGCGTCATCCGGTGTATGGCGACGGCTGTCTCACCGCGCTGGGCAGCGGCCATGTCGTCGAGGGACTGCTCGAACCCTGGCCCTGGGAGAGCTGCTCGGCGGACCGCACCAGCCAGCACTTCTTCTTCGACCCCGCCGGAGGCTCCGAGGCCGACGGCTATCGGATCCACGTGGTGCAGAACGGGATGTGTCTGGGGACCAAGGGCGCCGACGACCGGGCGGCGGGCGCCGAGATCGCCCAGCAGCGGTGCACGGGGGCTCGGGACCAGGAGTTCCTGGTGGACGCGGTCGAATGACACCAGCCGTCAGACCGTGACCGAGGGTGCCGCCTCCAGAGGGAAATGGCATGCCGCACCGTGGAGAGGCGCACCCGGCGGAGGTTCGGGTACGGCTTCGGCGCACAGGTCCCGCGCCCGAGGGCACCGGGTCCGGAACCGGCAACCGGACGGCGGGTCGGCGGGGGAGGGGATCTCGCCGGTGAGCACGATCCGTTGCCGCCGGCGCCCGCTCCCGGCCACGGGCGAAGGGGCCGCCGACAGCAGCGCCTCCGTGTACGGATGGCGCGGCCGCTCGTAGACCTCCTCCGTCGGGCCCGTCTCCACGATCCCGCCGAGGTACATCACGGCGACCCGGTCGGCGAGGTGCCGCACCACGGACAGGTCGTGCGAGATGAACACGTAGGACAGCCCCAGCTCGTCCCGCAGATCGCACAAGAGGTTGAGCACCTGTGCCTGTACCGACAGGTCCAGTGCGGAGACGGGTTCGTCGCAGACGATCACCTCGGGTTCCAGCGCCAGGGCCCGCGCGATGCCGATGCGCTGCCGCTGCCCGCCGGAGAACTCGTGCGGGTGGCGGCCCGCGTCCGAGGCACGCAGGCCGACCATCTCCAGCAGTTCGCCCACGCGCGCCGCCCGCCGCGTAGGAGGGACCAGGTCGCGATGGGTCAGCCAGGGCTCCCCGATGAGATCCGCCGCGCTCATGCGGGGGTTGAGCGAACCGAACGGATCCTGGAAGACCATCTGCACCTTCCGCCGCCACGCGAGCAGTTCCGCACCCGACAACGCGAACGGGTCGACGCCCTCGTACCGCACGGTGCCCGCGTCGGGCCGCTCCAGCAGCAGGAGGACCCTGGCCAGCGTGGACTTGCCGCAGCCGGACTCGCCGACGAGGCCGAGGGTCTCCCCGCGCGCCAGGGTCAGGTCCACCCCGTCCAGCGCCCGGAGTCGGGTGCCGCCCCGTATGGTCCTGCGGACCGTGAAGCTCTTGGCCAGACCGGTGGCCTCCAGCAGGGTCCCGCGTTCAGGCATCGGCCAGTTCCTTCCCGAAATGGCAGGCGGCGGCCCGGCCGGTCGCGGTGCCGGTGAGCGCCGGGCGGTGGGTGGCGCACCGCTCCTGGGCCAGGGGACAGCGCGTACGGAAGGCACAGCCGGCCGGCACCGCGGCCGGGTCCGGCGGGCTCCCGGGAATCGACGTCAGGCGGGAGCCCCGGTGCTGCTCGGCCGGCACCGACTCCAACAGCCCCTGGGTGTAAGGGTGGTGGGGTCGGCCGAACACCTCGGCCACCGGCCCGGTCTCCACCACCGTCCCCGCGTACATGACGGCGACCCGGTCCGCGTGCTCGGCGGCGAGCCCGAGGTCGTGCGTGATCAGGACGAGGGCCGTCCGCTGCTCGCCCCGCAACTCGCCGAGCAGGTCCATGATCTGCGCCTGCACGGTGACGTCCAGGGCCGTCGTGGGCTCGTCGGCGATCAGGACCTTCGGCCGCAGGGCGACCGACGTCGCGATCAGCAGGCGCTGCCGCATGCCTCCCGAGAACTGGTGCGGGTACGCGTTCGCCCGGGAACGGGCCTCCGGGATGCCCACGCGTTCCATCAGATCCACGGCCCTGGCCCGCGCCGCGCGCCGGGACATGCCCTCGTGGATGCGGAACGGCTCGGCCAGCTGCGCTCCGACCGTGTGGACGGGGTTGAGCGCGCTGAGCGCGTCCTGGAAGACCATGGCCAGACCCGGTCCGGCCAGTCGGCGCCTGGCCCGTGCTCCGAGCGCGAGCAGATCCTCGCCGTCGAGCCGGACCCGCCCGCCCACCACCTCGGCGACCGGGTCGAGCAGACCGGCGACGGCGTGCGCGGTCATGCTCTTGCCGCACCCCGACTCGCCCAGCAGCACCAGCGTCTCGCCCGACCGCACGGCGAAGCCCACGCCGCGGACGACATGGACCGGACCGGCCGGAGTGCGCACGTCGACGGACAGGTCCTCCACCACGAGGCTCGCGCCCGCCGTACGGTCGCCGACACCGACACCGACACCGACACCGACACCGACACCGACACCGACACTGGCCTCGGCCCCGCTCCCCGTCGCCGAACCCGTGCTCCCACCGCCCGCCGTGCGCGGCTCCTGGGAACGCCGCCGCCCGAGCCCCTGCCGCCACCGCTGCCCCGGATCGGTCGTCAGCCGGGCCCAGGAGGCGAGAACGGTCGCCGACACGGTCGTGACGACGATGGCGAGGCCCGGAAAGAGCGCGATCCACCATGCGCTCTGCAACTCCTGCCGGCCCTGGGCGACCATCAACCCCCAGCTCACGTCCGGTGGTTGAATGCCGATGCCCAGAAAGCTCAGAGACGACTCGGCCAGCATCACGAAACAGAAGTCGAGCGCGGCGACGGTGAGCAGCGTGGGCAGCACACTCGGCGCGACATGGCGCCGGACGGCCGCCCAGCTGCTCGTGCCGAACGTCCGGGCCGCGTCCATGAACAGCCGGCTGCGCAACTCCGCGGCCTCGGCCCGGGCGGTGCGCAGATACACCGGGATCCGGGCGACGGCCAGCACCAGAACGATGCTCGCGGCACTCGGCGAGAACACGTACAGCACGACGACGGCCAGCAGCAGGGAAGGGAAGCTGAGGATCACATCGGCCACCCGCAGCGACACGCTCTCGCGCCAACCGCCGTGATAGCCCGCCCACATGCCCCACACCGAGCCGATGACCAGCGAGCAGAGCACGGCGGGCACCGCCACGGCCAGCGTCGTCCCGGCCGCGGCCAGCAGCCGCGCCGCGACGGGCCGGCCGAGGGAGTCGCTGCCGAGGACGAAGGCCCAGCCGTGGTCGAGACTGAAGGGCGGCCGGCCAGGGTCACGCAGGTTCTGACGGGTCGCCAGGTCACCGGCGAGGAGCGGCCCCAGCACGGCACTCAGCGCGACCAGGAGCAGGAGCAGGGCCGCCGCGCAGGCGAACCGGTCCCGGAGCAGCAGGGCGAACCACCGCCGCCGTACGGTCGTGGCGTCCGTGTGGGATGTGGCCTTCTGGAGCATGTCCCGTCCTTGGCTCATGCCGCCGCCCGCTGCCGGACCCGTGGGTCGAGGAGCGCATGGCAGAGGTCGACGAGGATGTTGAGGGCGAAGATCGCCAGAGCGGTCACGAGCACGGCCGCCTGAAGCACCGCGAAGTCGCGCTGCAGCACCGAGTCGATCATGAGCTTGCCGATACCGGGCCAGCCGAAGATGGTCTCCACGACGACAGCCCCGTTGACCAGCCCCACGGCCAGGTCGCCCGCGACGGTCAGCGCCGGCGCGGCGGCGTTGCGCAGGGCGTGCCCGAAGACCACCCGGAGTTCGGAGGCCCCCTTGCCGCGCGCCACCTTCACATACGGGGCGGACAGCGCCGAGACCATGGCGCCCCGCACCACCTGGACCAGCACGCCGAACGGGCGGATGAACAGCGTGGCCACGGGCAGCACCCACGCCGCCGCGCCGCTCGTGCCGGAGGTGGGCAGCCAGCCCAGGGTGACCGCGAAGACCAGCACGCCCATGATGGCGATCCAGAAGTCGGGGACGCTGGCGGCCGTGGAGGACAGGAAGCTCGCGATCCGGTCGGTCGCCGAGTTCGGGCGGTAGGCCGCCAGACTGCCGATGACCACCGCGCCCACGATGGCGAGCAGCATCGTCCAGCCGGCCAGTTGGAGCGTCGCGGGGAAGGCCCGCAGGACGGCCTCGCCCGCCGGCTGGGCGGTGCGCAGCGACTCGCCGAAGTCGAGGTGGGCGACCTGGGCGAGATAGTCGCCGAACTGGGTGATCAGCGGTTCGTCCAGGCCGTTGCGGGCGGCGAACTCGGCCCGCATCTCGGGCGTCGCGCTCAGCGGCAGATACAGGTTGGCGGGGTCCCCGGTGAGGCGGGCCAGGAAGAACACTCCGAGGACCACCACGAGCAGCGGGATGACGCTGGAGACCGCGCGGCGGCGCAGCAGGGTCAGCACGTGAGGTCCTCCCTCAGTCCGCGCGGCGCATGTCGGCGAGCCGCATCTCGTCGTTGGTGGCCGAGTCGGGCCGGTAGCGGACCTTGGGGGAGAGGGCCAGCAGTCCGGTCATGTTGGCCATGACGGCGTCCCGGACGACCTCGTCGTTCTGGTGGGTGAACGCCTCCGCGAACGCCTGCTGCCGTTTCCCGCCCGAGGCGAGCTGCGCCTCCTCGATCAGCGTGTCGAGTGCCTCGGTTCCGTAGCTGCTCTGGGCACCCTCGCTGCCGTAGATCTGCCCCATCGTGAAGGCGGCGTCGCCGGCCTGGTTGCCGTGCTGGGCCTGGAGCAGGGTGGGGCCGGTGTCGCCGGCGGGGAAGGGGCGCAGCAGGTACTCGAGCCAGGCGTTGACGTCCAGCATCTTGATCCTGACCTTCAGCCCGGCCTTGATCAGACCGTCCTGGACGACCTCCATCGCCTCGGCGGCCTTCGGGTAGATGCCGTTGCGGCCGACGAGGGTGATGGTGGTACCGGTGCGGACTCCGTCGGCACGGGCCTCGGCGACGAGTCTTCGGGCCCGTTCCGGGTCGTACGGCCATGGCTCGATGCGCGGGTCGTAGCCGGTGACGCCCTTCGACACGAGCTGCCCGCTGGGCCGGCCGGCGAAGACCGCGGTGACCAGGCCCTCCCGGTCGATCGCGTAGTTGACGGCCCGTCGGATCCGGATGTCGTCCAGGGGCGGCTTCGTGGCGTCCATCCGCAGGTACGACACCTCGTTGGTGGCGAACTCGACCGCGCGGTCACCGGCCCCGTCCTCGGGCGCGAGCCCGATCGCGACGTCCGCCTCGTTGTTCGTCACCATGGCCGCGCGCACACTGCCCTCGGCGCGCCAGACGTAGGTGGCGGCGGCGAACTCGGGAGCCTTGCCCCAGTAGCCGGGGAAGCGTTTCAGCCGCAGGTGACGGCCCTGGTTCCACTCGTCGATCCGGTAGGGCCCCGTGCCGACCGGCTCGCGCACCCGGGAGTCGGGGTCGGTGCTCGTCGGCACGATCTCGACGAAGGACAGGCGCAGCGGCAGGATCGGGTCGGACTTGGCCGTGGTGACCCGGAGCGTGGTGTCGTCGACGGGCGTGGCGGTCAGCTCGCTGTCCGCGAAGATGTAGCCGTCGACGTTGCAGTCGATGCCGGAATCCGTGGCGCGCTCGATGGAGAACGCGGCGGCGGCCGCCGTGAAGGGCGTCTTGTCGTGGAAGGTGACGCCCTCGCGGAGGGTGAAGGTCCACGAAGTGGCCGAATCCCGGGTCCACTTGGTGGCGAGGGCGGGTTCCAGGCGCCCGGTGGCCGGTTCGCGCTCGGTGAGCGCCTCCGTGATGTTGGCCCGTGTGACCCGGCCCGTCGCGGTCAGCGAGGCGTCACAGGGTTCGAGGGTCGGCGGTTCCTCGGGCAGGACGATGCGCAGGGTGTCCGGACCGCCGCCGATCGGGTCGGCACCGGCCACCGAGCAGCCGGAGACGGCGAGCAGCGCGGCGAGGGAAGCGACGATCGGACGACTGCGGATGGTGCCTAAACCGGTCACTGCGCCTCCGTGCTCGCTCACGTACACAACAGAGAACGTCGTTTAGATATGTGGACGGCGTATGGATGGTCATTATTGAGGTGGCGAGGCGGAACGCGTCAAGGGGTGTGCGTCGGTTCCCAACTCGCCCTACCCCTTGACGTGTTGATTGCCGTCCTAAAACATTCGGGAAACTCGATTGGTTCTGCGCGGTTCTGTTCGCTCCCGAAGGGAATCCATGTCCAGCAGACATCGCCTCGCCCCGGCCCTGGCGGTCGCCGTCCCCCTGGTACTCGGCGCGGGACTCGTGACCGTGCCGCCCGCCGCTGCCGCTGTCGCCGAACCGCCCGGCAGCGCGGTCACGGTACGGATCGACCCGTCCTACCGGCAGCAGGAGTTCGAAGGGTGGGGGACGAGCCTCGTCTGGTTCGCCAACATCACGGGCCGCTACCCGGAACCCATCCGCCAGAAGCTCGCCGACATGCTGTTCGGCGAGGACGGCCTCCGCCTCAACATCGCGCGCTACAACATCGGCGGCGGCAACGCGCCCGACGTCCGCAAGGACTACATGAAGACCGGCGCGACGATGGACGGCTTCTGGAAGGCCCCGGCGGGCACCACCAGGGAGGACACCGACTGGTGGAACCCTGACGACCCCGAGCACTGGGACTGGTCCGCCGACCCCGGGCAGCGCTGGTGGGTGGACCGGGTCAGGAGCAAGGTCACCAAGTGGGAGGCCTTCAGCAACTCGCCGCCCTGGTTCCAGACCGTCAGCGGCTATGTCTCGGGAGGCTTCGACGCCAACACCGACCAGATACGACCGGACCGCGTCGACGACTTCGCCGCCTACCTGGTCAAGGTGACGGAGCAACTGGAGAAGAAACACCGCATCAAGTTCGACACCCTCGCCCCGCTCAACGAGCCCAACACCAACTACTGGGGCACCCAGATCGGCCCCGACGGACAGCCCACCGGCGGCCGCCAGGAGGGCGCCCACGCCGGCCCGGAGCTCCAGCAGAAGGTCGTACTCGCCGTGCGCCGCGCCCTCGACAAGGCGAAGACCCGCGCCACCGTCTCCGCCATGGACGAGACCAACCCGAGCACCTTCGTCCGCAACTGGAACGCCTACGACAGCTCCGCCCGCGCCGCCGTCGACCAGCTCAACGTGCACACCTACGGCACCGGCATGCGCACCAGCGCCCGCGACAGCGCCAAGGCCGCCGACCGGCCGTTCTGGATGAGCGAGGTCGAGGGCACCTGGGGCACCGGCACCGACTTCACCGGCATGGAGCCGGGGCTCGGCATCGCCACCCGGGTCGTCGAGGACATCCGTGAACTGGAGCCGTCCGCCTGGGTGTTGTGGCAGCCCGTGGAGGACTCCATCCCCCAGGCGCAGGCGGGCAAGAACTGGGGAAGCATCCACATCCCGTTCAACTGCACCGCGAAGGACACCCTGGAGACCTGCCCGGTCAAGGCCAACACCAAGTTCCACACCCTGCGCAACTTCACCCACCACATCCGCCCCGGCGACCACTTCGTGAAGGCCGACGACCCCTCCAGCGTCGCCGCCGTACGGAAGTCGGGACGCGGGGCGACCGTGGTGCACGTCAACAACGGCACGGCCCCGCGCGCCGTGACCCTGGACCTCTCACGCTTCGGGCGCGTCGCACCCGGAGCCAAGGTGACCCCCGTGGTGACCAGTGCGGACGGAGCCCTCGTCCGCGGCACACCCGTCAAGGTGAAGGACGCCTCCGCCACGGTGACCGTGCCCGCCAAGTCGGTCACCTCCCTCCTCGTCGACGGTGTGTCGGGCACCGCGAAGGACGCCGCGCTCGTCCAGCCCGGCCACGTCTACCGCCTCCAGGGAGCCCAGAGCGGCAAGTCCCTGGCCCCGTCCGCCGACGGCAACGGCGTCGTCGTCCGTACGGCCGACCCGGCAGCCAAGTCCCAGCTGTGGTCCGTGAAGCGGCTGACCAAGGGCGACGGCAACCGTGAGCGCCACGCCCTCGTCAACGCCGACACGGGCACGCGCCTCGCCGTGCGCGACAACGAGGCGGTGCTGGAGGAGAACGACACCCCGGCCGCGCAGTGGATCATGTCGACCACCGGGGACGGCACCTGGACCTTCGTGAACGCCGCCACGGGACGTCTGCTCGACGTGGTAGGTCAGTCGACCGCGGACGGCGCCCGCGTGTCGGCCTTCCTGCCCACCTCCAACGCCAACCAGCGGTGGGCCGTCACCGACGAGACCGTGCTCCGTACCCAGCAGGCCGAGGCGTTCACCGTCCCCGGCCGCACACCCGAACTGCCCGGGACCGTGACACCCGTCTACCGGGACGGCGCCCGGGGTTCGCTTCCCGTGCGGTGGACGCTGCCCTCCGAGTCACGGTGGCGTGAGCCCGGAACCGTCCGGGTGAAGGGCCGGGCCACCGGCGCGCTCGGCCGGACCGTCCGGGCCGAAGCGGTCGTGACCGTGGACACCATCTCCTCGACGCGACCGGCCCGTGCCAAGACCTACACCGGCGGACGCCCGGACCTGCCCGCCACGGTCACCGGTGTCGGACGGCACGGCGGAACGGCCGACCTCCCGGTCACCTGGGACCCCGCACCCGACGGCGCGTTCGACGACGCCGGGGTGGTGACCCTGCGCGGCACCGCCCGGGTCCCCGGCGGAACGACGGCAGCGGCAACCGTACGCGTCCAGATCACCGCGCCCCGGGAGACGAACTCCGCGCTCGACGAGGGCGTGACGGTCGGCGCGACATACACCGAGAGCGGCTACTCAGCCGAGGGCCTGCGCAACGGGAACACGTCCGAGAAGGCCTGGTCGAACTGGAGGTCAGGCACGAAGAACCCGTCCGACACCATCACCTTCACCCTGCCCGAGGCACGCGATCTGACCCGGGTCGTCACCCACTTCCACCGGGACGGCTCCAACCTCAGCTTCGCGGAGTCCCTCAAGGTGCAGGTGCGCGGGACCGACGGCACCTGGGCCGACGCGAGCGACGAGGTCGCCGTGGGGACCGAGGGCACACCGGTGGTCGACGTCCCGGTACGCGCCACCGGCCCGGTGACCGGGGTGCGCGTGGCCATGACGGCACGCCCGGGCGGCTACCTCACCCTGGGAGAGATCGAGCTGCGCGCCAAGGCGCCGGGGACCTCCTCGGACGCCGGGGCCGCCTCGATCGAGGTCGACGGTGTGCCGGTCGGCGGCTTCGACCCGGACCGGACGAACTACCGCGTGACCTCCGACCGCCCGGACCGGGCGAAGATCACCGCGACGGGCCGCGACCCGTACGCGACCGTGACCGTACGCAAGGAGGCATCCCGCGCGGCCGTGGTGACCGTGAGCAGCGAGGACGGCTCGCGGACCCGGGAGTACAGGGTCGAGCTCTCCCGCTCCTGACGCGTGAAAGCGCGGGGCCCGCACGCCCCGCGCTTTCACCGGACCACCGGGATCAGACGGGATCAGACCGCCGGAGCCGGGTACGTCGGGTACTCCACGCCCGACACGTGCTGCACGACACGGATGACCTGGCACGAGTAGCCGAACTCGTTGTCGTACCAGAGGTAGAGGATCGCGTTGTCGCCCTCGACCTTGGTGGCGCCGGCGTCGACGATCGAGGCGTGGCGCGAGCCGATGAAGTCACTGGAGACCGCGTCCGGGGCGCTGATGAAGTCGATCTGGCGCTTCAGCGGCGAGGTCAGCGAGACGTCACGGAGGTAGTCGAGAACCTCCTGGCGGGTGGTCTCCCGCGCGAGCTGCAGATTGAGGATCGCGATGGAGACGTCCGGCACCGGCACCCGGATGGAGCTGCCGGTGATCTTCGCCTTCAGGTCGGGCAGCGCCTTGGAGACGGCGGAGGCCGCACCGGTCTCGGTGATGACCATGTTGAGCGGCGCGGAGCGGCCCCGGCGCTCGGACTTGTGGTAGTTATCCAGCAGGTTCTGGTCGTTGGTGAACGAGTGGACGGTCTCCACGTGACCGCGCTGGACCCCGAACTCGTCGTCCATCGCCTTCAGCGGCGGCACCAGCGCGTTCGTGGTGCACGACGCGCAGGACAGGATCTGCTCGTCCGGCTTGATCGTGTCGTGGTTGACGCCATGGACGATGTTCGGGACGTCGCCCTTGCCGGGCGCGGTCAGCACGACCTTTTCGATCCCGGGGCGCAGGTGCTGCGACAGGCCCTCGCGGTCGCGCCACTTGCCGGTGTTGTCGATGAGGATGGCGTCCTTGATGCCGTACGCCGTGTAGTCGACCTCGGACGGGTCGTTCGCGTAGATGACCTTGATCTCGTTGCCGTTGGCGACGATCGTGCTGTTCGCCTCGTCGACGGTGATCGTGCCCTGGAACTGGCCGTGGATCGAGTCGCGGCGCAGCAGCGAGGCCCGCTTGACGAGATCCTCGTCGGCCCGCCCGCCCCCGCCCCGGACGACGATGGCCCGCAGCCGCAGACCGTTGCCCGAGCCGGACTTCTCGATGAGCAGCCGGGCCACGAGCCGGCCGATGCGGCCGAAGCCGTAGAGGACGACGTCACGCCCCTCGCGGCGCTCGATCTTGTTGGCCCCGGTGGCACCGGCGACGGCCTCGGCGGTGAACTCCGCGATCGACAGACCGCGGTCGTCCTCGCGGTACGTCGCGGCGAGCATGCCGATGTCGATCTGCGACGGCCCGAGGTCCAGCGCGGCGAGAGTCTGCAGGAACGGCAGCGTCTCGGTGACGGAGAGCTCCGCACCGGCGATCTGGCGGGCGAACCGGTGGGTCTTGAGGATGCTGACCACCGACTTGTTCACCAGGGAGCGGCTGTGCAGCAGGACGGTCACGTCCTGCTCCCGGTGCAGCTTCCCGATGATCGGGATCATCGACTCCGCGATCTCCTCGCGGTGCTTCCAATTGGTGAACGAGTCGTCGTTGACAGTCACAGATCCATCTTTCGAGCTAGGCGGCGCTCATATGTTAAACCGTCGATTTCTCGATCTTGAACGGGGTGCCTCCGGAGCCTTCCGCGAGCCCCGGACGGCATGGCCTGAGACGATCGAAACGGAGCTTCCGCGCGAAAGGGACGCTCATGGAGTACGACGCCGTGGCCGACGAGCTGTACGCCCTGCGGCCGGAGGAGTTCACCGCGGCCCGCGCCTCGGCCGTCGCCGCCGCCCGCACCGCCGGTGACCGGGACCTCGCCGAGCGGATCGGCGCGCTGCGCAAGCCCAGCCTCGCGGCCTGGGTCGGCAACCTCCTGGTCCGGGGCCTCCCCGGCGAGGTCGAGCCCCTGCTCCGCCTGGGGGAGGGCCTGCGGCAGGCCCACCACGACCTGGACGGCCCACAGCTGCGCGAGCTGAGCCGGCAACAGCACGCGATCGTCCGTGCCCTGTCCGCACAGGCCCGGCAGCTCGCAGCGGAGGCCGGCCATTCGATCGGCGACGGCGTGCAGCGCGAGGTCGAGAACACCCTGCACGCCGTGCTGGCCGACCCCGAGGCCGCCCGGGCCTGGGCGAGCGGCCGGCTGGTCAAGCCGCTGAGTGCCACCGTCGGCTTTCCGGCCGTCGGGGAGCGTGCCGTCGCGGAGAGCGGGGGAGCCAAGGGGCAGAGCCGCCCACCGGCCGTGGCCGCCTCGTCCCGTCCGGGCCGGAAAGACGACGCGCAGCGGCGGAAGCGAGTGACCCAGGCCCGGCGGGATGCCGAGGCCGCCGAGCGGGAACTGCGGGAGCTGCGGGACGAGGCGGCGGCCGCCGACCGGGCGGTGCGGGAGGCGAAGGAGCAGGTGGACGGCCTCCAGCGACGCGTGGGCGAGCTCACCGAGGAACTGGACCGCGTCAGGGGCGAGCATGAGCAGGCCCGCTTCGCCCAGCGGTCGGCCCGGGAACGGGCGCGTACGGCGGACCGCCGCGTCCGCGAGGCCGAGCGCAAGGCCGCGACAGCCGCCGCCCAGCTCGAACGCCTGACCGCGTCGGGCGTCTGAACCTGCCCAGCGAGCCGAGCCTCCGTCAGAGGAGAGGGCGCCGGTGAGGTCAGAGGGAGAGAGCGCCGGTGAGGAGGGCGCCGGCGGTCATCACGAGCGTGGTGGCGAAGGCCCAGCGGAAGATGAAGCGCTGGTGCTCGCCGAGCTGGACACCGCTCATGCCGACCAGGATGAAGGTGGAGGCGGTGAGCGGGCTGAGCGGGAAACCCGTCGTCATCTGGCCGAGGATGGCGGCCCGGGCCACCTCCGCCGGGTCGGTGCCGAAGCCGTGCGCCGTCTCGGCGAGGACGGGCAGGACACCGAGGTAGTAGGCGTCCGGCGTGAAGACCAGGCTCAGCGGCATGCCCGTGACGGCCACCAGCACCGGCAGATGGCCGCCGAGGGAGTCCGGGATCACGGACACCAGCGCCCCGGCCATCTCGTCGATCATCCCGGTTCCGGTGAGGACGCCGGTGAGCACCCCGGCCGCGAAGATCATCGTGGTGACGAGGACGACGTTCTTCGCGTGCTTGTCGAGCAGCGCCTGCTGCTGTTCCCACGTGGGGTGGTTGACCAGGAGGGCCACCGCGAACCCGAGGACGAACAGCACGGGCAGCGGCATGACCTCCAGGATCAGGGAGACGACGAGGACGACGGTCAGCAGCAGATTGAAGACGGTCAGCCAGAGCCGCGGCGGCTCCGCCACCCGGACGGCGCCCGGGCCCTCGCCGGGTGAGGCGACGGTCGCGGGAGCCGGGGCCGCCTCCCGTTCCGGCACCGTGAGCACGCCGAGCCGCCGCCGCTCGCGGCGGCCGATCAGCCAGGCCGCCACCAGGACCCACGCGATGCCGAGGCCCATCGCGGGAAGTACGGGCGTGAAGACGTCCGAACTCTCCAGCTTCAGCGCCGCCATGGCACGCACCGTCGGCCCGCCCCAGGGGACCATGTTCATCACGCCCGCACCCAGACAGACGACCCCGGACAGCACCAGCGGACTCATGCCCAGCCTGCGATAGACGGGCAGCAGTGCCGAGACGGTGATGAGGAAGGTCGAAGCCCCGTCGCCGTCCAGGGCCACGCACAGTGTCAGGACGGCCGTGGCGACGGTGATGCGCAGCGGATCGCCCTGCGCCATCCGCAGCAGACCGCGGATCAGCGGATCGAACAGGCCCGCGTCCACCATGAGGCTGAAGTACAGGACGGCGAAAGCGATCATGATGCCGGTGGGCGCCACCTTCGACAGCCCGTCGAGCACCATCCCGCCCAACTCGCCCGCGAAGCCGCCCGCCAGCGCCGCCAGCACCGGAAGCACCACCAGCGCGACCAGGACCGAGACCCGTCTGGTCATGGTGAGCAACAGGAACAGGGCGATGGTGGCGAAGCCCAGGGCTGCCTGCATGGTGGCGCTCGCTTTCAGAGCGGGGCGTACGGGGATAGCCGAGAGTGTCCGAGCGCCGGAAGATCCATGTCCAGCATCAAACCGGGATCTGTTCATGCGATCCGCGCATCAATCGGCCCGCGCTGACGTACGCTTCCCCGCCATGGAAGCCACCTTGCGACAGCTCTCGGCGTACGCGGCCGTCGCCCGGGCGACGAGTTTCACCGCGGCCGCCGCCCAGTTGGGTGTCGCGCAGTCGTCCCTCAGCCGCGCGGTCGCCGACCTGGAACGGCAGGTCGGCGCCCAGCTCCTCGAACGCGACACCCGCAACGTGCAGTTGACCGCCGCCGGTGCGGAAGCGCTGCGGATCGCCGAGCAGATCCTCAGCGCCCACCGGGCCGGGATGAAGGAGTTGGACCGCTTCCTGCTGGGGGAGTCCGGCACGGTCGCCGTCGCCACCCTGCCCTCGGTGGCCGCGGTGCTGCTCCCGCAGGTCATCTCCGGCTTCCGCGAGGACCGTCCGCGGGTGGCCGTACGTCTGCTGGACGGTTTGGAGCGGGCGGTGCTGAACCGGGTCCTGTCCGGTGACGCGGATTTCGCGATCACCACGGTCGGGGTGCCGCCGGACCGGTTGGAGCACCGCCCTCTGGTCCGGGACCGTTTCGTAGCGGTCCTGCGCGAGGACCACCCGCTCGCCGAGCGCGACGAGGTCGGCTGGGCGGACCTGGCCCGCGAACCGTTCCTCGCTGTCGGGCGCGACTCCAGCGTGCGGCGGCTGACCGACGCCGCGTTCGGTCAGGTCGACGCGCACGCCGTACCGGCGGCGGAGGCCGGCGGTGTCGCCACGGTGGGCGGACTGGTGGCCGCCGGCCTCGGGGTGAGCGCGCTGCCCGCGCTGGTACTGCCCCTGCTGGGCACGGGCCCCTTCGCCTTCCGGCCGCTCGTGGACCCCGTGGTCGACCGGCGCCTCGACATCGCCCTGCGCGCACGGCGCACCCTCCCGCGCGTCACCGAGCACTTCCTGGAGACGCTCGAGGACTTCCGCGCCCAGGGCAGGGAGCTGCCGCCCGGGGTGTCCTGGTCCTGAGGCCGCCTTGGAGTCTCATTCATGCGTCAACCGCATTGATTGATGGCGTTCTTTTGCTGGACAGGCATTTCTGCGCGTCGGCAGGCTGAAGAGCCGGACCAGCCGAGCCGAAGGGACGCATCCGTGTCGGACGAGGACAAGCCGAACACCACCGGGCAGGGACAGTTGCGCGGGCTCAGGGTGGTCGAGTTCGCCCATGTGGTGGCCGGCCCGCTCGCGGGTTCGATGCTCGCCGACCAGGGCGCGGACGTCGTCCACGTCGAACCACCGGGCGCCGGCGACGCCGCCCGCGCGATGGGGCCCCGGCGCGACGGCGTTCCCCTGTGGTTCAAGGTCGCCGGCCGCAACAAGCGCTCCGTCACCCTGGATCTGCACCACGAGGCGGGCCGCGCGGTCGCCCATCGCCTCGTCGCCTGGGCGGACGTCGTCATCGTCACGCTGCGCGCCGGGCGGCTGCGCGGCTGGGGCCTCGACTGGGAGGCCGTGCACCGGATCAACCCCAGGGCCGTCCTGTTGCAGATCTCCGGCTTCGGCGCCACCTCCAGCCAGGCCGACGCCCCCGGCTTCGGCAAGATGGGCGAGGCCCGCAGCGGCGTCGTCCACCTCACCGGTTCCCCCGACGGCCCGCCCGTCCACACGGGTTTCTCGCACGGCGACGCCGTGACCGGCCTCATGGGTGCCTACGCGGTCCTCGCCGCCCTGCACCGGCGGGACCACGACCCCGACTTCGACGGCGAGTGGATCGACCTCGCCCTGTTCGAGCCCCTCTTCCGGCTCGTCGAGTGGCAGGTCATCGTCCACGACCAGCTGGGCACGGTGCCGCAGCGCTCCGGCAACCAGCTGGCGGTCGCCCCCGCCGCCGTGATCAACACCTACCGTTCCCGCGACGAGCAGTGGATCACGGTGACCTCCGCGACCCTGCGCTCGGTACGCAACGTGGCCCGGCTGCTGGGCCTGCCCGAGGAGGAGTTCGCCACGTCGGAGCAACAGCACGCGCGACGCGGTGAGTTGGACGAAGGACTGCGGGCCTGGGTGGCGGACCGCTCCGAGGCCGAGTGCCTGGAGGCGTTCGCCCGCGCCGAGGTCGTGGCCTCCCGGGTCTTCGACGCGGCCGACATCGCCGCCGACCCCGTCTACGCCGAGCGCGACGACATCGTCACCGTCGACGACCCCGACCTGGGCGAGGTGCGTATGCAGGCGGTCATCCCGCACTTCCGGCAACGCCCCGGCCGCATCTGGCGCACCGGCCCGGCGCTCGGCCAGGACAACGACCTCGTGTACCGGGACTGGCTCGGACTGAGCGACGAGGAAGTGGCGGAGCTGGAGAAGAACGATGCCGTCTGAGGGCCCTACGCCCGCGACCGGGCCGGCCATCACCAAGGCCCCCACCGAGTCCCTGGCCCGGACCCCCCTGCGCTCCCTCCTCTTCGTCCCCGGCCACCGCACCGACTGGCTCCCCAAGGCCCGTGCCGCCGGCCCCGACGCCGTCATCCTCGACCTGGAGGACGCGGTGCCCGGGCCCGACAAGCCGCGCGCCCGCGCCCGGGTCGCCGAGGCCCTGGCGGAGGCCGCCGCGGAACCAGCGGGAACCATGCCCCTGTTCGTCCGGATCAACCCGCTCGACGACTGGACCGCCGCCGAGGAACTGCGTGCCGTCGTACGCCCCGGAGCGGCCGGGATCGTCCTGCCGAAGGTGCACACCGCCGCCGATGTACGGCTCGCCGACCGCCTGATCACCTGGTGCGAACAGGAACACGGCCTCCCCGCCGGCACGACGGCCCTCGTCCCCCTGCTGGAGTCGGCCCGCGCGCTCCACGACGCCTACGACATCGCCGCCGCGACCCCCCGGGTCGCACACGCCGGTGCGCTCACCGCACCCGGCGGAGATGTGGAGCGCGCCGTCGGCTACCGCTGGAGTCCCCAGGGCACCGAGACCCTGGCGCTGCGCTCCCGCGTACTGCTCGACGTCCGTGCCGCCGGAGCGCCGTACCCGGTGACCGGACTGTGGACGCACATCGCCGACCTGGCGGGCCTGCGCGCCTTCGCCGAGCAGAACCGCGCCCTCGGCTACGACGGCATGATGGCCGTCCACCCGACCCACATCCCCGTGATCAACGAGGTCTTCGCCCCCACCCCCGAAGAACTCGACCGCTGCGCCCGCCTCGTCGCCGCCGTGGAGTCGGCCCAGCGCACCGGCACGGGCGCGCTCACCTTCGAGGGCCAGATGGTCGACGAGGCCATGGCGGCGACGGCACGAGCGGTGCTGACACGCCACGGGCACGGCTGACACCCGCGCCGACGGCGCCTCACGGCACAATCGCTGTGACGGAGTTCACAAACCTGCGATGAGGCCCGCCACACAAGGCCTCACGAAGACGACACCAAAATTGAACCGTTCGTTTTCTTGAACCGCTCGTGTTTGTGCCGTTAGGTTGTGCGGCATGACCGCATCCCAGAACCCGACCACCGCCGAGGAGCTCCGCGGTGCCGGCCTGCGGGTGACGGCCGCCCGCGTCGCGCTGCTCGAGACCGTGCGGGAGGGTGACCACCTCGGCGCCGAGGTCATCGCCTCCGAGGTGCGCGGCCGCGTCGGCCACATCTCCGTCCAGGCCGTGTACGAGGGGCTCCACGCACTCACCGCGGCCGGACTCATACGCCGCCTCGACCCGCCGAACAGCCCGGCCCTCTACGAGGGGCGAGTCGGGGACAACCACCACCACCTCGTCTGCCGGTCGTGCGGGGCCGTCGCCGACGTCGACTGCGCGGTCGGCCACGCCCCTTGCCTGACCGCGTCCGACGACCGCGGCTTCGCCGTCGACGAGGCCGAGGTCATCTACTGGGGCCTGTGCCCCGCCTGCTCCACCGCCCGCAGTTCCTGAGCAATGTGATCCACCCGAGCACCGTGATCCACCCCGTCCGGAAGGATTTCCATGACTGAGAACCACGACGCGATCGTCACCGACCCGAAGTCGGAGGAGACGGGAGGCGGCTGCCCGGTCGCGCACGGCCGCGCGCTGCACCCGACCCAGGGCGGCGGCAACCGCCAGTGGTGGCCCGAGCGGCTCAACCTGAAGATCCTCGCCAAGAACCCCGAGGTGGCGAACCCTCTCGGTGGGGACTTCGACTACGCCGAGGCCTTCAAGAACCTCGACCTCGACGCCGTCAAACAGGACATCGCCGAGGTACTGACCTCCTCGCAGGACTGGTGGCCGGCCGACTTCGGCAACTACGGCCCGCTGATGATCCGTATGGCCTGGCACAGCGCGGGCACCTACCGCATCAGCGACGGCCGCGGCGGCGCCGGCGCCGGCCAGCAGCGCTTCGCCCCGCTCAACAGCTGGCCGGACAACGGCAACCTCGACAAGGCCCGCCGTCTGCTGTGGCCGGTCAAGAAGAAGTACGGCCAGTCCATCTCCTGGGCCGACCTCCTGATCCTCACCGGCAACGTCGCCCTGGAGCAGATGGGCTTCGAGACCTTCGGCTTCGCCGGTGGCCGCGCCGATGTCTGGGAGGCCGAGGAGGACGTCTACTGGGGTCCCGAGACCACCTGGCTCGACGACAAGCGCTACACCGGCGACCGTGAGCTGGAGAACCCGCTCGGCGCCGTCCAGATGGGCCTCATCTACGTCAACCCCGAGGGCCCCAACGGCAACCCGGACCCGATCGCCGCGGCCCGCGACATCCGTGAGACGTTCCGCCGCATGGCGATGAACGACGAGGAGACCGTCGCCCTCATCGCCGGTGGCCACACCTTCGGCAAGACCCACGGCGCAGGCCCCGCCGACAACGTCGGCGCCGACCCCGAGGCCGCCTCCATGGAGGAGCAGGGCCTCGGCTGGCGCAGCACCTACGGCACGGGCAAGGGCGGCGACGCCATCACCTCCGGCCTGGAGGTCACCTGGACCACCACGCCCACCCAGTGGAGCAACGGCTTCTTCAAGAACCTCTTCGAGTTCGAGTACGAGCTCGAGCAGAGCCCGGCCGGCGCCAACCAGTGGGTCGCCAAGGACGCCCCGGAGATCGTCCCGGACGCGCACGACTCGTCGAAGAAGCACCGCCCGAAGATGCTCACCACCGACCTGTCGCTGCGCTTCGACCCGATCTACGAGCCCATCTCCCGCCGGTTCTACGAGAACCCGCAGGAGTTCGCGGACGCCTTCGCCCGCGCCTGGTTCAAGCTGACCCACCGTGACATGGGCCCGAAGTCCCTGTACCTCGGCCCGGAGGTCCCGGAGGAGACGCTGATCTGGCAGGACCCGCTGCCCGAGGCCGAGGGCGAGACCATCGACGCCGCCGACGTCGAGACCCTCAAGACCAAGCTCCTCGAGTCGGGTCTGTCCGTCTCGCAGCTGGTGTCCACCGCGTGGGCCTCGGCGTCCACCTTCCGCGGCAGCGACAAGCGCGGTGGCGCCAACGGGGCTCGAATCCGCCTGCAGCCGCAGCGCGGCTGGGAGGTCAACGAGCCCGACGAGCTCGCCCAGGTCCTGCGTGTCCTGGAAGGCATCCAGCAGGAGTTCAACTCCGGCGCGAAGAAGGTCTCCCTGGCCGACCTGATCGTCCTCGGTGGCTCCGCCGCCGTCGAGAAGGCCGCCAAGGAAGCCGGCTTCCAGGTGCAGGTTCCCTTCGCCGCGGGCCGTGTGGACGCGACGGAGGAGCACACCGACGCGGAGTCCTTCGAGGCGCTCGAGCCGGCCGCCGACGGGTTCCGCAACTACCACGGCAAGGGCAACCGCCTGCCGGCCGAGTTCCTGCTGCTCGACCGGGCGAACCTGCTCACCCTGAGCGCGCCCGAGACGACCGTCCTGGTCGGTGGCCTGCGTGTCCTGGGCGCCAACTACCAGCAGTCCCAGCTCGGCGCCTTCACCAAGACGCCCGGCTCGCTGACGAACGACTTCTTCGTCAACCTGCTCGACCTGGGCATCGAGTGGAAGTCGACGTCCGAGGACCAGACCACGTTCGAGGGCCGCGACGCCGCCACGGGCGAGGTCAAGTGGGCCGGCTCCCGCGCCGACCTGGTCTTCGGCTCGAACTCCGAGCTGCGCGCGCTCGCCGAGGTCTACGCGAGCGACGACGCGAAGGAGAAATTCGTGAACGACTTCGTCGCCGCGTGGGTCAAGGTCATGAACCTGGACCGGTTCGACCTGGTCTGATCATCCCCGCGTGACAGGACGCCCCGGGCCCGCCGGCCCGGGGCGTCCTGCTCTGTTTCTGAGAGATCGTCAAAGACCGTTCAAGGTAAGAACATCACTTACCCAACTCTCACCATGAAACGGCAAGGAAACGGGCCGGGACGGAATCCGGGCATACGTTCTGCTCGTGAACACAGATTCCACTGCCCACAGAGGCGCCGGCCGTGAACCGCACCCCTTCGCCGGTCCGCGGCCGACCACCGGCGGTACCGTCCGCCGCACCCTTCTGCGCACCGCGCTGACCGGGGCCGCAGCCCTCGGCGCGGGCCTCGGCGCCACCCGGCCGGCCACCGCCGCCCCCGGCGCGCCCCACGCCCCCGGCCCACGGCCCAGCACCCCGGCCGAGGCTCTCGAGGAGCTGGCCGCGGGCAACCGTCGCTGGCGCGCCTGCCGGGAGCGCCACCCGCACGAAACCCCCGAGATCCGGAGGGCGTTGGCCACGGCCCAGCACCCCTTCGCGGTCGTACTCGGCTGCATCGACTCCCGCGTGCCCCCGGAGCTGGTATTCGACCAGGGGCTGGGGGATCTGATGACCGTACGCACCGCCGGCGAGGTCCTGGACGAGGCCGTCCTCGGCAGTGTCGCCTTCGGCGTTCTGGAACTCGGCATACCCCTGGTCGTCGTCCTCGGCCACCAGTCGTGCGGTGCGGTGCGGGCCGCCGTGGAGGCCGAGCAGTCCGGGAGCCACCTGCCCGCGCACATGCAGTACCTGGTCGACCGGATAAGCCCGGCCATAGACCACAGTCAGGAAGGCGACGCCCGCATCGACGCGACCGTCGACGCCAACGTCCGGCTCGTGCGCTCCGAGCTGGAGGCGGAACCCGACCTCGCGGCCAGGATCACCACGGGCAAGCTGGCGATCGTGGGCGCCCGCTACGAACTGACCGACCAGACCGTCCGCCGCGTCCGTTGACACCCCGCCCGGTCCGCCGCACGCCACGGCGGACCGGGCAGCCGGGTCACGCCTCCAACGGGTTGAAACGCGCCGCGGCCAGCAGATACCAGGCGGTCGCCCCTGTATGCCGGTACGGGTAGTACCCGAAGCCGAACCCCGTATCCAGCGGGCTGCTCGCGGACACCACCCCACAGCGTTCGGGAAGCACCCTGCCGCCGACGGTCTGACCGCCCCCCAGCAGATCCTGGGCCTGCTCGATCGAGGCGAGCAGCCGCCGAGCGCGCGCTCCGTCGCCACGTGCACCGCGGTCCCGCAGAGCGAGCGCCAGATGAGCCGTCCCCTCGAACCACACCCCGTTGCGGTCGGGCCTGGGCTGGCCCTCGGCGATCGGCGCGTCCTCGTTCGCCACGAGGCTCGCCGAGCTGAAGGTGACACCCCCGTACCACTGCCCCGCGGGCACCGTGCTGTTAGCGCGCCCGGCATGATCCAGGACCGCCAGCTCGGCCGCTGCCCAGTCCAGCGAACGGGAGTAGCCACGGCCACGGGAGCCGAGCGCGAGATGGGTCCAGGTCTGTGTGTCCTCGGGAATCGGGGACTTGTTGACGCTCACGCCGTCGTTCGTGCCGGTGTAGAAGAAGCCCCCGGACGGCTCCCACATCCGCCGCACGAACGCCTCGGCCCGCCCGCGCCGCTCCAGCCACACCCGGTCCCCGGTGAGCCGGGCGAGCCGGCCGAAGAGGCACACCAGGTCCGTGTTGTGCTCGGTGGAGGTGAACGGCAGCTTCTGGTTCGCCCCGTCCACCCCGAACTTGTAGCCGCCCAGCGGCTCGTCGGTCCGGCCGGTGCGCTCGATCCACTCGCCGATCCGTACGGCGCCGACGAGGAAACGGCGCTCCCCGGTACGGCGGGCGAGCGCGCTGAGCGCGATCCCCGCCCAGGCCATGTCGCCCACCGCCGTACCGGTGAAGCCGAACTGTGTACCGACGTTGACGGTGCCGTCCGCCCGTACGAAGCCGTCGGGCTGCACCGAGCCGTCGTAGAAGGTGTACGGCCCGACGTTGTAGGCCTGCCGGAGCCTGCCGTCGTCGTACGCCGGGTCGTGCGACTGGGCGTGCAGTAGGGCGTCACCCAACGCCGTGGCCCTGGTGCGGCCTTCCGCGGTCCGGGCCGCGAGGTGGGCCAGGATCGCCAGGGCGTTGTCGTAGGTGAACGCGGTGCTGAACAGGCCGGCCTGGTCGGTGTAGCTCTGGGTCAGGCGGATGCGGCCGTGGTCGGGATAGGCGTCCATGGCCGCGGCGAGGAAGGCCCGCCCCCGAGCCGGGGCCGATCCCCGGCCGGTGACGTTCGGACCGGCCGCCAGGGCCTGCCCGGAGCCGGCCGCGACGAGCCCCGCGGCACTGATGCCGACTCCGACACCGATGAGCGAACGCCGGCTGAACGCCGGGCCTTGTCTGCCAGTCATGGATCTCCCTTGAGAGCGCTCTCAGCACACTGCGCGCTCATTCTGCTGACGCCGTCAGGGCGGGTCAACGCCCCGGCGGCAAAGGAGAGTTCCAAGTGAAGACGAACGGCGGACGGATCACTCGCACACGATCTCGTCACGCGGCGTGTAGTGCGTGCGGTACGGCTCCCGCTTCACTTCCCTGCCGTCGCTGTAGAAGACCCGCTCCACGGTGACGTCGAACCCTTCGAGAGGCGTCTGCGGCACGCACTCCCTGTCCTTGCTCACCTTCTTCGACGGCTTCTTCACCTCGGTGCGCGGCCCCTTGACCGACTTGATCTCGTCGTACTTCCGGGTGCCGAGGAAGGAGACGGTCACGGACGTGTCCGTGGACTCTGCCTGGATGTAGATCGCCTTGCCGGAGTCGTTGGTGAATCTCAGGTCCAGGCTGCCCCAGGCGACCGTGGCCTCGCGGCCCTCCGGGTAGCGCTCGATGTAGAACGAGTGCGCGCCGTGCTGCACCGGCTTGACCCCGGCGAAGAACAGCGCGTTGTACATGGTCGTCGCGACGGCCGAGACGCCGCCGCCGGCCGCCTTCGTGAACTTGTCGTCGAGGATGATGATGCCCTCGACGAAGCCGTTCGCCTCGGTGCGCTCGCCGACGGTCCGGTTGAAGCTCCACGTCTCGTCCGGCCTGACGACGGAGCCGTTGATGAGTTCCACCGCCCGGCCGATGTTCTTCGTGCGGTACTCGGCCGGTTCGAAGTGGACGGTGAAGGACGACATCTTCTCCGTCAGCCCCAGCCCCGGGGCGTTCTCCCGGGTCACCTCCGGCCGGGTCTCGCGTACGGCCACCTCGCCGGCGCGGTCGGCGCCCGATCGCGTGAGCAGCGGCAGCACCGCCTTGCCCAGCGCCTTGTCGGTGACCTCCCGGCCCACCGTGGCGTCCGCTTCGACCACGACCTTGTCGCCGTCCGACCCCAGCTTCGCGTTCTCGGCGGTGGTGGTGATCTCGTCCAGCGGGCCGGCCACGGCGGGGTCGGCCCGCAGCCCCTTGGCGTCGAGTTCCGGTCTCAGCCTGCCGCCGCCGTCCGGCCGCATGGCGAGATGCTCGCCCAGCACGTCCTGGCCGACCGTGAACCGTCTGCCACCCACGGTGAGAGTGACGGGCGCCGACACGGCCGGCTCCGCGAACGTCCGCACCGCCCGCCCGACCTCGTCGGCCGTGACCTTCGGCCGGGTCTCGCGGGCGGGCAGCGACGTGACCGCGTCGGCGTCCCCGCGCAGGAAGGAGGCGCGCAGGGGAGCGACCGCGGCGTTCACGTCCAGCGCGTAGCCGGAGCGCGGCGCGACCTCCTCGACCCGTCCGCCGTCGAAGGAGACGGCACCGTCACGGACCTTCTGGTCGAGCCCCTTCGCCAGCCGCCCGAGTGCCGCCCGGGCCTTGTCCTCGTCCAGGCGTACGACCGGCTCGATCACGCCGCCCGAACGGAAGAGGCCGCCGAACACGCTGAGCGGATCGGCGCCGGTGCGTGCCGCCCGATCGACGGTCTCCTGAACGTCGAAGGAGAGCCCGGCGCGCCGCGGGTCGACCGTGCCCGTGCGCTCCCCGACCTCCACGGGCAGCTCCCGCGCGCCGTCCGCGCCCAGGTGCCGCTCCAGCTTCCGCACCGCCTCGGCGCGGCTCAGCCCTCCGATCTCCACCCCGCGTACGGTCGTGCCGGTGTCGATCTCCCCGCCCGTCAGCATCAACCCGGCGAGATACAGACCGCCGACCCCCACGGCCAGCGCGCCGCCGGCCAGGGCGAAGGGCGGGAGGGAGGTGATGCGCGGAAGAAAGGCTATTCGGGGGCGCATGGGTCTCCTGAAGATCGATACGAGGGTGCACCCGATGACGCGACGCTGCTGCGGGCAAACACGTCAAGCTATTCACAACCGGGCGGCAAACGGGTATGGCCCAGACCACTTATGTCCGAGATCATGTCTGAACCGGCGGGAACGCCCGCCCTGACCCGCCACGGCCACAGAGTGGTAACGACGAACAACGCTCCGGTCGTTGACGCGGTCTAGGCCACCATGAAGATCTCTTTTCTGATCCACAACGCCTACGGAATCGGAGGCACGATCACCACCACGTTCAACCTGGCCGGGGCGCTGGCCGAGCGGCACGACGTGGAGATCGTCTCCGCGTTACGCCACCGGGAGCACCCCAACCTCACCCCGCACCCCCGGGTGCGTCTGCGATCCCTGGTGGATCTGCGCAAGGAAGCGGACGATCCGCTGCACCGGAGACCGGCGCGGGTGTACCCGCCCGCCGAGTACCGGCACCACCAGTACAGCGAGCTGACCGACCAGCGGATCGGCGAGCACCTCGAGTCGCTCGACGCCGACGTCGTCGTCGGCACCCGCCCGGGCCTCAACGTGCACATCGCCCACCAGGCCCCGCAGCACGTCCTGCGCGTCGGCCAGGAGCACCTCACCCTGGACAACCACTCGCCGCGGCTGCGCACCGCGCTGCGCCGCGCCTACCGCCGTCTCGACGTCGTCACCACCGTCACCGAAGCGGACGCCGCCGCCTACCGGCGCAAGATGTGGCTGCCCGGCGTCCATGTGGAGGCCCTCCCGAACAGCGTCCCCGACCCCGCGCTGCCTCCCGCCGACGGCAACGCCAAGATCGTGATCGCCGCGGGGCGGCTCGTGCGGGTGAAGCGTTACGACCTCCTCATCGAGGCGTTCGCCCAGGTCGCCGCCGCGTTCCCGGACTGGCAGCTGCGTATCTACGGCAAGGGCGAGGAGCAGCCCGCGCTGCGGCGGCTCATCGAGCGCCTCGGCCTGTGGAACAACGTGTTCCTGATGGGGGCCGCCACCCCCATGGAAGCCGAATGGGCCAAGGCCTCGATCGCCGCGGCCACGTCCGACTTCGAGCCGTTCGGCATGACCATCGTCGAGGCGATGCGCTGCGGACTGCCCGTCGTCAGCACCGACTGCCCCTACGGCCCCGCCGAGATCATCAAGGACGGCGCCGACGGCCGGCTGGTGCCGGTCGGAGACCGCGACGCCCTCGCCAAAGCCCTGCTGGAACTCGTCGGCGACGACGAGCGACGCCGCCGCATGGGCCGCACCGCCCTGGAGAACGCCCACCGCTTCGCCCCGGCCCCTGTCGTCGCACAGGCCGAACGCATCTTCGACGAGGCCATGACGGCCAAGGACACAGGCCGGAGGGCCCCCGGGCACCACCGCCGGACGGACAGTCCGCTGGCCGGACGGGGCCACGCCGCCCGCGACCTCGCCCACACCGCGGCCGCCGGCGCCCTGCGCGCGATACGGAAGGGACAACGATGATCAAGCACCACGACACCCCCCTGCGCACCGACTGCGCCATCGACACGGACGGCCGGATCACCTTCAGCCTGCCCCCGGCCTCGGCCGCCGCCCCCCAGCTGCTCCTGGTGCTGCGCCCCAAGAAGGGCCGGCCCGAGACGACCGTCCACCACCTCGACCTGGAACCCGCCCCGGCCGACGGCGGGCAGCACGCCGTACTGGAGCCGCACCAGGGCCTCGACGAAGGCCGCTGGGACCTCTTCCTGCTGCCGGAACCGGGAGCCGAACGCCAGCGGCTGCGCCCCGGCCTGCGGGACCTGCGCGTCCTCGTCGACGGACACCTGCGCGACCGGCCCTCGCCCATCGCCGTCCGGATCCCGTACGTCACGAAGGACGGATTCCTCGCCCTGCGCGCCTGGCTGCGCCCCGCACACGCCGAGGCCCGCACCATCGACGTCACCGACCGGGCCGTCACGGTCGAGGCCCGCCTGCACGGCGCCCGGCTCCACGAGGACGCCACCGTGCGGCTGCGCCTGCGCGGCAGCAACACTGTACGGAGCATCCGGCCCCGGCTCGACGAGGACGGCAGGGGCTTCTCCTTCACCGCCGGTCAGAAGGACCTGGCGGTCGACGGCGGGGGAGCCGGCCGGTTCTGGGACGCCTTCGTCCGGCCCACCGCCGACGCACGGCCGATCCGGATCGGCCGGCTCCTCGACGACGTGGCGGACCGCAAGCACGTGTACGTCTACCCGGCCGTCACCGTGGACGGAACCGCCGCGCGTCCTTACTACACCGTCGACAACGACCTCGCGATCGAGATGACGTAAGCCGAATACGGATATGCCCGAAATGAAAATCCATGGAGTTTCGGGTGGTTATTTCGTCAAAGCGCCGCGACAGGCGTGTGTGGATTTTGTGTAAAGCGGCGGCAAAAAGGTCACGCGCTCGTTCTCAACAGCCGCAAAAGGGAAGGGGACTTGCGGCAATAACCAAACTCAAGTACCTAGATGAATCATGAACCTGTTCAACCGCGTCGTGTCGCCCCGCCGGCAGGCGCCGCCCGTCCCCCCACAGCGTCCGGCCGGCGCACCGGCATCCCCCACTGCCGTGCTGCCGGACCCCCGCCTGACGAACCTCACCGGTGAATGGGTCGTCGACCCCGCGCACAGCAGGATCGGCTTCTCCGTCCGGCACGCCATGGTGACGACCGTGCGCGGATGTTTCCTGGAGTACGAAAGCCGGCTCTACTTCGACGCGCACGACCCGTCCCGTTCGCGGGCCGACATCACCCTGTTCACCTCCAGCGTCGACACCGGTGTGGAACAACGCGACGGCCACCTGGTGGGCCGTGACTTCCTCGACGCCGCGACCTATCCGCGTATGCGCTTCACCAGCACCGCGGTGGAACAGGCCGGCAGTGATCTCTACCGCATGTCGGGCGAGCTCACCATCAAAGGCGTCTCCCGTCCCGTCGTCCTGGACATGACCTACATCGGCTACGTCAGCGACCCCTTCGGCTACGACCGTGTCGGCTTCGACGGCACCACCACCATCAACCGCTCCGACTGGGGCCTGACGTACAACAGCAGGCTGGCCGAGGGCGGCGCGATGGTGAGCGAGAAGGTGCGCCTGCAACTGGACATCGCCGCGATCCGCACGGCGCCGTCGGCGGGCTGACCCCCGGGCGGCTTCACGGCGTGGCGCCGGCCCCGGCCACGACCCGGAACGTGACCGGGCCGAGTGTGAGGACCCCGTCGCTCAGCGGCGTGCACCGCACACCGCCCCGCCCGCGCAGGGCACGCTGGGCGCCGGGGCCGATCGTCACGTCCATCCAGGCGCAGGGCCGGGCGGGCCGGTGGACGGCGAACTCCACCGGCCCGGCGCCGCAGTCCAGGGAGATCGTCGTACCGATGTACGCGTCGATGTCGATGCCCGCGAGCAGGATGTTCCGGCGGGTGTGCCGAAGGTCGGCGTCCTGCGGGAGGCTCTCCGAGGCCATGATGGTCACCGACGCGTTGCGGTGGGCGGGCCGGGCGTAGTAGCGGTCGCCCACCAGCCCCAGACCGCTGCGTACCTCCGCCCGTGGGACGCGTTCGTCCGACGGGCCGGGGGAGGGCCCGTCCGCCGGTCGTCCGGCCAGCCGGTGCGCAGGTGACACCAGCAGTTGCAGCACCTCCACCTCGGTCATGGCGCCCACCCTACGTCTCGGTGACCACGCCCGGCCGTGTGCCCGCCGGCCCGCGAAGGCTCACGGCGTCCCGGCCGCGGCAAGCGATTTCTCCGAACGGCCTCGGGTCGTCACTCGTCCTGCCTCCGTCCCTGCCCGCCCTCCTCCAGGGGGGCCCGGCCGTCCGCCGACTCGCCCGCGGTGAGGTGCTCCAGGACCTCGACCAGTTCCTGGCACGCGCGCTCCACGGAACGCCGCGTGTTGATCTGCTCGGTGATCACGGCCGACAGGATGAGCGCCGTCAGGGCCATCGCCCCGTTGAAGGCCTGCAACTTGAGCATCACCTCCACGCGGCTGAGCCCGTCGAACGGACCGACCCGGTTGGTCGCCGCGACCGTGACCATGATCGAGGCGAAGAGGGCGCACAACATGCTGCCCGCCAGCTGGAAACGCAGAGCCGCCCAGATCAGCAGGGGGTAGACGAGGAACAGCAGACTGAGCCAGCTGTGCGCGGCCAGCGGAACGACACAGCAGGCGATCAGCGCCAGGCCCGAGGCCTCCTTCCAGCGGGTCAGCCGCAGGGGCGGACGGAAGCGTGCCAGCAGGAGCAGCACCGGGGTGACGATCAGCACCCCCATCGCGTCACCCACCCACCAGGCCAGCCACACGGCCCAGAAGCTCGGCCAGTCGAGCTTGGCCGTGGCGATCAGGAGGCCCGCGCCCACGGTCGAGCTGATCAGCATGGCGGTGAACGCCCCGAGAAACACCAGGGCGAGACCGTCCCGCAGCCGCGCGAGATCGGTCCGGAAACCGGCCCGGCGCAGCAGCAGGTACCCGACGACGGGTGCCGCCGTGTTGCCCGCCAGGACGCCGAGCGACGAGGGCGTGACGGAGGTGATGGAGACGATGACGAGAAAGGCGCCCAGGGCGATCCCCGGCCAGCAGCGCAGCCCGAGGATCAGCAGGAAGGCGACCGAGACGCCGGTGGGGGGCCAGATGGGTGTGACGACCGCGCCCTCGACGACCAGCTCCCGCAGCAGGCCCAGCTTCCCCGACGCGTAGTAGCAGGCGGCGACGGCGAGCGTCTGCAGAGCGAGGACGACCGGCTTGCGCAGATCCTGGCTACCCACCACAGCAGCCATCACACACCGAGGTCGCCGCGTCGGCGAGGTGAGAGCGGAGCCCTGCGGCCCTATGGCTGAGCGTCCGGCCCGTCGAGGCCGACCACCAGGACGGCGGCGTCGTCGTCGTGCCCCACCCGCTCGGCACCCTTGATCACGGCGGCCGCGAGCCCGTCCACGTCCATGCCCGCCACCGCGGCGATGCCCGCGAGCCGCGTCACCTGGTCCAGTCCCTCCTCCAGCGGCATCGACGGCCCCTCCACGACACCGTCCGTGAGCAGTACGAACACACCGCCCGTGGTGAGCTCGTACCGGGTCACCGGATACGGCGGCCCCGCCTGGACACCGAGAGGCGGACCGCCCTCGTCCGCGGTGAGGCCGGACTTCCCGTCGGCCGTGGCCCAGATGCAGGGCAGATGCCCCGCCCGCGCGCTCTCCAGCACTCCGGCGCACGGATCGAGCCGCATGAAGGTGCAGGTGGCGAACAGGTCCGAGCCCAGGGACAGCAGCAGTTCGTTGGTCCGGGCCAGGACCTCGCCCGGCTCGCTGGTGACGGAGGCCAGGGCCCGCAGCCCGGCCCGCACCTGCCCCATGAAGGCGGCTGCCTCGATGTTGTGGCCCTGGACGTCACCGATGGACAGACCGATGCGGCCGTCGCCGAGCGTGAAGGCGTCGTACCAGTCGCCGCCCACGTTGAGGCCCTGGGTCGCGGGCGCGTACCGCACGGCCAGATGCAGCCGCCGGGCGACGGGCAGATCGCGCGGGAGCATGTCGCTCTGCAGCGCGAGGGCCAGTTCGACCCGGGAGCGCTGCATCTCGGCCTGCGCTCGCGCCTGGGCCGTCAGGTCCCCGAGCCTGGTCAGCAGCTCGTCGCCGTCGTCCGTGGTGCCGGTGCGGGACATTGATCACTCCGGCGAGGGTGGTCACGGTCGGTGAAGAACCCTCGGTGGCAAATCATCTCAAATACGTCCATAGGATGATACTCAGTCGAGGGCTCCGGCGACGACTCGCGCACGCGGGCAGGGCCACGCTCCCCGCGCTCGCTCACCGCACCGACCGGACCGCCCCGGAGCCCGCGCGCCGGCCGACCGCCGCCAGGACGAAGGTCACGCTGATCAGCAACGCCCAGGCGCCGAATTTCGCCACACCCACCGGCTCCCAGCCGTGCTCCTGATACGGATAGCGCCACGCGCCGACCAGGGTGGCCAGATTCTCCGCCACCCACAGAAAGAACCCGATCAGCACGAACGACACGGTCAGCGGCATCTGCCGGCGCACGCCCCGCACCGTGAAGCGCACCGACGTCCTCAGGGTGACGGCCACCAGCAGCCCGGCCAGCACCCACCGCACGTCGGGCAGCCAGTGATGACTGAAGAAGTTGACGTAGACGGCCGCGGCCACCGCCGCGGTCGCCCGCGGCCGGTAGCGCACGATCTCCAGGTCGAACAGATGCCAGGCGCGGCAGATGTAGCTGCCGACAGCCGCGTAGAGGAACCCTCCGTACAGCGGGACACCGGCGAACTTCAGCACAGCCGGTTCCGGGTAGCTCCAGGAGCCGAGCGAGACCTTCACCAGCTCGAAGGCCAGACCGATGACATGGCAGACCGCGATGACGGCGACGTCCCGCCCGTTCTCCCAGCCGCGCATCCAGAACACCAGCGTGAGCAGCACGCCGTAGACGACCAGCAGGTCGTAGCGCGCCACAGGGAGCTCGGGCAGCAGCGTGGACACGGCCACGCCGCACAGCAGGGCGATGGCGAAGGCGCAGGCCCGCGTCTGTGTCCAGGCGAAGTCGAGCAGCTGACGCACCGGTCCGGCCCAGGGGCCGGTGAAGCTTGAATGGATCATGGTGCCCTGTAGGACGGCACCGCACGCCCACCGGTTGCAGCGACCCTCCCACCCGCCGCTCGTGGCGCGAGGAGCCGAAGATCCGCTTTACGGTGTCCTGGTGCGATCTGTTCAAAAATGGGTGCTGTTGTCGTCCGGCTGCGCGCCCGTCGTGCTGATCATGGGCTGGGCGGTGTCGGCATCCCTGCAGGGACCCTCCTACGACCCCGCCGCCCAGACGATCAGCGTCCTCGCGGCACCCGGCGGCTCCAGCTACTGGGTGATGACAGCCGCCTTCGTCGCCCTGGGCATCTGCCACCTGCTCACCGCGTGGGGCCTGCGCCCGGCCGCGCCCGCGGGACGCGCCGCCCTGGCGGCCGGAGGTGTGGCGGCCCTGGCCGTGGCGCTGTTCCCGGCGCCGACCAGCGGCGGTTCCCTCACGCACGGTTCGGTCGCCGTCGTGGGCTTCGTCGTCCTCGCGGTCTGGCCCGTCCTGGCCGCCAGAAGGGGCGACGCCGTGCCCTGGGCCCTGAGGCCCTTTCCCTCCCTGGGGGCGACCGTCGTGATGGCGCTGGGGGCGGCATGGTTCCTGGCCGAGCTCCACCAGCAGGGTGCCCCTGGCGCCGCTGAACGCGCGGTGACGACGATCCAGTCGGTCTGGCCCTTCGCGGTCGTCCTGTCCTGCGTCTCCTTCCCCCGGTCAGCGCGTGAGGAGTACCGGGGCTGACCTCAGCCCCCGCACACCTCCCGGTACGCCGCCTCCGGCACGTACGTCCGCCACTGTGCCCTGGTCAGGTTCGAGGACCGCGCCCGCGCGCAGATCTGTTCGACCGCCCGCTCAGGGGCGACGGTGTACGCGCGTGGTGTAGAGAGTGCGGCCGCCGGGGGACAGGGCGACGGCGACGACCGCCGCGGAGCAGGCGGCCGTCGCGGGTGGCGCGCAGTTCGAAGTTGTAGCCCCTGCCGACGGAGGCCCCGCCCGGAGAACCGGGCCCGGGCCGGGGACCTGGGACGTGACGACGCGCCGCCGGACCGGGGCGGGGAGGCTGCCCAAGGGCCGGATGTCCCGGTCGAGAAGAATGAACGGCAGAGCCAGGGCCCGTCTCGGCAGGCTCACCCTCGTGGCAGGCAGCGTCGCCGCCCTGACCCTCACCCGGGCGGGCAGCGCGAGCGCCGCCATTGACGCCCCTGCCGCCGAACGCCAGCACGTTCCAGACCAAGTACAAGCCGTTCTTCGACTACGACTCGGACAGTTGCTTCCCCGCGGCGGCCATCGACAACAACGGCACCCTCAACGGTGGCCTCAACCCGTCGGGATCACTCACCGGCGGATGCCGCACCAACCACCTCGGCAAGGCCGACACGTACTCGCAGTCCCTGTGCAAGAACGGCTGGTGCGCTTACGTCTACACCCTGTACTTCGAGAAGGACCAGTGTGACCCCACCGGCATCACCGACCGCGGGCACCGTCACGACTGGGAGTCCGTCGTGGTGTTCCAGAAGGGCGAGGAGAGGCCCCGCTTCCTGTCCGCCTCCCGGCACGGCGGCTACAGCACCCACCCGATCAACGAGGTGCCGATGGACGGCAACAACGTCAAGATCGTCTACCACAAGGACGGCCCGAGCACGCACGCCTTCCGCTTCGCCAAGTGGGGCGAGACACCGGTGGCCTGGGGCGACGGCGGCTGGGACAAGCCGGGTCTGCTCACGCTGGACAACATGAGGAGCGACCTGCGCACGAAGCTGTCCAACGCCGGCTGGGGCAGCGCCAACTTCCCGCTGGCCGGTGCCCTCGTCGGCAACATCAACAGGGCCCGCGGCGCCGACAGCCGGGCCGTGTCCGCCATGCCGGCGTTCTGACGCATCCCGGGATCCGAGGCGGGACACCTCCCGACCGCGGCCGCCGACGCACCCTCCCCCAGGGCGTCGGCGGCCGCTTCCCGTCTCAGCCGCGCGCGGCGAGGGCCTCGCGCCACGCCGGGCTGTCGACGTAGTGGTTGTCGAACCGCTCCGAGGAGTCCTTGATCTCCTGCGGATCGGCCTCGCCGCGCATCACCCGGCCGAGGAGCCGCAGATAGTCGAAGCGGCCGGCGCCCGGGGTGAAGACGAACAGGACGTCGGCCGTCCTGCCGGGCGCAGCGGCGAAGGCGTGCGGGGTGTGCGGCGGCACGACGAGGAAGTCGCCCGCCTCCAGGACGGTGATCTCCTCGCCCACCAGCACCTGAAGTGCTCCGTCGATCACGAAGAACATCTCGGACGCCTTGGTGTGCAGATGGGCGGGTGCTCCGACCGCGCCTTCGGCGAACGTCGACCGGTAGCCGGTGAGCCGCCCGCCGGTGTCGCCGGAGTCCGCGAGAAGAGTCATGACACTGCTGGGGTCGCGGGTCGTCTCGGCCTCGGAGGCGCGGGTGAGGACGGGGCCGAAGCCCGCGGTCCCCGTGGTCCGGACGGTCTGCGTGGTCTCGTTGCTCTTCGTCGTCATGACTACGACCCTAGGGAGCCGATCGACCGGCCGCGGGGTGCATTTCACGGTCGGCATCATGGGTCAATTCGCTCTGGCCCTCCCTCCTCCGCCGAGGCCGGACCGGGCCGCCCCCTCGCGCGGGAGACACGCCGGTCCGCGGTTTCGAGGCCCGCGGCACCGAGGGGACGCGACGCCACGAAGGCAACCGGCCGGCCGAAGACAGCCTGGATCTGGGGACCGGCGAGGGCGCGGCCACAGGTCCTGCCCCGGAGAAGGCCGGCCGGCGCTCAGCGGGAAGCCAGACCCCGCTCCTGGGCCGCCGCTCCGAAGTAGTCGCCGCCCTTGCGCTTGACGTCGTCCGTGCCCCAGCTCTGCTCCCCGCCGGCCGCGGCACCGTCCGCACTGCCGGCGTGCTGCCGGAGCGGTGCCGGGACCAGCCGCGGTATGTGCTTCGAGCAGTGGATGTACGCCTCCTCGACCTCGACCTCCACCCAGACGTGGGGACGGCGGCCGGGTACCGGATCAACCGGCAGGTCCGGATGCCTCCGGCGCATCGTGTCGTCGGCGACCAGCCGCGCCCGGCCGTTGACATGCAGGCCGATGCGGTCCCGGGCGAAGTCGATCATCAGCAGGCCGACGTGGGGGTTCTCCCGGATGTTGCCGAGCGAGGCCATGACGCCGTTCCCGCGGTACTCCGGGTAGGCCAGGGCCTTTTCGTCGAGTACCCGGAGGAAGCCGGGCGGGCCGGCCCGGAAGGTGCTGTCGCACTCTCCGTGGCTGTCCGCGGTCGCCAGGAAGAACATCTCCTGGCGGGTCACGAACTCCCGCATGCGGGAGTTGAGCCGGTCCAGCACCTGCTCGTCGTAGAACCGGTCGGCGCGGTCGACGGTGCCCAACTCATCCTGGATCTGGTGCTCGCCATGACTTCCGGGCCGGTCTGTCCGCTCATCGTGGTGCAACGGTCCTCCTGACGGGGATCTCGGATCACCTCGGCCCAAGCGGCTGATTCGGCCACCTGGCAGGCCGAAAAGCACCACCGGCCATGCAGGAGAGGGTAGAGCAGTCGTTGCACGGGTTGATGGCTGCTTCTTTTGGCGTAGGAGTTCTTGTTCTCAGTTCGCTACATATGTGACGCGGTGCAACCGTCTACATATGATTTCTTCACAGAACGCTGAAATGAACAGAACTCGCGACTGCCGCCGCCGCAGGGCGAGTCCGGCCTTCGTGCTCTTCGCGGTCGCCGCGATACTCGGCGTCGCCACCAGGGCGGAGGCCCTGCCGACCGCCCGATTCGGGCCCGACTGGGACGCCATCGCAGCGTGCGAGTCCGGCGGGAACTGGAAGGCGAACACCGGCAACGGCCACTACGGCGGCCTGCAGTTCACTCAGTCCAGCTGGGTGGCCGCCGGAGGACGGAAGTTCGCCCCGCGCGCTGACCTGGCCACCCGCAAGGAGCAGATCGCCGTGGCCAGGCGCCTGGCCGCGTTGCAGGGCATGTCGGCATGGTCCTGTGCGTGAGTGAAGAAGCCCGGGTCGCCGCCGACTTCTGAGCCGCGCGGCACCCGCTCGGCCGATCGGCGGGTCACAACTCACCGTGAGGGTGGCCGGTTGTGATGGTTCCCGCGCTCCTGAGGACCGGCACTGCTTCGAGCACGAGTATGGCCAGGTCGTCGGCGATGGGCTGGGTGCTGAAGTCATGGGTGATCTGGCGGACGCGCTCGGCGATCGCCTTGGCACCGAGCCCGGTGCACGTGGTGAGTATGCGGGCGAGGCCGTTGTCGTCGTCGAGTTGGTGTGCGCCGTTGCGGCGCTCGGTGACGCCGTCGGTGACACAGAGAAGGGTTTCGCCGGGTGTGAGGGTGATGGTGTCGGCGTGGTAATTGGTGTGTTCTTCGACGCCCAGGAGTATTTGGGGGTGCGCGGCGGAGGTGACGGTGCCGTTCGTCGTCAGCCGCAGGGGCGGCGGATGTCCGGCGCTGGCGATGGTGCATCGGGTGTTGCCGGTGACGGCGTCGGGCTCGAGTTCTCCGTAGAGCAGGCTGAGCAGGCGAGGGTGTTCGTGTTCGCCACGGGGTGCTGCGGCTTCGGCGGCTTCCTCTGCCATCGCGTGGTTGAGGCGGTTGAGAAGGGTCTCGACGCCGTGGCCCTCGCGTGCGAGCAGCCGTACGAGGTGGCGGGCGAGGCCGGTGACGGACATGGCCTCCATGTCGTGTCCGGAGACGTCACCGAGGAGGAAGCACCACCGGTGCCCGCCCATGGGGAACAGGTCGTAGAAGTCACCGCCGACGGTCTGCCCCTCCGCCCAGGGCTCGTAGACGATCGCCGTGTCGATGCCGGGGATGGCGGCGAGTGAGGTGGGGAGCTGCCGGCGCTGGAGCGTGCGGCTGATGGTGGCCTGGCGGGTGTAGTGGCGGGCGGTGACCACCGCCTGGGCCGTCCGGCGGGCGACGTCCTCCACGAGCCGTACGACGGTGTCGGTGAGTTCGGGTTGTCCTGCCTGGCCGATGAGGAGCGTGCCGTGATACCGGCCGCCGGCGACGAGGGGGAAGGCCAGTGCGGAGCCGCCTGTGCTGTGGTCGGTCTCGTCGGGGGCGGATTCGCATTCGGGCCAGGGCCAGGGGAGACCGGTCGTGCTGAGTGCCGCGCTCGGGGGATCCTTCTCCAGGGACCGGCGGAGGGCGCGGATGTGCCGTTCGTCGGTGTGCCAGACGCGGGAGAGCCGTACCCCGGCGTGGTCGGTGGTGAGCCATATGGCGCACCAGTCGGCGAGTCTGGGCACCAGGAGCTGTCCGGCGAGGGCGGCGACCATGTCCTCGTCCAGCTGTCCGGCGAGGAGCTCTCCGGCCTCGGCGAGGAACCACTGTCCATCGCGTTCCGCCCACTGGGCTCTGTGACCGGGGTGTCCGCGCGGCAGAGCGGGCTCGGGGGGAGGCGGCGGGCGACGGGCGGCCTCGGCCGGGAGGCCCGTGACACGGTGCTCGGTGGCGGCAAGCGGGGGAGCCGTAGTCGCGCATTCCAGGCGGACCCATGCGGCCTTCCCGGTGCGCCGGCAGGTCACGCCCCAGGATTCGGCCAGTGTGTGCATGAGCTGGCGGCGGTAGCCGTGCACGGGGCTGTGCGGGCTTGTCGTGCCGCCGGGACTCCGGGCGGCGCCGTGCTCCAGCACCTCGACCACGACACCCACCCACCCGGCCCCGGCCTGTGCGGTTTCGGCCCACCCGGCCACGGAACCGGTCTGCGCGGCCCCGGCCTCGAGGTGACAGGCCACTTCGAGGCCGGACCCGGCGTGTGCGGCGGCGTTGGTGACGAGTTCGCTGGCGAGGAGCACGGCATCGTCGACGGACCGGTCGCTGATCGCCGGCCCGGCGGGGGAGTGGGGCGCGGTCCGTTCGGTGAGCACGGCACGCACGAACTTTCGTGCTGCCGCGGCCGCGAGTTCGTTGGCGGGTACATGCATCCGTGCCGCTGCCGTTGAACGCGGACCCAAGGACCGTCCTGTCTGCGACCCCGCTTGTGGCGCCACGGCAACCCCTGCCCAGCTCACTGCGGACCAGTACAGGACGAATGTAGCCTAAATGGGGAGTGGTCATATTTTGTGCCAAGAGAAGTGTGTTGTCATGGATTCTGTCGCTCGCTCCGAAGTCGCTTCCTCCGAGCCGGAATCCGGGGAGCAGGAGCCCGCTGTAACCGGTTCCGCGGTCGCTGACCGACCTGCCCCCGGTCCCGGGGACGAGTGGGTGCACGTGACCCAGCTGCGTCCGCTGCTGGCGGCCATGAGTTCTCTTCGTGACGGCGATTTCACCGTACGCATGGGTAACGTGCCCGAAGGGCTCCTCGCCGAGCTGGCTGGGGTGTTCGACCAGATCACCACGCGGAACGCGCATCTGGCTCTGGAGCTGGAGCGGGTGCGCCGGGAGGTGCTCCGGCAGGGGCGGCTGGACGAGCGGCTGGCGGCGAGCCCCGGGTCGGGCGGATGGACGACGGGCGTGGACGCGGCCAACGCGCTGCTGGAGGCGCTGGCCGTCCCGATCGTGAACGCCACGCGCGTACTGGACGCGGTCGCCGACGGTGATCTGACGCAGCGCGCCGAGCTGCACGACGGCAGGCGCCAGCTCCGCGGCGATCTGCGGCGCCTGGGGCGGGGGGTGAACCGCATGGTGGAGCAGCTGTCGCTGTTCACCGGTGAGCTGACCCGCGTCTCCCGGGAGGTCGGTACCGAGGGCCGTCTCGGCGGGCGTGCCACGGTGCAGGGGCTGTCCGGCGACTGGCGCTATGTGACCGAGGCCGTCAACACGATGGCGTCCCGGCTGACCGCGCAGGTGCGCGACATCGCGGTGGTGACCACCGCGGTCGCGCGCGGCGATCTGACCCGGCAGGTCACGGTGGAGGCGACCGGCGAGCTGCTGGAGCTCAAGCTGACGGTCAACACCATGGTCGACCAGCTGCGGGCATTCGCCGACGAGGTCACCCGGGTCTCCCGCGAGGTCGGCACGGAGGGGCAGCTGGGCGGCCGTGCCCAGGTGCCGGGCGTGTCCGGGGTGTGGAAGGACCTCACGGACAACGTCAACTTCATGGCGTCGAACCTGACCTCCCAGGTCCGCAACATCGCCCAGGTGACCACGGCGGTCGCCACCGGCGATCTGAGCCAGAAGATCACGGTGGACGCCCGGGGCGAGATCCTCCAGCTGAAGCTGACGGTGAACACGATGGTCGACCAGCTGTCGGCGTTCGCGGGTGAGGTCACCCGGGTCGCCCGCGAGGTGGGAACCGAGGGCCGTCTCGGCGGCCGTGCCCAGGTCCGCGGGGTCTCGGGGGTGTGGAAGGACCTCACCGAGAACGTCAACTTCATGGCGGACAACCTGACCTCGCAGGTGCGCAACATCGCCCAGGTGGCGACGGCGGTCGCCCAGGGGGATCTGGGCAAGACGATCACGGTGGAGGCCAAGGGCGAGATCCTGGAGCTCAAGTCGACGATCAACACGATGGTCGACCAGCTGTCGGCGTTCGCGGGTGAGGTCACCCGGGTCGCCCGAGAGGTCGGTACCGAGGGCAATCTGGGCGGGCAGGCCCAGGTCCGCGGGGTGTCGGGAGTGTGGGAGGAGCTGACGGACAACGTCAACTTCATGGCGTCGAACCTGACCTCCCAGGTCCGCAACATCGCCCAGGTGACGACGTCCGTCGCCAACGGCGACCTGTCGAAGAAGATCACCGTCGACGCCCGCGGCGAGATCCTCCAGCTGAAGGAGACCGTGAACACGATGGTCGACCAGCTGCGGGCGTTCGCCGACGAGGTCACCCGGGTCGCCCGCGAGGTCGGCACGGAGGGACAGCTGGGCGGCCGTGCCCAGGTGCCGGGTGCGTCCGGGGTGTGGAAGGACCTCACGGACAACGTCAACTTCATGGCCTACAACCTGACCTCCCAGGTCCGCAACATCGCCCAGGTGGCCACGGCCGTCGCCCAGGGCGATCTGTCGAAGAAGATCGACGTGGACGCGCGCGGCGAGATCCTGGAGCTGAAGACCACCATCAACACGATGGTCGACACGCTCTCCTCGTTCTCCTCCGAGGTCACCCGCGTCGCCCGGGAGGTCGGCAGCGAGGGACAGCTGGGCGGCCAGGCGCGCGTCGAGGGCGTCTACGGAACGTGGAAACGGCTGACCACCAACGTCAACGAGCTGGCACTGAATCTCACCACCCAGGTCCGGGCGATCGCGGAGGTGGCCAGCGCGGTCACCCAGGGCGACATGTCCCGAGCCATCACGGTCGAGGCACAGGGCGAGGTCGCCGAGCTGAAGGACAACATCAACCTCATGGTCTCCAACCTCCGCGAGACCACCCGCGCCAAGGACTGGCTGGAGTCGAACCTGACCCGTATGGCCGGGCTCATGCAGGGCCACCGCGACCTCGTGGAGGTCGCCGACCTGATCCTGCGCGAGCTGACGCCGCTGGTGAACGCGCAGTTCGGCGCGTTCTTCCTGGCCGAGGCGGGGGCGCCGCCGGGTGAGGGCCTGCAGTTCATCGCCGGGTACGGCACCGACCAGGCCGGCGGGGGCAGCCCGCTGCCGGGCACCGGTACCCCGGGCCGCGGGCTGATCGCACAGGCCGCGCAGGAGAAGAAGCGCATCCTCATCACGGACGTCCCGCCCGACTACATCACCATCAACTCCGGGCTCGGCACGGCCCGTCCGGCCAGCATCGTCATCCTGCCCATCCTCTTCGAGGACCAGGTGCTCGGAGTGATCGAGCTCGCCTCGCTCAGCAGGTTCAACGATGTGCACCTGGCCTTCATCGACCAGTTCGTCAACACCATCGGCGTCTCGACCAACACGATCATCGCCAACTCCCGTACGGAGTCGCTGCTGTCGGAGTCCCAGCGGCTCACCTCCGAACTGCGCGAGCGTTCCGACGAACTGCAGCGCTCCAACGCCGAACTCGAGGAGAAGGCCGCACTGCTCGCGACCGCCTCGCAGTACAAGTCGGAGTTCCTGGCGAACATGTCGCACGAACTGCGCACGCCGCTGAACTCCCTGCTGATCCTGGCCCGGCTGCTCGCCGACAACCCCGACGGCCACCTGGCCGAACAGGAGGTGCAGTTCGCGACCACCATCCACCGCTCCGGCTCGGACCTGCTCCAGCTGATCAGCGACATCCTCGACCTGTCGAAGATCGAGGCCGGGCGGATGGACGTGCGTCCCAAGACGCTCCCGCTGATCAAGCTGCTCGACTACGTCCACGCGACCTTCCGGCCGCTCACCATCGACCGCGGCCTGGGCTTCGAGATCGCGGTCGAGAAGGACGTACCGGGTGAGCTGTACTCCGACGAGCAGCGCCTTCAGCAGGTACTGCGCAACCTGCTGTCCAACGCGGTGAAGTTCACCCACGACGGCCATGTGGAGCTGCGCGTCAGCCGGGTGCTGGGCATGCACTTCACCGAGGAGACGCTCAGGGACGCCGAAGCCGTCATCGCCTTCTCCGTGAAGGACACCGGGATCGGCATCGCCACCGAGAAGCTTCCGATGATCTTCGAAGCGTTCCAGCAGTCCGAGGGCACCACCAACCGCAAGTACGGCGGCACCGGCCTCGGTCTGTCCATCAGCCGGGAGATCGCCGGAATGCTCGGCGGCAAGATCGTCGCCGAGAGCGAGCCGGGCGTGGGCTCGCGCTTCACCCTCTACATCCCCGCCCTCCACCCCGGCGCCACCGCGGTACAGAGCCCCGCGGACCCGCGCACCGCCGGTACCGCGCCCGCCCTTCCCCCGGAGCCCGGCCCGCCCGCGGCCGACGTCGGGGACGCCTCACCCGAGGACATGCTCGACAGCGCGGAAACCCTCCAGCCCGGCACCCCGGTCCCGGACCACCTGCCGGACGATCTGCCGGGCGCACGGACCGCCGAACCGGCCAACGGCCGCGAGGACACCTGGCCGGAGACCACACGGCTCAAGGAATGGCTCAGCGGCCGCCCCGGCCGCGTCCTGGCCGGCCGCCGCCTCCTCATCGTCGACGACGACATCCGCAATGTCTTCGCCCTCACCCACGCACTGGGCCGAGTCGGCATCACCGTGCGCTACGCCGAGAACGGCCGGGAGGGCCTCGAGGTCCTGGAACGCGCCGCTGACGTCTCCCTGGTCCTGATGGACATCATGATGCCGGAAATGGACGGATACGAGACCATCCGCACCATCCGGGACACCCCCCGGCTCGCCCACTTGCCGATCATCGCCCTCACCGCCAAGGCCATGCCCCAGGACCGCGACAAGGCGATCGACAGCGGAGCCAACGACTACGTGCCCAAACCGGTCAACATCGACCGCCTGCTCTCGGCCATCTGCGACCTGCTCGACCCACCCACCGAGCCCCCGGTACCCGCACAGGCCCAGGGCGCCGCCGACGACCCCGCACCGCCACCCGCTGACGACACCGCCGACGATCCGCCCCAGGACGCACGATGAACCTCAACCTGGCCAGCCCGTGCAGCATCCTCATCGTCGACGACATGGAGGAGAACCTCATCGCCTTCGAAGCCGTACTCGGCCCACTGCACCAGCACCTGGTCCGTGCACGCTCCGGAGAACAGGCCCTGAAAGCCATGCTGCGCCAGGAGTTCGCCGTCGTCCTGCTCGACGTCCGCATGCCCGGCATGGACGGCTTCGAGACCGCCGCCAACATCAAGCGCCTCGACCAGACCAAAGACGTCCCCATCATCCTGGTGACCGGAACCGAAGGCGGCGCCGACTACGCCTACAGGGGATACGCCATCGGCGCCGCCGACTTCATCGCCAAACCGGTCGACCCCTGGGTGCTGCGCACCAAGGTCACCGTCTTCCTCGATCTGCACCGCAAGAACCGCCAGTTGGCGATGCGTGCGACCGGCACGGACACGGACCGGCTCACGGAGATCGCCCGACAGCTCACCGAAATCGAACTGCTTCTGCGCGACAGACCGGAAGGCGATCCTGGCACGGCAGCACTCGCCGACCGCATTGCGGAGGTGGAGCGCGCTGTGGGATCCCTCCTCTCGGGCGACGTCACGCACCCACCCGGAGTCAACCCCTGATCGGGTTAAAGAAGCAGGTTAAATGGCGAGGTAAGCATTGCTAGGGTGGCCGTGCGAAGGGAGATCCGCATGGCCACCGAGGAAGAGCTGTTCGCGTCCGTCGACGCGCTGTTGGAAGAGGAGCCGCAGCTCCCACCCCCGGCGGAACGCGCCCGGCTGCGTGAGGCCGCCGGCATCACCCAGGCCCGTCTCGCCCTCGCGCTGAAGACGTCGACGCAGACGGTGAAGAACTACGAGAACGGCCGGAGCGAGCCGAAGTCGCCCCGCCTGGAGGCGTACCAGCGCCTGCTCAACGGCTGGGCGGCGAAGTACCCCACGCACGGCACCCCGACGGCCCCAGCCGCCGCGCCGCCGCAGGAGACGTCGGCCACGCCCGCCCACCCAGACGCGCCCGCACCGGAGCACACCGCACCGGAGCACACCGCACTGGAGCGCGTCGCACCGCAGCACATCGCACCGGAGCGCGTCGCGCCGGTGGAGACGCCCGCCGTCCAGCCCGCCCCCGAGCGCCCCGCCCGTCCGGCCGCCCGCCCGGCGACGTCGTCGCGGCGCCCGGCCGCGAAGAACGCCACGAAGCCCCCCGTCGACTCCGGCTTCCCGCACGGCCCGCTCGCCGTCCTGGACGATGACGGCTCGGCGTACGGCGTGGACGGGATCGTGCTGGACTGCCCCGCTTCCACCGTCCCGGAGTTGGTGGAGTGGACGCTGCACGAGTCCGGGCTCGGCGCGACCCGACTGCACCGCAACGGCCGTGACGCCGATCCGCTGATCGTGCTCACCGCGGCCGCCGCCGTGAAGCTCGGCCTGCCCGAGCGGTTGGAGGACCGCCGGGGCCTGCGGCTGGCGGATGATCACCCGGTCGTCAAGCAGGTCACCAGGGCGAAGTGGAAGCTGACCCAACGCGGATTCGGCCCGTGGGCCCGCGTGTACCGCCCGGCCCAGGGCAGTCAGCGGCAGTGCGTGCAGCTCGCGGTCCTGTCCTGGGACGCCCTCGACGAGCGATCCTGGCCCGGCGTCGCGGACTTGGCGCCGGCCGACATCGCCCGCGTCCTGGGCGTCTACGCACAGCGCGTCCTCACCCCGCGCGGTTCGACGGCCGTCTCAGGACTGGAGCTGATGACGGCGCTGCGCCCGCCCACGCGCGCGGTGCAGGATCGTACGACCGGGCAGTGGAGTCCGGGCCACAACCCCGGCTCGCTCGGCACGGAACCGATCGACCCGGCCCCGCCGGAATGCGTCCCCGAACACCCCCTGGTCGTGCACCACGACTGGAAGGGCGGCTTCCTCGACGAGGAGGCCTACCAGTGGGTGCGCGACGTCAACCTGCTCACCGGGGACGAGGTGTCCCTGCCCTGGGCACTCGGGCTGGACCTGAACACCGCCTTCCTCGCCTCCGCCGCCCGCCTCGTCGTCGGCCTGTCCGCCCCGGACCACTTCCACACCCCGAAGTTCAACCCGAAGATTCCAGGCTCCTGGCTGGTCGACCTCTCCCACGTCGAGCTCGACCCGCGACTGCCCAGCCCGTTCACGCCGTCCGGCGCCCCTCCCACAGGACCGGCCTGGTATCAGACCCACACCGTCGCCTACGCCCAGGAACTCGGCTACAACGTCCAGCCGCTGGAGGCGTACCTGCGGCGGGAGACCGGCGCCTACCTGGACCCGTGGCACGACCGGCTGCGGACCGCGTACGTCGACACCATGGCCGACCTCGGCGTCACCCGCGACCTGGACGACCGCGCCTTCCTCGCGGCGATGGAGCGGCACAAGGACACCGACCCGGCCCTGGCAGCCGTGCTCGCCGCCATCAAAGCCACAGTGAAGGGCGGAGTCGGCAAGCTCCGCGAGCGCCCCCAGGGCAAGGGCTACCGGGAGGGTGACGCGTGGCCGGCCATGGAGCGCCCGACCTGGCGCCCGGACATCCGTGCCGCGGTCATCTCCAAGGCCCGGGTCAACATGCACCGCAAGCTGCTCAACATGGCCCGGATGACGGGCCTGTACCCGCTCGCCGTGCTGTCCGACTGCGTCGTCTACCCCTCGCCGTCCCGCTCGCCGATCGACATCCTCCCGTACAGCACGTCCGGCAAGCCCATCCCCGGCACCTTCCGCCTCGGGCCCACCCCGGGCCTGGCGAAGTTCGAAGGCGTCCAGGAGATGTCCTGGGCGGTCGACCTGATGGAAGCGGGCTACAACCCCGCCCGCCACATCAAGGGCGGCGACGCCGTCCTGGAAGAAGGGGAGTAGCCGGTGAGGGAGATCGAGGAGGCGATCGAACGTGCCGACCGGGAGTCCTTCACCCGTGAGCCGCCGAAGACGCTGAAGGGCCGGATCGGCTATCTGATCCGGCAGTTGGGCAGCGCGAAGGCCGTCGCCCAGGAGATCGGTGTCACCGCTGACTCCGTGAACCGCTACCGGCGCGGCGCCCGAAAGCACGCCCGGCCCGACGTCGCCGCGAAGATCGACGAAGCCGTACGGGCCCGCTGGCAGCCGCAGGTACGCAAGCGCCGCCGACGACAGGCCGCCGCCACGGGCGGCATCACGGTCGAGACGAGGGCCCGGTTCGGCTACACCGCACCGATCGGCACAACGGACGACGGCCGCTTCCGCCGTCTCACGGTCCACCTCCCACCGGAGTACGCAGGCCGCCTGTTCGACGCTCGCGACGCCGGCGCCGGCGACCAGCAGATGCGGCAGATCATCGCCGACGGCTTCAAGGACGTGTACTTCCAGGACGGCGGAGTCCGCGCTACGGGCCTGTCGGACGTCGCCATCAACGACATCGACTACCTGGATCTCGACTACTGACGCGGCCCCCGGAATCACGAGCGCTTGCCGGAGTGGCTCAGGTGCCGGCCGAAGAACCGGTTCCCGTCGTCCACCTCGAACCACGGGGTGCCGGGCGGCCACCGCGTAGCCGTACGCCGCGCAGTGCCGGGCCCGGGCCACCAGCCGCGATCGCACGGCCTCCGGGAAACCAGCAGTGGTCGCCGTGCTCAGCCAACGGATTTTCGCGCCGAGAGCGACACTCTCTCTGACGACTCGGCGGTCGTCACCGTCCCGGAACCCAAGTCGACGACAAAGAACCGCGCGCACCTCGATCTCGCCACCACCTCCGTGGCCTCGCCGACCCCGAGGGCAACGAGTTCTGGGTACTGGAACCTCGGGAGATCTACCGGGACACCGGGCCGATCGCCGCCGTGGTGGTCGACTGCGAGGATCCGCGGGTCATGGCCCGGTTCTGGGGCGAGGCGACGGACTGGACCCTGCACGAGGTGACCGACGATCAGGCGGTACTGCGCTCCGCCAGGGGAGTCGGCCCGTACCTCGAGTTCCTCCGCACACCCGGCGTGAAGACCGTGCCCGACCGTGTTCACATCGACCTGCTCCCGTACCCCGGCGACGACAAGGCAGCGGAGGTGGCCCGGCTGCGAACTCTCGGCGCCACCGACCTCGACCTCGGCCAGGGCGACGTCCCATGGACGTGCCTGGCCGACCCGGAGGGCCACGCGTTCTGCGTCCTGGGCTCCTCGTCCTGACGCAGACCCCCTGCCGGGCATGCCGGCATGCCGGGACACGGTGAGCGTTCACTCTCAATCCATTGCAACAAACCCTCTTCGATCGTTGCATTAGTCCTGTACTCATTGCAACGAAATTGAGGCAATGGCCTGCATGTATGGGAGCAATGAGCAGTCAGCGCGTTGCTCAATCCATGAACGCAACGTAGCGTTTGAGCATCAGGAAACAATGAATGGGGAGGCCTCGTAGGCCGAGACATACATGTTTCGGGGGTAAGTGATCAAGGGGGTTGGATCATGACAGCGCAGAGCCGACACCAGGCGGCACCCAGCGTCTTCACCGCCTTCGCCCGCTTCGTGCTCTGCGGCGGCGGAGTGGGGCTCGCCTCGAGCTTCGCCGTGGCGGCGCTCGCCTCCTTCATTCCGTGGGTCCTGGCCAACGCGCTGATCACCGCGGTTTCCACGCTCGTCGCAACCGAATTGCACTCCCGCTTCACCTTCGGCGTCGGCCGGCGCGCGACGCGGCGCCAGCATGCGCAGTCGGCCGGGTCCGCGGCGGCCGCGTACGCGGTGACGTGCGTGGCGATGCTGATCCTGCACCAGTGCGTGGCGGCGCCCAGCGCGGTGCTCGAGCAGGTCGTCTACCTTTCCGCCTGCGCACTCGCCGGTGTCGCGCGGTTCGCGGTGCTGCGCCTGCTTGTCTTCGCGCGGAACCACTCACAGGTCGGCGCCCCCACCCGCACAGTCCGGCCGGTGCACGTGACCGTGGCCCGCGCCGCAGTACCGGCCGATCTGGCCGCCCCGGCGGCGCTCTGCCGGACCGCCTGACGCTTCCAGGAGTCCGGGGGCGATGAGTCTCGCCGTGGCTGCCGGTCTGTATCTCCAGCACGTGGTCAAATCGGACTCGACTCGAGGAGAGCATCATGACCGCTTCCTACACGTTCGACGTCTTCTCCAGCCTCGACGGCTTCGGTGCCGCCGGCGGCGACTGGACCGGCTACTGGGGCAAGCAGGGCCCCGAGCTCCTCGACCACCGCCTCGCCCTGTACGGCGAGGAACAGCGGATGGTCTTCGGGGCCAACACCTATCGGGCGTTCGCGCGCATGCTGGCCTCGAGCACCGAGGAATCCGACGTACGTGACCCATGGGTCACACGGATGAGGAGCCTGCCGGCGACGGTGGTGTCGACCACGCTGAAAGGATCCCTCGACTGGCCCGACGCGAACGTCGTGAGCGGCGATGCCGTCGACGTCGTCGCCCGGCTCAAGAAGGAGTCCGAGGTGCCGTTGCGCTCACACGGCAGCCTGTCGATGAACCGGGCGCTGATGGCCGCCGGCCTGGTCGACCGCGTCCAGGTGACGCTCTTCCCTGTGATCACCGGCCGGACCGGGCTGGACCCGGTCTTCCGGGGCGCAGCGGACTTCGACCTCGAGTTGATCGAGCACCGAACGCTCGACGGCCACATCCAGGAGCTCATCTACCGGCCCACCCTGCATGCCTGAACCCCGGTGTTCGGGGAGCGTGGTGGCAGGACATCAGCGACGTCTGCGGAAGTGGGGCATCAACGCCCCATAACGAGGCGGTGCTTGTCACTTGTGGGGTGGCAACCGCTACCGTGCGGTCATGGTCAGCAGTATGCGCGAGTCGGGAGTCCGCGGCCGTACGCGACGGGTGATCCTCGAAGCTGCGGCGTCCGTGCTGTCCCGTCGGTGTGATGCCACTCTGGCGGACCTCGCGGCTGCGGCGGACGTCGGGCGCAGCACCCTCCAGCGGTACTTCCCCGACCGGGAGATGCTCGTCTCGGCGGTCGTCGAGCACTCCCTCCATCGGCTCGAAGAGTCATTGCACGAGGCCCGCATCGAGCAGGGCCCGCCACTGCAGGCGCTGCGCAGGCTGGCGGTCGCGATGCTCGACGTCGGCGATCACGTGCTGTTCCTGTACGGCGACGCGCGGATCACCCAGGCCGTCGCCGCGCGAAGCGACCCCGAACCTGCGGCCAGGGAGATCGGGCGGCTGATCAGGCGAGGCCAGGCCGAGGGACTCCTGGATGCGGAGGTGAGCGCCGAGTGGATCGAACATGTGCTGTGGGCTCACGTCTGCGCGGGCTGTATGGCGGTCAGCGGGGGGACGCTGCCGCGCCATGGCGCCTCCGCATGGGTCATCCGCACGCTGGAGAACGGCATCGGGGCTCGCGACACCTGACGGATGTGACGCGACGAGACGAAAGGTGAACGATGACGATCCTGGTGACGGGGGCGGCCGGCCAAGTCGGGCGGAACGTCGTGCGGCAACTCGTCGAGATGAAGCATGACGTGCGGGCGTTGACCCGCAGGGCACAGGCCGGGGCGTTTCCGCGAGGGGTCCGGGTCCACGAGGGCGATCTCACCCGTCCACAGACGCTGACGGGCGCACTTGAGGGCGTCGACGCGCTCTTCCTCTTCCCCGTGGCGGCCACAGCCGAGGAGGTGGTCGGCCTGGCTAAGGCGGCGGGCGTGCACCGCATCGTGGTGCTCTCCTCCGCCGCGGTCACCAGCGGCTTCGACACCGACTTCCATCTGCCGGTGGAGCAGGCGGTCGAGGCGTCGGGGCTGGTGTGGACGCATGTGCGCCCCGGCGAGTTCGCCCTGAACAAGCTGGCCCTGTGGGGGCCGCCCATCCGCGCGGAGCGTGTGGTGCGCGACCCGTTCCCCGACGCCGCGTGGTTCCCGGTGCATGAGCGGGACATCGCCGACGTGGCCTGTCTCGCCCTGACCGAGGAGCGCCACTCGGGGCAGGCGTACACGCTCAACGGGCCCGAACTCCTCACCCACCGACGCCAAGTGGAGCTCATCGCCCAGGCGCTGGGGGAGGAGATCCGCTTCGAGATGGTGACTCCGCGGGAGGCCCGCGGGATCTATCTCGAGCAGGGCGGCTTCGCGGCGGAGAACGCCGACTTCCTCCTCGGGCTGGAGGACTACGGCGGTGCTGAGTCGGACCCGTCGCAGGCCGAGGCGTTCGACCCCTCGCCCCTGGGGCCCATACCGACGGCGGAAGCCGTCACCGGGCGGCCCGCCCGCACCTTCGCGCAGTGGGCCCGAGACCACGCCGAGGAGTTCCGTTCCTGACGGGCTGCCGGTGGCCTTCCTGCGTCGCGGGACGAGTGGGCGCGAGGGCAACTAGCCGGTGTGGAGCAGGGTTTGGTGCCCGGCTGATCTCCACAACCGTTTCCGGCTGTGACGTCGCGAGGCAGGTAGGCTCGTTCTCGATCAGTTGTCCAGTGGCTTGGAGGAAGCATCCATGACGAAGGGCCCGTTCGTAGCCATGACCGGCGCGACCGCTGCGCTGGGGACCGCACTGGGTTCCCTCGCGCTTCAGCTGCGCGCGGACGGCTACGAGCAGTACGTCGAATCGGTGGCCACCTTCAGCGTCCTGATGTACGTCACCGCTGCTCTGGTTCTGGTGACATGGGTCCGCGACGGCCGGCCGCACGCCAACTGAGTTTCTCGCGGGAAGCCAGGCCGGAGCGGCCGCCCCGGCCGCGGTCCCGTCTTCACCCCGCCGGAACCAGCGCCAGCGCCTCCTTCAGGTGGTGCTCGGCGATCCCTCGCATGAACTCCCGGTCGGGGAAGTCCCCGTCGAGCAGGCGCAGCGGGCCGGCTGTCAGCGACAGATGCTGGGTGAGTTTGTAGAGCGCGAGGCGGTCCTCGTCGAGGCCGTCCACCGCCAACTGCTGATACTGGCTGTCGGTATGGCGGAGGCGTAGGAACACGTGCTCCCACTCGACGTCGAAGTACAGCAGGTTCTCGATGTCGATCACGACGGGTCGGCCGTCCCGGTCGACCATGACATGGTCCAGGCCCAACTCGCCGTGGACGAGGGAGTACTCGGCGCGCGGCCGCACCGCCGCGGTCAGCTGACGCAGCCGCTCCTCCAGCAGATCGCGGGCGTCGGCGATCCTTCGGTCGCGCGCGGCCGCCTCTGCGAGGCAGCGCAGCGCGAAGGCGAGCGCTGCCTGCTCGCACGAGACCGAACGTGATGTGCCACCCGCGTCGATCAGAGCCACCTTGCCGAAGGCCGGCGCCCGATGGCCGCGCATCATCGCCAGGCTCGCGGCGAGGCGCTTCATGGTCGGCTCCGCAGCGCGGGGGTCGCGATTGCGCAGGTCCATCAGGTTCCCGCCGGGCACGTCCTCGACGATCGCGAGGTCGGCCGGGCAGTGGACGCGGTCCCGGTCGACCAGGTGGATCTCGAGAACCCGAAGGCCCAGTGCCTCCAGCTGCGCGTGCGCGGCCTCGAACAGGTCGAGCCCGATGCCGGGCGAGAACGGGTCGGCGAGGTCGCCATCGTGCTCAGTGACCGGCCAGTAGTTCTCTGAGTCCTCCCACAGGTAGGCGATCGCCGTCATCGCGTCGTCCATCGTCAGCCGGTAGACGCCCTTCGTGGTGCCGCCCGCGAGCCGCTCGACCGCCTCCAGCCGCCGCCCACCGCCCAGCGCGGCCCCCGCCGCACCCGCCAACTGCTCCCGCGTCACGCTCTTGGGTGCCACGCCCACAACCCGCCTTCCGCCTGATGACTGGCGCACGCTACGCGAGCCATCGTTCAAACCCGAACGAATTGTTCCGAAGGCGGGCCCAGTAGGTCAGGTCCCCTGCTTCGGCGACTCGGACAATGCCGCCCGCTCGGATTCGGCCAGCAGAACGCAGAACTCGTTGTCTTCCGGGTCGGCGAGAACGACCCAGCCCCAGCCGTCGGGCTTGCGATGATCGGCGACCAGGGAGGCGCCCAGCTTCAGCAGCCGCTCGACCTCTGCCTCACGTGAGGTGTCCGGGCGCAGGCACAGATGGAGCCTGTTCTTGATCGACTTCGGCTCGGGAACCTCGTTGAAGTGCAAGGCCGGGCCGCCGGGCAGCATAATCTCCGTCTCAGGGTCACCCGGTTCGTCCTCGGGATCCAGCGCGCGTCCGGTCACCTCGCTCCAGAACTGCGCCAGCCGGTAGGCGTCCGCACAGTCGATCGCCACATTCGTCACTGTAGAAGGCATGCGCGCGATCATCCCGGAGCGGCGCCTCGGCCCGCCACCGGAATATGGCCGAACCCCCGGCCTACTGCTTCAGCTGACCTCCCGCCCGGCGGTCCCGAGGCGCCGAGAGATCGCCAAATTGCTTTGTGAACCGCTTCAGTGGGCTGCAACCATCCCGGCATGGACTCGCGAGTAGTCGGAATACCCGAGGTGGACGGCAGCGAACAGGTGGCTGTCGTGATCGATGTGATGCGGGCGTTCACCACCGCCGCCTGGGCGTTCCATCGCGGGGCGGACAAGATCGTTCTCGCTGCCGACGAGGGCGAGGCACTGGAGATCAAGGCGGGCCACCCGGGTTGGCTTGCGCTCAAGGACGGGGCACCGGTCCAGGGGTTCGACCTGGTCAACTCCCCTGGCCTGCTCCAGGAGGCCGACTTGGCCGGCCGCACCGTGATTCAGAAGACCACTGCGGGAACAGTCGGGGCTCTGGCGGTTGTCGAGGCGAAGCTGGTGCTGTGCGCCAGTTTCGTCGTGGCCGGCGCGACGGCTCGTGCCCTGGTGGATGCCGGCGCCGACTCGGTGACGTTCGTCGCCACCGGCGAGGACGGCCGTGCCGTCGAGGATCTGGCCTGTGCCGAGTACCTGGACCGGCTCCTGGCCGGGGATCGTGTCGACCCAGGGCCCTGTCTGCACCGTGCCCGCACGTCCCCAGCCGCGGACGACCTGCGCAGTGGGCGACGCCGCGGCGCTCACCAAGCCGATGTGGACTTGTGTCTGGAGGTCGACCGGTTCGACTTCGCCATGAAGGTCCGGCTCGAGGATGGGATGGCAGTGCTTCGGCCGCTCCGGACTCCACCGGATGCGGTGTCAGTCACACACCGCGCTCGGTAGTCAGTCGGCCCTTCCGGCCTCACGCTCACGCGAGGCTGAGAGCGGTCTGCCGCGCAATCGCCCACGAGAGACCTGGCGTTGTCGAAGGTCATCCCGGGATAGTGGTATCCATGGACGAGGTCGAGGTCGTCGTCGCCCATTCCGAGCGCGCGACCCTGCGCGTCGGCGATGTGTTCCTGAAGGTGGATGCCGATCAGGCGCGCGTCGACGTCGAAGTCGAGGCGATGGCCTTGGCACCGGTCCCGACCCCGGAGGTCCTGTGGCGCAAGCCGCCCGTGCTCGCGATCGCCGCCGTCCCGGGGACGGCTCTCGGCCGCCTCGGTGAGCCGTCTGTCGCGTCGCCGGCGGCGTGGGCCATGGCGGGTGCCGCCATCCGGCAGCTGCACGACGCGCCGTTGCCGCCCTGGTCCGGTCGGGGCGGCCGGAACCTCGACGAGTTCGCGGCGGATCTCGACGCCGAGTGCGAGTGGCTCGTAGCGAACGGCGTCCTTCCCCCTGACCTGGTCACCCGCAACCGTCAGGTCGCCGAGGCGGCGCTCCGCCCGTGGACACCGGTGTTCACGCACGGCGACCTACAGATCGCTCACGTGTTCGTCGAGGGCGACGAGATCACCGGCATCATCGACTGGTCCGAGGCGGGCCAGGGCGATGCCCTGTTCGACCTCGCCACTCTGACGCTCGGACACGGGGAGCACCTCGGCGACGTCGTAGCGGGCTATGGGACCGACGTCGACCTCGACGTGATCCGTGCGTGGTGGTCGTTGCGAAGCCTGCTGGGGATCCGCTGGCTGATCGAGCACGGCTTCGACCCGTCCGCGCCGGGCTGCGAGGTCGACGTGCTGAGAGCCCGGCTGTGAGGCCGCCCGAGCCCGAGCCCTGTGCGTGCGTTCTGACGGCAGCGGAAACGGCAACGGCATCGGCATCGGCAACGGCATCGGCCCACCGCAGTCCCTGACGAGCGGGTGGCGTGTCCTGTGCCACCCGCCCCTTGCCTCCTTCCCGGACGAGCTCGTCCGCGTATCCCTTACGTCCCCTGCCTCCGCAGCGTCCTAGACGTGACCGCGATCCCGGCCACCACGGCCGCCAGCAGGGTGCCGACGACGGCGGTCGCGATGGCGCCGGTGTCGAGGCGCAGGCCCACATCGGATGACGTGGCCTCGGAGAGACCGGCCGCCATGCCCGCCAGCGGGGCCAGCGTCACCAGCACACCGAGGGCGGCCCCGACGGCGATGACCAGGACGGTCTCACCCGCCGCGATCAGCAGCAGTTGACGAACGGTGCCACCGGCGGACTTCATCACCCCGAAGTCGCGGCGCCGGCCATGGGCGGCCATGGCCATGCTGTTGGCCACGGCGATGACGCTGTAGCCGACGGCGATCACGATGAGCATGGAGGCGAGACTGTCGGTCAGCTGAGCGTCGGTGTTGTAGTCGGCCAACGCGTACTCGGCCGCGTCGTGCAGCGCGGTGCCGGGTACGGAGTCGGTGGCCTTGGCGTCACCCGGGACGAAGATGTCGTCGGTGAGCGCGGCCGGGTCGTGGGCCCGGACCAGGTCGCGGGCGACCACGAAGTCACCGCGGGCCGGGTCGTCGGGCAGGACCGCCCCGACGCGCAGGGTGACTGCGATGCCGTCGGCGAACCGGACCGAGACGTTCTGATCCTTCTTCAGGCCCAGGCCCCTGGCGGTGCGCTCGCCGAGCACGGCCTCGCCCGGCTTGTTCCACTTCGGGTCCCGGCTGCCCAGGACATCCAGGACCGTCGGGCTGCCCTTCGCGTCCTTGACCACGAAAGCGCGGGTCGGCAGGGCGGCCTTGCCCACCGGGTTGGCGGCGACCACCTCGTCGGTGTTGCCGGGGGTGCCGTCCGGGGTGACGATCGTCCGGCCCGAGACCTTGAGCGCATCCCCGGCGGGATAGGCCACCCGCATCGTCTCCACCATGCCGCTCAGCAGGACCGCGAAACCCACTGCGGCGATCACGGGAGCCATCAGGGAGGCGGCACGCCCGGGGTTGGCGACCAGTTCGGCCCGGATCAGGACCGGCCCGGCCGACCCGCCGCGGTTGAAGGGCGCGGTCAGGAAGCGGCCGAGGGGGGCGACGAACACCGGAGCCAACAGAGCCGCCGCGACGATGAGCGTCATGGTCGCGAGGATCGCCATGTTGATCCGGTTGTCGGCCCGGGAGGTGGCGGTGCCGAGGGCGAGCAGCACGCCGCTGCCGAGGACGGCCGAGCCGGCGATCCACCGTCCGCGCCCCATGCCCTTGTTGACGGAACGGCTGTCCAGCAGCGCCTCGACGGGGGCGACCCGGGCGGCCCTACGGCCGGCGGTCCAGGCGCCGATCACAGTGACCCCGACACCCGTGGCTGAGGCCGTGAGCAACGGCCAGGCGGCGACCGTGACCTGCATGTCCGGCGGAAGCACGTCCAGCCCGCCGAGGATGGAGTGCAGCAGCGGGGTGGCTGCCACGCCGGCCACGCAGCCGGCGATCGAGCCGAGCAGACCGACCACGGCGGCCTCGCCGAGGATCATGCGGCGGATCTGGGCGGGGGCGGCGCCGATGGTGCGCAGCAGACCGATCTCGCGGCGGCGCATCCCGGTCGACAGGACCAGCATGGAGGCGACCACGAACACCGTGGTGAACAGGCCGAGCACGGCCATGGCGCTGATCAGCTGGACGCCCAGGAAGCGCTTGTGCTCGATGTGCGCGGGCTGGAGTTCGGCCCGGCCGTCGCCGGAGACCAGACTGCCTTTGTCGCCGAGCACCGACCGGGCGTCGGCGACGATCGCGCCGGTGTCCGCGCCCGTGTCCGCGATCAGGGCGATGGCGCGGACTCCGGGCTGCTGCCGCGCGGCGAACGCCTCGCTGAAGTAGTAGCCGGGGCCGTCCACGGTGCCGACGACGGTGAACTGCCTGCGGCCCTCGGTGATGTTGACGGTCAGTTCGCTGCCCACCGCCGCGCCCAGGGCGCGGTCGACGACGACCTCGTTCACGGCGCTCGGGGGCCGACCGGCGACCAGACGGTAGGGCGCCAACCGCGCGCTGTCCCAGCCGTGGCCGGACTCCAAGGCGCCCTCGTCCGCGACGGGCTTGCCGCCCTTGACCGCCTGGGCGTAGAAGGCGCGGTCCACCACGGCGTCGGCCACGTCCGGAACCTTCTCGAGTCCGGCCAGCAGCGGCTCGGCCTCGGACTTGCTCCACGGCACACGGTCTTCGAGGCTGCCGTCGATGTCGAGGGCCTGCTCGGGCAGCGCAAGGGCGGCGGTGCCCGCGTACCGCGGTCGGACCTCGGGTCGGGCGGAGTCGTAGATGACCAGAGTGGCGGTGATCAGGGCCACGCCGACCAGGACGGCGATGAAGGCCCCGAGGAATCCCGACCAGCGTTCGCGTACGTTCGCGAGGATCAGCATCACGCCTCCAGCCGGGCCATGTGGGTGGCGATCGCGGCCGCGTCGCCGCCGCCCGCGTCCCGGCTGAGCGGGAAGCGATCGGTGATCCGGCCGTCCTTGAGGAAGACCACGACATCGGCCATGGCCGCCGCCACCGGGTCGTGGGTGACCATCAGGGTGGTCTGGCCCTCCTGGTCCACCAGCATCCGCATCATCCGCAGCACCTCACGGGAGGTGACGGTGTCCAGGGCGCCGGTCGGCTCGTCCGCGAAGAGGACGTCGGGACGGGTGACCAGGGCCCGGGCGAGGGCCACGCGCTGCTGCTGGCCACCGGACAGCTCACTGGGGCGGTGCCCTGCGCGCTCGGCCAGACCGACCGCGCCGAGCGCGTTCGCGACGGCCTCGCGGCTGACCTTGCGGCCGGCGAACCGGGACGGCAGCTCCACGTTCTGAGTCGTCGTCAGGGATTCCACCAGGTTGAAGGCCTGGAAGACGAATCCGACGTGGTCGCGGCGGAGCTGGGTGCGTTCCTTCTCGCTCTGCCGGCCGAGGTCCACGCCGGCGAGGACGATCCGGCCATCGGTCGGCCGCTCGAGGCCCGCCGCGCACTGCAGCAGGGTCGACTTCCCGGAACCGGAGGGGCCCATGATGGCGGTGAAGGTACCGCGGGGAAAGCCGAGGGAGACGCCGTCCAGCGCGGTCACCCGGCGCCCGCCGATGCCGTGGACCTTGCGCACGTCCTGGAGTTCGACCGCGTCCTGCACGGAGGTTCGCCTCATCGTTGTCATGCGTCGATTCCACTGCTCAGGGGGTGGGCGACACACTGATCCACGCTCTACCTCGGAGGTAGAGCCAGCTCTACCGCGGCGACCGAACGAGCCGGGCTACGGTGACGCCATGCGTCCCACAACGGCCTGGCAGGCCATGGCTCAGCGTCCTTTGAGCTTTCTGACCTCGAGCTGGCCCTGGCGGTCGCTGGCCTATCTGACCGGAGGCGTCGTGGTCGGCGCCGCGGCGGTGCTGGTCTTCGCCCTGGGCCTGGCCGCAGGGGTCGCCCTGCTCATCGTGCTGATCGGCGTCGCGCCCCTGGTCGGCCTGGTGCTGGCCTCCACCGTGGTGGCCACGGTGGAGCGGCACCGGCTGCGTCTGGTGGACCTGGACCGTCTGCCCGACCCGCACCGGGCCCCGGACGGCCCCGGCCTGCGCGCCTGGGTGGCCACCCGGCTCAAGGAGCAGGCGACTTGGCGGGAGCTGATGTACACGCTGCTGTCGGCGGCGGCACTGTGGTGGCTGGACCTGCTGGTGCTCGGCTTCTCCTTCGGCGTGCCCGCCGTGACCTTCGCCTCGGTCGACGGCCAGACCTGGCCCTGGACGGTGTTCGGGGCGATCGTGTTGCTCGCCTCGCCCTACACCGTGACCTCATGGGCGGGCGCCCGGGCCGCCATGTCCCGCACCTTCCTCGCCCCGCGCGACAAGGAACTAGGGGAGGAACTGCGCGAGGTGCGCGCCTCGCAGTCGCGGCTTCTCGACTCCTTCGACGCCGAGCGGGTGCGCATCGAGCGCGATCTGCACGACGGGGCGCAGCAGCGGCTGGTCTCGCTGGGACTCACGCTGGGGCTGATGCGCCTAGATGTTCCCGAAGGCTCCCCGCAGGCCGAGCTGCTGACCCGGGCCGAGGACCAGCTCTCCGCCGTCCACCAGGAGTTGAGGGCCCTGATCCGGGGACTGAACCCCCCGGTGCTGGCCGATCACGGACTGGTCGCGGCGATCGAGGACTACGCCGGCCGGTTCCCGATCCCCGTCACGGTGGACCTGCGACTGCCCGAACGGCTGCCCAGGAAGCTCGAGACGACGATGTACTACCTGATCAACGAGGCCATGACGAACATCGCCAGACACAGCGGGGCCGGCAGCGCCCGGATACATGGTCGCTACCATTCCGATCTGTTGATCCTCGACATCACGGACGACGGCCACGGCGGCGTCGATCCCGAGGCGGGCACCGGTGTGACCGGACTCGCGGACCGGGTCACGGCGCTCGACGGCCGGATGCGGGTGTCGAGCCCCGTGGGTGGTCCCACCCTGCTGCATGTGGAGGTGCCGTGTCGCTTCGCCTGATCGTGGCCGAGGACGCCGTTCTGTTGCGCGAGGGCCTGATCGGGCTGCTCGAGCGGGTCGGCCACGAGGTGGTGGCGGCGGTCGGGGACGCCGACGCGCTGGTCGAGGCGGTACGTGCCGAGCGGCCCGACCTGGTCGTCACCGACGTACGGATGCCGCCGTCGCTCAGCGATGACGGGCTGCGGTCCGCGGTGAAGCTGCGCGAGGAGTTCCCGGTGCTGCCCGTGCTCGTCCTCAGCCAGTACGTGGCCCGTTCCTACGCACTGCGTCTGCTGGACTCGGGCGGCGGAGTCGCGGTGGGCTACCTCCTGAAGGAACGGGTGAACGCGGTGGCCGACTTCACGGCCGCGATCGAGCGAGTCGCCGCCGGAGGAACGGTGGTGGACCCGGAAGTGATCCAGCAGCTGGTCCGCCTGCGCCAGGACCCGCTGGAGCGGCTGAGTGCCCGGGAGCGCGAGGTGCTCGGGCTGATCGCGGAGGGCCGCTCCAACGCCGGCCTCGCGGCGCACCTGTTCATCAGCGAGGCGGCCGTCAACAAGCACATCGGCAACATCTTCAGCAAGCTGGACCTGCCGGTGGACACCGAGGGCCATCGGCGGGTGCTGGCGGTTCTGGCTTTCCTGCGAGCGTGACGGCGGAGCTCGGCCCGCCGCTCCGCTCAGCCGGGCGGGATCCGGTCCCACGGCCCGTCAGCCGGCTCTGCGGCGTCGTCGTCCATGTCGTCCATGTCGTCCATCTGTGCGCGCTCGGCCACGGTCGGGTCGGTCGAGTCCGAGACCAGCTCCGCGATGCGCAGGGTGCACTCCCACTGCGTCAGCTTGCCTTTGATCACCACCAGGTATGACTCCTGGTCGGCGAAGCGATACACGCGGCGCCACTTCTCGACGATATTCTTGCTCGGCACATACGTGTGGACTGCAGCACGGAGTGCCTCCAGCGCCTGGCCCTTCGTTTCCTGTCCACGACAGACGAACTCGGTCCTGTACGTGTCGCTGTAGTACTCCGCGATCACGACCCAGCTCCCCATGCTCACTCCCCCTCGGCACCGCTGCCAGTCAGCCACAGCTCAACCTCCGGGGCAAGGGTGATGCGGAGCGGTCGATGGCTTCTACTGCGGGGGCGGTGTGGGCCGGGGGAGGGGACGAGCAAGTGACCACTCCTGGACAGGACGCGCCATAGTCACGCTGAACTCGACGGGGAAGGCGAAGAAGCGGACCGGCCACTGTTCAGTTCGCCATTCATGCGGGCTACCACTCCTGTCACATCGACGGCCCCTCTGTCAGGCGCTCTTCGTCCAACCCGTAGTACGCCTCAGCGAGGCCTCCGGTCACCGAGGCGACGGATTCGAACCATCCGACGGCGAACGACTCTCGACCTGCGGAGGTGCGCCGTCTCAGGCGCCCTGGCTCCGAGACACCGGTACGGGTCACATAACTCCATCCGGCGGTCGCGCCAGGCAGGCCTCGGCCGCCGTTCGGGTGCTGTGAGCCGAGTCCGCCACCGGCAACGTCCGGATCACGCCTTCCTTGATCACTGTGTGTGGTGCAGTGCGGACCGGTTGTCAGTGCCTGCTGTCACGATGGGCGGTCCTGGTCATTGGCTTCGAGGGGGAGGCTTGTATGCCTTTGGTGCGTCCGTATGTTCGCTCTGATGGGACGTTCGTTCGGGGACATTCGCGGTGGGCTCCGGGCGCCAGACGGGAGATGACGATTGTCGCCGGGTTCGCGTTAGCCGTCGTCGCGTTAGGCAACGGGAACGGCAACACGTCGGCGGGGAACGGAGATACGGTGCCGCGGCAGCAGTCGACTGTGCAGTACCCGATCCGGTTCGACGACGCCCCGCCGTCCCGGATCCAGCAGCCTCGGCCCACGGTTTCCTACCCCGTCCGGTTCCTGGATACGGAGGGAGACCGGTGACGCGCCGGCGTCCGGCCACGCGGCGGCGCACGCGGCGCCCGGGCAAGCGAAAGCAGCAGCGGGACGCTCAGCTGATCGCCCTCGTTGTCGTGGCGACGGCGGTCATCAGCCTGGTCGTGATGGTGGTCAACTGGCTGCTGGCCCACTGGTGGGTGCTCCTCGCCGCCCTGGTGCTCGCCGCGCTCGCGGGAGCCGGCTGGCTCTACGGCCGGCAGCAGCGGGCCCGCTGGGACGCCGTCCGTGCGCAGGGCCTGCGCTACGCGCTGTCCGAGCTGGACGTGTTGCATCACGCCAAGTTCGAGGAGGCGGTCCGGGACCTGATGCGCCGGGACGGCTGCTCGGACGCCCGGCGGGTCGGCGGGGGCGGTGACCTGGGCGCGGACGTGAAGGCCACGGACCCCCTCGGGCGGCGCTGGGTGATCCAGTGCAAGCACCGCCGCCACGGCGCCCGCGGTTCGGCGGTGGGCACGCCGGACATGCAAGTGCTCAACGGTACGGCCCGTCCGGTGCACGGGGCGGACGTCGCGGTGATTGTCACGAACGGCAGGGTGAGCGGGCCGGCTGTCACCTTCGCCAAACAGCAGCGGCTGCATGTGGTGGACCGCCAGATGCTGGCGGCGTGGGCGTCGGGCTCCCGGCCGCTGTGGGAGCTGCTGCGGGCCGTTCCACCCCCGAGGCGTCCCACGTCGCTGAGCTGATCGCACAGCTGCCCGGCCGCCTTGGCCGAGGTTGTCGTTCCACGTCACCGGCCGGGCGGGTCAGTCGAGGATGCGGAGGTCGATGTCGGGCTAGCAGTGGGGGCAGGCGGGCAGTCCAGTTGTCAGCAGCCGGCGGCCTCGTCCAGTCGATGGCGCGGCGGCATACCAGTCGCCGGCTGTGATGCCGTGCTCCGTCCGGACCGGCTGGGGAGGAGACCTACCGGCAGGGCCTGGAACGGCTCGCTGACCTGTTGCAGAGGTGCTGCGCGTGAGGACACTCTCGCGCCTCGGTGCCGAAGTCCGCGTCGGTGCAGGCCAGCCGTGACACGTTAGTTGGGAACCTGGCCATGAGAGTTGGAACCAGTCGCAATTGGCGCCGACTAGGCTCGCCTCTACGCCCGAGCCAACCCCTGATCCTCGCCTGCAACCCTTGATCAACCGGCTCCGGCCGGGCCGCGTGAGAACGGTGGAGGTCATCGGGTTCGACAACGCGGATGTGCTCGTGAAGCTAGTGGGTGCCGAGCGAGAAGATACCGAGATCGGTCGGTCCCCCGTCATGAGGCTTCGTCGCGTCCGGGGGGGGGAGGGGGGACCCGACGCAGCTGTTCGAGATCGGCCAGTAACTTGAGGCCGAGGAGATCGGACGTTGGGGTGTAGGTCAGCTTCACCTCTCCGCGAGGGCGTGCGAGATCCCGTTACCGGTTCCAACTATCGTGTCCCGGCTCAGAGCTCTGGCGCCGGAAGGTCGTTCTCTCAATCCTTGAGGGCCTCTGCGATCTGCTGGGCGGCCTGGGCAGGTGTGAGGTGCGTGGTGTCGACGACCTCAGCCTCGGCATGCAGCCACGTGCGAGCCGCCACGGAGTAGGGCTCAAGGTACTGGAGACGGAACGGGGAGTTGGGGCCAAGAACGGTATCGCCCGCGATACGCCCGCGGAGGGTGTCCTGGTCGGCATGGAGGACGAAGTGCCGGACCGGAATGGCGTACTGGGCGAGGCCCGAGCTGATCTCGCGCCAGTACTCCTCGACGAGGACTGTCATGGGCATCACGAGGGTGCCGCCGGTGTAGTCGAGGACGCGTCGGGCGGTCTCGACAACGAGTGGCCGCCACGGCGGCCAGTGCTGGAAGTTGTCCGTCGCGGGCAGCCCCGGCGTGATGTCCATGAGCGCCTCGCCGACCTTCTCGGCATCGAACACCCGCGAATCGGGGATGAGCTGCTGTACGAGCACGCTGGTCGTCGTCTTGCCCGCGCCGTGGGTGCCGTTGAGCCATACGATCATGGAGCCGACGCTAGCGTCGTGCGGGCCGCGGGGGCAGGCAGAGTCGAGAATCCGGCAGAGTCCGCCGGCTCTCGGCTGATCTCTCAGGAGAAAGGGCAAGGACACTGAGCCTCCGCCAACTTGAAGTCGCAGGTCAAAGGGCTAGTGTGGCGGTCTCTCGGATGCTCGTGCTGGTCGCGGGCGGCAGTCTGCGGAGAAGATCGTCTGCCGGGCTGTGCCAGAACCATCGTTCTGTGACGCTCGGTGTCCAGTTACGGCTGACGCCGACAGCCCTTTCTGAACGGAGGCCGTGACGCTTCAGCCGTGTTGGTTCCTGATGGCCATCGTGTGGAATATCTTCTTCGGTTCCCAGCGGGCCTCGTCGAGCACCCGGACGACGCCGTACGAGCCAAGGTCGTGCTGCCTGGGCCTGCTGTAGCCGGCGAAGGTGAACCAGAGCGCGGTGTCCACGCCTTCCTCTTCGAAGATGTCCAGCAGCTCGGTGAAGTAGCGTGCCTGTTCGTCCTCGTCCGGCACCGCGCCGTGCGGCACTTGCCAGGCCATGCCGCCACGTTCGCCCGCGCCCTGGTAGGCGCAGGTTCCGTACTCGGTTACCGCGACGGGCTTTCCGTGGGCGAGGTGGCCGCGCAGCTCGTCCCGGAAGCCATCAGCGTTGTAGGCAGCCCGGTAGGCATCGATGCCGACGAAGTCGAACGGATGCCAGTCGACGAACTCCCAGGGCGCCGAGGCGTAGGTGACCGGCCCGCCGAAGTGCATGCGGGTGGTCGCAGCGGCTTCGGAGAGGAAGTCATTGAGGCGTTCTTGCGCCGGTCCGAGGGAGGACCACTACTCCATGTCGGCGCTGGCCATGGCCTGCAGGCGGTCGCCGTAGGTGTCGCCCGGGATGAAACCCCCGCAGAACGCGCTGATCTCGCAGCCGGCGACGAACACCACGTCGGCGCCGGCCTCCCGCACGGCTTCGGCGCGTTGGGCGCAGTCGGCGAAGAACGGGAGCAACTGGCCGTGAGGGAGGTCCACGGGAAAGGGAGCGAACCAGACCTCAAGGCCCGTGTCTGCGGCATGCCGGGCAGCAATGCTCAGCCGTTCGGGCTCTCGCCCGGAGATACGAACGGCGTCGCAGTGGAGCTCCCCGGAGATCACCGCCATGTCGTGGCGGACTGTCTCAGGGGTGAAGCTCTTGCGGGAGAGTTCTTCCCCAGGCAGGAATCCAGTGTCGTAGTTGATGCCGCGTGCGCGCACGCCCTTGCCCCTTTCGCATGCCCGGTGCAGTGTTCTGGCAAGTCAATGCCGTGCCCGGGGTCCTTGGCCAGAGGGGGAACGCTCCGGACGAACGTCGCGCATTGGCTGTGGCGTTGTCTCAGCGGCTGACTTCGAGGTTCGTCAGGACGAGCAGGGCGCGCAGGAGTTGGGTGGCGCGGGCGGGGTCGGTGCGGAGTTTGGTCAACACGCGCCAGTTCTTGAGGTGAGCGAAGCCGTGCTCGACTGGGGCCCGTCCGGCGGCCAGCACGTGGTTCGCCGTCTTTGTCCGGGGATGAGTTTGCGGTAGCGGGTGGCCTTGAAGCCGGTGACGATGACCAGGTCGTCGGGGTCGTTGGGTTTGTCCACGCCGAGGAAGCCCAGGTCGGCGAGTGCACCGAGGCCGGCTTCCTTCAGGTGGGCGACGAGGTGGTCGTGGCGGGCGGCGGTGGCGTCGTGGGTGCGGCCGGGCCGGGCGGCTGAGATCCAGATCAGCCGTCCCTTCTCGTCGGTCAGGGCGAGGAAGTGCAGGCCGTGGCGGTGGTGCTTGCCGGAGAAGTTCTTCCGGTTGTCGCGTCCGGTGCGGCGCTGGGTGGGGATGAGGGTGCCGTCGACCAGGACGACTTCCCCGCCCCGCTTCGCGATCTTCTTCAGGGCCCGGTCCAGGCGCGGGGCCCTCGCGGCGAGCAGGTGGATCATCTCGTCGCGCCAGCGGCGGACAGTGGATTCGGCCATGCTGTGGCCGCCAGCCATGTCGGCCAGGCGCTGGTCGTGGCGGAGCACGGCCAGGACGATCACCGCGATCTTCCCCGGAGGCAGCGACCGCCAGCGGGCGCCTATCGATTTCAGGTGGCGCCGCAGCAGGCCGCCGAGGTGGTTGACGGTGTGCGTGGACAGCGGCAGACGGCACTGGTAGACAAGGGACACCGTTGTCCCCGGCGTGCTCTTCGGTTTTGGTCACACCCTCCCAACGAGCCCCAGGGGCACCGCAGTTACGACCCCTTGTACCGGCTCGCGCCTCACGGGCGGACGGTGAACCGCCCGTCGGGACGTTTGCGCAGCCAGCCCCGATCGGCCAGTTTGGTCAGCTTCCCGCGCAGCGGCTCCAGCTTGCCTCGCACCCCGGTATCCAGCCCGATCGCCTCACCGACCTGGCGGACCGTGACGGGCCCGCCCGCGTCACGCACTGCGGCGAGAATGCGGTGGTACTCCGGTGGGAGCACGGTCTCGGTGACCTCCGGCGTGCGGTGCGGGATCAGCAGCACCGCTTTCCCACCCACCTGCGCGGCAGCCGGCGCCGTTACGGCTCGTACGGCGGCGATCTGCTCGCCCATCCGGGTCAGCACCCGCTCGGCCGCGGCGAGGTCATCGCGCTCGGCCCGCACCTCCGCCAATTGCTTGACCAGCTGTTCCTCCAGATCGTCCAACTCCGCGCGGCGTACTGCGATCCGCTCGGTCACCTCGGGATCCACCATGCGCCGGATCGTAGGGAAGAGGGAGAGGCAGCGGACCGGAACAGGCGAAGCGCCCTGCCAGATGATCTACATGCTGGACACTGCCCCACCACCAGCCCGAGCAGCCCCACCCACCATTACGTCAGGGCCCCCGACCAGCCGCAATCAAGATGGCGGAGGCTCGCTGTCGGAGGCAATGACCGCGCTGGCCGCGGCAGGGGGCACTGCGGTGGTACAGGCCGCAAGCACCGACGCATGGGCAGGGCTGCGCCAGCGGCTGGCCCATTGGCTCGGCCGGGGAAACCCGCAGCGCGAGAACGCCGAACTGGAGCGCCTTGACCAGACCGCAGATGAGCTGGACCACGGCCGGGCCGAACATGGGCAGCGTGACCGTGGGAACCCTCCGCAGCCGGGTCCGCCCCAGGGCTGAGCGGACCCGGCACCAGCTCACCCCCGAGCCCCGCTCCCGCCTCTGTACAGGCGACACATGGCGGAGTCGCCGCCTACAGCATCGGGCATCTCCACCAGCATATTTCCGAGAGGCGGAACTTTGCCCGGATGGATCGTCCTCGGCCTGTAGCGTCGTGGACAGCGCAGCAGCTCGGCGTCCACCCCGCCATTCATGGCACCACCCCACCGGATGACGACGCCGTTTTCGTACTCCCGGACTGCATTGAACGCGACCATGACCGGCGGCTGCGCGACCATCTGGTGAGGGCGGCCTCCACCGGTCAGCCGACGTTGGTGCTCGTGCGCGGAGAGTCCTGCACGGGCAAGACCCGGACCCCCTTCGAAGCCATCCGCGCCTGTCTGAAGGACTGGCAGCCGGTCTTCCCGACTTCCCGAAGAACGCCAGGAGGCTCCTCACCCGCCCTGCTCGATGCCCACGCCCTCGCCCCACGCACCGTCCTGTGGCTCAACGAAGCCCAGCATTTCTTCACCAGGACCGACGGCGAGGAGGCCGCCGCCGCGTTGCACAGCCGACTGGAGCAACCCGGGCCGGTCGTGATCCTGGGCACGCTGTGGCCCGGGCATTACCGCATCCTGACTGCTACCCCGGAGCCCGGGAAGGACCCGCACCCGAACGCCCGCGCCTTGCTCAACTTGGTCAAACCGGTCGACGTTCCGGCGTTCTTCACCACAACGGCCCTGCGAGACTCACTCGTCCACCGCGACCGATCGCTGGCCACGGCCGTGAGCACAAGCATCGGCGGGAGGATCACCCAGACCCTCGCGGCAGGTCCTCAACTGGTCGATCACTACCAACAGGCCACCAGCCACAGCCCCTACGGCCATGCCGTCATCACCACGCCCATGGACGCCCGCCGCTTCGGCCACACCTCGCCCCTGCCGACCGCACTTCTCAAGGCCGCTGCCCCTGGCTACCTGACTGAGCAACAGCGCGCCGCCGCAGACCCCGACACCTGGTTCGCCCACGCCCTCGACTACGCGCGGGAAAAGGTCAAGGGTGTGGTCGCGGCCCTGGAACCGGTCGCTTCCCGCCGGACTCTTTCTGGACGGCGGTCCGGGGACCACACAGCCGGCACGGCAGACCTGGAGGTCCCGGCCGCAGCGGCCGATCAGCGGGGCCCTCACCGCATTGCCAAACGGTGGAGGCCATTCGACGTGGAAGCTGACGGTTCCCCAGGTCGCCGACAACGTGGCTGAGCTGATCACCCGCCGACTCGCAGCGGGCCGCCGCCACGCCTGGCTCGGCCCCGGCGCAATCCGCGTGCGCCAGTCGATCGCCTTGGGGAAGACTCTGCGGATGAGCTCCGCAACCTCCCAGACATCGCAGGAACGGGCCCTTCGGCATGTCACGGAACTGGCGTCGGGCCCTCCGATGGACCCGGGGCTGCGGGTGACCCTCAACTTCCACCCGGACCGTCTGCTGCACGGCAAGCCGATCCTGGACGCCATGGCCGAGGACGGCGTCTACCGCTCGCAGTTCGTCACGGGGACCAGTAACGGCGGACTGACCGCGCACCCAGACGGCGACCGGTGGCGCTGGGAGAGCCGGATCTTCAACGGGGCGTACGACGAATCGACCGCTGACGATCGGCCCGTCTACGGGGCGTTGAACTTCCGTCGCAAGCCGGTCGGTGGAGCGCCGCGGTTCGGCTCAGCCCACTTCCGCCTGACTGCCGAGACGCTGACGCGGACCACGTTCTGCTACCCGGACAGTTTCCTTGAACCTACGCATTTCGGTGTCGCGGCCCGCATGGGGCTCCTCGAGCTTGCCCTCGCCGATCGTCAGGATGAGCTTGACGACTACGTCGAGGCGCAGGTGCACGGGCCGGTCCGGCTGAACTGCCATGTGGCAGCACTGGTCCTGGACCCCTGCTACCGAGACACGACCGTCGAGGCCGCGGCTCTGCGCCTTGGCTGCCCCGTAGAGTGGCACCCCGGCTTCCGACTCGAGGTTGAAGAACTCCGGCGTCACCCCGGCTACCGCGGCCAGGAATACGTCGACCTGGGCACGCAGATCGCCGTCGACGGTGTGCTCGATCCCCGGATCGTCGGAGACGCTGCATGTACCGGCCGCTACGACCCCCAGGCGGTCAAGAAGGTGTGGCACTACCTGGCGCGATTCGGCACGCTCTGGAAGTCCGCTGACAGGTCGGTGGCTCCGACACCGATGGAGGGGGCTGTACTCGATGGCCTTCGTTGAAGGGCTGGTGCCGGAGGGCCTGTGGGAGGTGTCCGGCCTGTGAGACCGTCGATCCCCACTGGTCCGCAAGGCGTTGACCGTCAGAGGGTCGATGATCGCGCGGTGCTCGGGCCTCATGACAGTTGGACTGGTCGCGATGCGCGATCGACTCCGTGAACGTGCGAGCCCCGAAAGGGGGGATCTGACGCGCCCGAATCCCGTCGATCATGACAAGAAGGGCTCGAAAATCCACTTGATGACACAACGGACAGAACTGCCCCTCTCCATCGGTATCTCCGCCGTCAACACCCACGACAGCCAGAGCCTCGAACTCCTCGTCCGCGGCATACCGGCCATCGCTCTCGCGTGCGCCGCGTCGTCGCCGCCCCACCCATCTGCACGGTGACAAGGGCTACGCCTACGACTACTTGCGGAAGTGGCTTCGCTCTCGGTACATCACGCCGCGCATCGCGCGCAGGGGCATCGAATCTTCCCAGCGTCTCGGTCGTCATCGTTTGGGGCCGAGCTGCTGGACGGGCGCTCGTTGCCGGCCAGCCGGTCCCTCTCATGGACCGAAGGGCGTCCGGATCGCCGGTACGCGGCGCGCATCGCGCGGCTGCGAGGTCCCCCTCGTCCCTTACGAACTGGGGCTTGGGCACGATGGTGGAGCGCCGGGAGTTGCGCCGTGCGAGCGCGGTGGCCTCCGCGGGCGGCTCGTTTCAAGGTCGCCTCGGAGCACAGCGTGCGCTCGGCGAGTTCGGCATGGGTCAGGCTGGACCCGTCTCGCGGCCGGCGCAGGTGGGTGGCCAGAGTGCCGGCCGCGGGCACCGTGTAGTCGATCGGCTTCTCGGGGCGTGCCATGGCGCCCTCAGCCCCGCGCCGGACCGTTGCCGGTTGCAGCGTTCAGCAGCCTTCGCAGCATCCGACCGTCCCTCTTGTTCTCACCTCCCTTCACGTTCGCGGCCAGGAGGACGGTGATGCCGACGCAGCCCGCGGTGCTGAGGAGGAGAATTACGTCGCGCACCGGCATGTGTGCGACGAGTCGGCGAAGTCCGTGGCTTCCTGATCCGCTTCGTCGATGAGGAGCTACTGCTCCCACTTGGCCCTAAGGAGAGGCAAGAGGCGGTTCGTATCTGGCGCCGCACGCTGCCTACTTGATGGGAGACCGCCGTTTCCATGCCGATCTGCCGCCCCTGAACTGCTGAGTTGCCCGCGTGTGAGAATGTCGCCTGTGACCGGATCGTCTTCCCCGCCCGCTGCCGAAGGCACGCCTGGCGACCACGGCCTGGGTTCCCGTACCGCTGCCACGCTCGTGTTCGCGTCCTCTGCCGCGGTCCTGGTGGTCGAGATCGTGGCTCTGCGGCTGCTGGCGCCCTACCTGGGGCTCACCCTCGAGACCAGCACCATGGTGATCGGTATCGCCCTCACTGCTATCGCCTTCGGCTCCTGGCTGGGCGGGCGTATCGCCGACCTGGTCGATCCGCGACGACTTCTGGGTCCTTCGCTCGGAATCTCGGGCGCGGTCGTGGCCCTCACACCCGCCGTGCTGCGCACCACCGCGGAGTGGGGGCCGGTGATCCTGTTGCTGATCGCGTCGCTGACCATCCTCGTGCCGGGCGCGCTGCTCTCCGCGGTGACGCCGGTCGTCACCAAGTTGCGTCTCACCAGCCTCGCCGAGACCGGAACGGTGGTCGGCCGACTGTCCGGCGTCGGCACTGTCGGCGCCATTGTCGGCACGGTCCTCACCGGCTTCGTCCTCGTATCGCGGTTGCCGGTGAGCGGCATACTGATCGGCCTCGGAACGCTGCTGGTGGCCGGTTCTGCGCTGGTCGAGTGGCGAACGCGCGGGTGGAGCGGCACCCCCGCCCTGACACTCGTGGTGGTTGCCGGCGGACTCGCCGCCGTGGTCGCGCCCGGTGACTGTGACACGGAGACCAAGTACCACTGCGCACGGGTCGTCGCGGACCCCGACCGCGGCAGCGGGCGCACACTCGTTCTGGACGGCCTACGGCACTCCTACGTCGACCTGGACGACCCGACCTTCCTGAAGTTCGCGTATGTTCGCGCCATCGCGTCGGTCGTCGACGCCGGCTTTCCCGCGGGTGAGTCGCTCACTGCCCACCACCTCGGTGGCGGCGGGCTCACCTTCCCCCGTTACCTCGCGGCCACACGGCCCGGGACGCGCAGCCTCGTGTCCGAGATCGACAGCGGGGTCGTACGTATCAACCGCGACCGGCTCGGTCTGACGCCGGGGGCCGGTGTCGACGTACGCGTCGAGGACGGCAGGCTCGGGCTGCGGCGACTGGACGACGGCAGTCGTGACCTGGTCGTCGGCGACGCCTTCGGGGGCGTCAGTGTGCCGTGGCACCTCACCACGGTGGAAGCGATGGCTGACGTACGGCGAGTGCTCAGCGAGGACGGCCTGTATGTCGCCAACCTCATCGATCACGGTCCTATGGCGTTCGCGCGTGCCGAAGTGGCCACCCTCGGCTCGGTTTTCCAGCACGTCGCCTTGGTCGGCGAATCCTCGGACATCGGCCTCGACTCGACCGCCACCGCCGAGGGCGGCAATGTGGTGGTGCTCGCCTCCGACCGCCCCATCGACCTGCCGTCGCTCCAAAAGGCGCTGGACGCCCGGCAAACCGGCTGGAAGATCGCCGCTGGCGACGACCTCGCCTCCTGGACCGGCGATGCACGGCCGCTCACCGACGACTACGCACCGGTCGACCAGCTCCTCCAGCCCTCCGGCCCGCAGAGCAGCCGGTGAATGACCGTGTGCGGTCCGGGGCTTGCAGGGCGAGGGGTGACGCGGCATGGGCCGCCTTGATCATCGTGGAGATCTTCGTGTCCGGCTGGGTCGGTCTCGAGGTGGCGCAGTGGCAGGGGCCGCGGGCGCTGTAGTCGTTCCACCATCGAGGCGTCCCAGGTCGCTGGGCTGATCGGGCAGCTGTGCGGCTTCCTTGGCCGGAGTCGTCGTTCGACGTCGCTGGCCGGGTGGGTTGGTCGAGGGTGGGGGGCAGTTCGGAGGCTAGGGGCTGGCGGGCCTCGTCCAGGTCGATGGCGCGGCGGCGCAGTACGGGCCCCTCGGAGACCCGCTGTGCCCCGGCTGGCAGGAGCAGGGGACAGTTGCCGGTTCCCGTCGTCTTCTTCGATGCAGTGGGGCGCGGCGCGGCGCGGAGCCGGACGTCGGCGGCGTTCCGGTAGCGGGTGTTGCACAGCGCCACGGCGGCGAGGATCAGGGCTCAGTGTCTGTTTGAGATCTCAGCTCGCAGTCGGCCCTTCCGCGGCCGGCCGCTGCTCGCGTCGCCGGCGTCATCAGTTGGGGTGATTCAGCCCGAAGGTCGTTGATGGGGCAGGGGAGCGGGAGCAGGATCTGCTCCTGATGAGCGCATCTGTACTGGCCTGTGGGCCAAGTGAGGCGGCAACGGCTGCCGCGTGTGAATTCCTGGATAGTGCCCGCGTCGCCGTCGACCAGGCCCTGCATGCTTTCCTCGTAGGGAAACAGCCGCCCGAGAAGCCCGGTGACGACGGCCTGGGCGCTGCGGTGGCTGCTCTGCGGGTTTTTCTGTCCGGGCCCGGTAAACGGGTGCGGCCCCTGTTCTGCCAGGTCGGCTGGCGGGCGGTCACCGACATGTCACCGTCCCCGCGTCTGACCGACGTCAGTGTGGGGCTGGAGCTCGTGCACGGCCACGCTCTCGTTCACGACGATGTCGTGGACCGCTCTCGATGGCGGCGTGGGCGGCCCACGCTGCACGTGGCGTGCGCGGGGCTGCCCGGTGGGGGTGCCTGGCGCGGCGTCGGTGCTGCGGTATTCCTCGGCGACCTGGCTGCGGTGTGGGCCGAGGAGTGCTTCCAGTACTTGTACGAGCCCGATGTACCGGCCGCTGCCCGCACTCATCTCAGGACGATGCGCACCGAGTTGATTCACGGGCAGCTCCTGGACCTCGCGGGGCCGCCGGGACTGTCCGCACGTGTGGAGGACGCGTTCGCCGTGATCCACGCCAAGACGGTCGCCTACACGGTACGCGGGCCGTTGCTGATTGGCGCGGCAGCAGCCGGGGCGGATCGGCGGGCCATGGACGCGCTTGCCGGATACGCCCGACTGCTGGGGGAAGCGTTCCAGCTCCAGGACGACTTGGAGGACGTCACCGCCGACGAAGGCAGCGGGGAAGATCTGCTGGAGGGCAAGCACACGGTCGTCGTTGCGCTCGCCGCCGAGGGGGCAACGGCCGCGCAGCGGAAGGTGATGGGCCGCCTGCTGGGGCGTGCCGAGATGAGCGGTGACGAGCTGGCCGATCTGCGCGCAGTGATCATCGATACCGGGGCGGTGGGCCGTGTGCGGGCCATGATCGCCCAACGGCGCCGGGAGGCCCTGGCGGTCGCGGCCCGGGGACCCTTCACCGGTGCGGGGCGGGCGCTGCTGGCCGCGATGACAGACCGGTCTCTGCCTGGCGTCGCGCTGTGGCAGGAGAGCACCTCGTGACCATCACCAGCGCAGGCGTCCACGAGCGCCACGAGCGGACAGCCGCCCTTTTGTCCGAGGTGCGCAGCCTGGTCGGCCCGCTGCTGCGGCACAGTGTGGACGGCCTCCCTGCCGGCGCTGTGCGTGAGGCGGCCCGTTACTACTTCGGCTTCACCGACGCTGACGGGAATCCCGCCCGCGGGGCCACCGGGAAGACGGTGCGGGCAGCGCTGGTCCTGGCGACCGCCGAGGCGTTGGGCACACGAAATGATGCCGTACTGAACGCGGCGGCGGCAGTCGAACTGGTTCAGGGCTTCACGCTCATCCTCGACGACGTCCTGGACCGCGATGTGGTCCGGCACGGACGCCCGGCCGTCTGGTCGGTGTTCGGCACCCCCACCGCCTTGTTGACCGGGAACGCGCTCCTTGCCGTCGGCATGAGCATGCTCGGCCATCGCGACCTCCCCGGGCGAGCCGTGACGCTGTTGGGATCGGCCACCGCCGCTATGTGCCAGGGCGCGGACGCAGACACGGCGTTCGAGACCCGCGACGGCGTCACCGTCGAGGACTGCTTGACGATGTCCCGGCAGAAGACCGGGCTTTTCCTGGGTGCGTGCGCCGGTCTGGGCGCGTACGCCGCACACGCCGCTACCGAGAAGGTGGAACTGCTGACCGAGGCGTTCACCACGGCCGGGGTGGCCTTCCAGTTCGCCAATGACCTGCTGGGGATCTGGGGTGATGAAGCCAAGACCGGCAAGCCGACAGGGTCGGACCTGGTCGGACTGAAGCGGACTCTCGTGACCGTGGACGCACTTGGCCACAACAGCGCACCAGGCCGGGAACTCGCTGCCCTGTACGCCGCTGGAACTCCCCTGACAGCCGACGAGACGGCCAGAGCCGCCGAACTGGTCGCGGCGACCGGCGCCGGGCACCGGGCACTCCACGCCGTGGGCCAGTACGCCCGGCGCGCTCTGGCCCTGATCGGTAAAGCCGTGCCAGCTCCAGGCCAGCGCGCCGGCCTGGAGGCTTTGGCCGCGATGCCCGCCGGCTACTACCGGGCAGGGGCCACCGAGGAAGGCCCTCGAACATGACTGCCTTCCACACCGACGGCCGTCTCACCGCAGACGCCCACCCCGGCACAGCCGCCGCCGAGCGCGGGCCGGTTGCAGCAGTGGCATGCGACATCGACGGCACGCTGACCGCCACCAGCTCGGCCCTCGCCGTCTCGCAGGCCCTGGGAGTGTCCCCGGCCGCCCACGCCCGCCTGTACCGGGCCTACCGCGCCGGTGAGCTGTACGGGGACGGCTTGCGCAAGGCACTGCTCGAGGTGTGGAGCGGTGCGACGCGTGATCGTTTGGAGGAAACGTTCGCCGCCGTTCCGCTGCGCGAGGGAGCCTCCCGCTTCCTCGGCGCCGTCCGCGCCGCCGGACTGCCGTTGGTGCTGATCACCTCCTCGGTCCAGGAGTACGCAGATGCCATGGGCCGCCGTCTGGGGGCTGCCATGGCCCACGGCGCCGGACACGTGCGCTACGGCCACGACGGTGTGCTGACGGGCCTGGAGCTTGACGCGGCCGACGACACGGCCATGGCCGCCCTCAAGGGCCGCCAGCTGCGTACGGCCGCTCACGCTCTCGGGCTGGAGGCAGAGCGGGTCCTGGTCGTGGGTAACGGCACCAACGACCTGGGCCTGTTCGCCGCCACCCCCTACAGCGTGCTCATCGACCCTACTGGCAACAGCCCCCTGCGGCCTCGCACCGCCTACGCGGTACCGGGCCTGGACGAAGCAGCCGACTACGTCCTTGCCCTGACCGGCACCGCGCTTTCATGAACGGCCGCATCCACCCGCTCGACACGGCGTTCCTGGGCGCCATGGACGCCAAACCACCGACCGCCCGGTGGGAGATGGCATGGATCCTTACAGTGCACGGCCAAGCCCCCACCGCCACCGCATTGCGCGCCCGCGCCGAAGAGCTGGCCGCAAAGCTGCCCCCGCTGGCCCTGCGCCTGCACGGCCGGACCGGAGCCCGATTCTGGGCGCCGAGCCCCTTCGACGCGTCCGCACACGTGTCGGTGACCGCAACCGACAACGCCGACCACCAGCAGGTCCTGGCACGGAAATGGATGGACGAACCCCTGCCGGGCGGCCGGCCTGACCGGCCAGGTCCTGCCTGGCAACTGCGTATCGCCCACACCTGTGGCGCATCCCGATTCACCGCTGTGTACACCGCGCACCACGCCTTCCAGGACGGTTCGGCCGCAGCCCGTTCCGCACTCGCCCTCCTCGGCTGCACCCCACTGCCCTCCCCACCACGCCCTCGGCCCCCGGCCTTCCGCCACGTCGCCGATGTGGCCCGTCTCGCTGCCTGCACCACCATCGACCTGGCCCGCTCCCGCGCCCACCGCCCCGCGCAGTTCCCGTTCCTGACCGGCCAGCCTGGTGCGTCGCTGACCGACGACGTGCCCCTGGCCCGCCTGAAAGCCATCGGCGCAACGACCGGAGCAAGGCCCAACGACGTCTACGTCGCCGCCGTAGGAGCCGCACTCGCCCACTGGGCCACCACCTGCCGCATCGACCTCCCCGAACTGCCCGTACTCATCCCGCTCGACGCCCGCCATCCCACCGAAGAAACCTGGCAGGGCCTGCAGACCGGCAACCGCCTGTACTCCACCCGCCTGATGCTGTCCTGCCAGGAGACCACCCCCGCACGTCGTCTGGCTCAAGTCACAAAGACGCTGCACCAGCGGACCGTCACTGCCCGACACGCCGTGCAGGACACGGTCCGGCATCTGCCCGCGCCGCTGGCCCGGACGGCCGTGAAGCTGGCCACCGCCCCCGGCTACAGTGCGGCCGTCGTCTCGTGCTGCCCCTTGCCCGCCCACACCCCACCCGAAGGGCTGCGCATCACTTCCTGCACGGCCCACGGCCCTGTGGTCCCCGGCCACCTCCTCGCCGTCGCCATGTGCCCCTACAGTCAACGCGCCAGCATCTGCTTCCACACAGACGCCGGGCTGCCCCGCCCCGAGGCCCTCCTGGACGGATGGAGGCAGGCCCTGACCGAGCTGGAGTCCATCCGGGTCCCCTCCAGCATGACGATCCCCCGTGACGCGCATCCCGAGCCCGACGGCCCGGCATAACCGCGGCCGGGCCGGTTAGCGCCTGCTGCACGTTCGGCTGGGATGCAGGGGCAGGGTCGGGTGCGGCAGCGGGGGCGCAGTGCGCCGGGGTACTTCGTCGCCCGGACCTTCAGCTTGTCGTTTATCTGAAGAGGCAGCGGCGGCGGGGCGACCCGGAGATTCTGGTGGTGCTCGGCTCCGGCTACGACGCGCCCAGAATCACCCACCTGCTCGGCAACCTGCCGGTGCAGACCCTGGGCCGCTTGCGTACGGACCGGTTCATGCGCCGCCCGGGCGCCCTCCCGCGAGGAGTTCCACCTGGCCCACCCGGCGGGTGGCCGACCGCCCAGGCACGACGGCGAGTTCGTCTTCGGTGACACGGCTACCTGGGGCGGCCCAGCAGACGGTCGCCACCACCGGGCACAGCGACCGCTCTCGACGGGTCAGCCTGGGGGTGCAGCCGATTCCAGGCACGCGCGGCCCCACCGGCCGCCGCCTCGTCGTCGTGCAGATGCTCCACCACGTAGTCACCCACCTCGTCGCGGACCTGGTCGGCGTCCCACTTCGCTCTCCCGAGCAGGTGGTGCATGCCGTCCGGGGTCCTGTCCCCGGCCCACTCGGCGATGGTCCAGCAGTTCTTGCGCGGCAGGTCCGACAACAGGCCGAGTTCCAACTTCCGGGCCCGGCGTCGGGATTCGACGCATGTGAAGCGTCCCGCTATCCGGCTCATAAAGGCCCTCGAACGCCTCCTGCCAACGCCGCAGGGTCTACGCTGTGACCTGCGGTCATCGCCTGATCGTTTGTCTTCACGCACCGATGATCAACGGTGGCCGCACCCGTCTCCACATCGCGTCAGGTCGCGCAGCGTCTGCCTGCCGTCCTGTGTATCGGAGGGCTTGTGCAACGTGGCGAAGTCTGGTGGGTCCAGTTCGACGAGCGGAGGTTGGTCGTACTGCTGTCGGGAGACGACGCGTCCGGGTTCCAGGTGATGCAGGTCGTCGCTCCGGCGGGCGTCGACGTCAGCGGTCTGGGCATCGAGGTGACGGTCGGCGCCGGTGAAGGGCTGCCGTTCGAAGGCGTGCTGCGGCTCGCGTTCCCGCGTCCAGGCTTCACCCCGTGCACGTGGCTGACCACCGTGTCCCGGGACGACTTGATAGAGCGGGCGGCGGTCCTGTCCTCCGGGAAGCTCAGCGAGATCGACGATGCCCTCCGACTCGCTGAACAGGCGCAGGAGCGGACTGCGGCAACGACCGCGAAGCTCAGCGAGATAAGGGACGCCCTCCGTCGCGGTGAACTCGGGTAGACGGAGAAGGAGCCGACGCCCGCGACGGCATGGGTGATCTCGGGCGAGATGATCCACGCTGGACACCTGCCGCCTCGACGCCCCTCACCATCGAGATCACGATCTACGGGTGGAGTACTAGGCGGTTTCCACGCTCGCCGCGTCCACCCAGCGAGCGAGAACACTGAACGCCGCCAGCTGCTCCAGCGCTTCGTGCTCGGGCAGTTCCGACAAGCCGTCCTCATGGCTGTTGGGATTGCGGATGCCTGCGTAGCAGCCCTCGGCGAAGGCCATGGCGCCCCGATGGACGCTCCGGAAGGTGTCGCCGCCGTCGTCCTCCATGAGGCGCAGACGGGGTTCACCGGCCTTCGGCGGGCTCTGCGAGAAGGCGTTCTGGAAGAGCTTCGTCTCGCTCAGATCCCGGCGGCCGACCTTGTTCTGAGTCTCGGCGTTCACCTTACGAGCGGCCGCGGTGACGGCCTCGCGGAGGTGGCCGCTCTGCCAGAGGGCCCGGGCGCCGTCCCAGACCCACGGGTGCATGGAACCGGCGCTCAACTGCGGAGCATCGTCGCCGAGGCGGGCCCGGACCTCGGTGTCGCGTTGCAAGGCTGCGTCCGCACGTTGGGCCGCCTCCCGGTGCTGATACCAGCGGTTGACGGACTTGTTCCTCGCGGAGGAGACCTCGGTACGCCAGCGAGGCACGACCCGGTCGAGGATCTGCTCCACTACATGGGCACTGGCCGCGATGTCAGCCTGAGAGCCCCGGTTAGCGAGTTGCGAGGTGAAGTTGATGACGTTCGGCGGATCCGGCGGGCGGTACAACTCCGTGAGTTGGAGGAAATGGGCCAACTCTCCGCGCGCCCAGGTGATATCGATGCCCATGGTCCCATCGTGCCGCACGGTACTGACAATGCCCGGCCGCTCAGCGACGGCCGGGCATCCGCCGCGGCCAACGCGATGGTGAGCAGCTTGCCCATCGAGGCCAGGACCGACGGCTCGACTCGGTAGTAGACCCAGGTGCCGCGCCGCTCGGACCGCCGAGGGGCGTACAGGCCGTGCAGAATGTACTCGGTCTCGGCAGCCTGCTGGACGAGCTCGCCCAGGCCGAGCGTCAAAGCTGCCTGCTCCTCGCTCATACCTTCAAGCAGTTCGGTCCTGCCGGGAGGAAACGGTTTTATCTCAGCCTGGGGCATGTTGCGTCGATTCCGTAGGTCCCGACGGGCCTGTCGGCAGCTGGGTCGCGGGCTGTGCGAGGGCGAGGTTCATGGGCCATTCCGCTCCATCAGCCTGTGTTTTCGGGACAGCGGTCGCCTTCTGGGGTGCTCCCGCGCTGGCCCGTGCCGCTACGAGGAGGCCCTCAGCGGCGAGATGTGGGTGTGGGTGGCGTAAGGCTTCGACGATGGCGGCGAGTGGGCGGGGTTGGGTGCTGTTGGTGACTCGGGCGGGGGCTTGTTGTCCGGCGAGTTTGTGCAGGAGCCGGGCACGGCCGTCTTCGACAGTGCGTTCCTCGAGGAACACCTTGCTGAAGGTCTTCATGACGGCGTCCGGGCCAACGGGGTGGGGTTGTGCATCGGTCGGTGGTGGGTCGCTCGGGCCGGTGGAGTCTGCTGCCGGGTCGGTGGTGGGTGAGGTGTTCTGGAAGAGGGCGGGTTGCAGGTACGCGGCTCCGCCGGTGGCCTCGCGGCGGGCGTGGTCGAGGAGCTGCTTGAAGTGGTCGGCGTCGCCGCCCAGGACGCGTACGAAGGCTTCGAGGACGTGGGGGTGGGGGAGGAGTGAGGCTTCGAGGAGGGAAGCGACGGCGCCGGCGCTCAGCAGCCAGCGGCTGGCGACGGCTACGTCGCTGGGGGCGAGTCGGCCGGCGTGCAGGTGGAGGGTGTGCACGGCGGTGCGGAGCCTGTCGGCGGCGGGCATAGAGGGCTCGTCCGGCGTGATGGCGGGCTCGCGGTTCTTCTCGCTGAGCTTCTCGGATTCCCAGACGTCCGCGGCACTTCTGGGTCGGCGCCGCAGGTCTGGGCGAACTTGCGTGTGAGCGCCCAGGTGGGAACGCGCTCGCCGGACAGGATGCGCGACAGGTAGGAGGAGGAGCATCCGATGCGGCTGCTGACCTCCTTGTTCGTGAGCTGGGCGGTGCGGATCAGCATGGACAGGATCGGTGCGAGACGGTTGTAGGCCGCTCCGGATGACTCGATCGGTGTCGACTGCTCGGAGCTGTCGCCCCGTTCGGAGCCTGAGTCGCGTGACTCGCCCCCGGACTCGCCTCCGGCTGGCTCGTGGGAGAGTCGGCCGCCTGTGTGACCGGGCGGTTGAAGAGGCCGGCGAGCGAGGTGAGCGCCGTCTCGGAGCGGTTGAAGCGGGCGAGTCGCCGCAGGACGTATCGCTCGGTGTAGCGGTGACGGGCGGTGTCCTCGCTGACGCCCCAGGATCGAGCTGATGGTCGCCCAGGTGAGGCGTCGGTAGCGGGCCCGGCCGACGACCGCCGCGGTCAGGCCGTCGAGCTGCTCGTGCAGCTGGGCGAGGCGGCGCAGGGGTTCTCCTCCGTCATAGGACGGAAGGAGTCGTGCGAGGTCGCGGGCACCGTCCTGGATGTCTGACTATCTCGATGAGGAGTTCGTCGCCTGCCGTCAGGCCTTGCGGGGCCGGGCGGGGCGCTGGGCTGCGAGGCACGGGCCGCGCTTCGGCCGGGACCTCCGCGAGGGAGGACGGCAGCGTCCCGGCCGGGGCCGGGGGGTCACCGTGCACGCGGCGCCGGTTGGCGGCTTGGCGGCAGGCATCGCCGCAGTACTTGCGTGGTCGGCCCTTGCCCGGCCCTCCGCTCAAGGCGGTGCCGCAGAACTCACACATCGCCCGGCCTCAAGATCCTGCACGTGGACCGCAACGACCGACAGAGCCGAAGCGTGGCCGTAGCCACCGCCTCGAGCTACTCCAAGAAGGTGGCGAAACTTGCCACGTGAGACGCCCTCTAAAGCCCTCGCTGAGCGGACCGAAGCCAGCTGATGCAGGTCCCACACGGCAGGAGCCTTCCGACTCACAGCATTGTCATCAGAGTGGCAAAGGCTCGAGTATGGGCCAAGCTCCATCGCCTGGTCCTCGACGAACTCGGCTCTCGCGGTGAACTGGACTGGTCCCGCTGCGCGATCGACTCGGTGAACATGCGGGCCCTCAAAAGGGGGAACTGACAGGTCCGAATCCTGTGGACCGGGGCAAGTACGGGTCGAAGATCCACTTGATCACCGAGCGGACCGGGCTGCCCCTCTCTGTCGGGATCTCCGGGGCAAACCTGCACGACAGCCAGGCCCTCGAACCGCTTGTACGCGGCATCCCGCCCATCCGCTCCCGCCGCGGGCCTCGTCGACGACGGCCCACCAAGCTCCACGGTGCCAAAGGGTACGACTACGACCACCTGCGCAGATGGCTCCGCTTACGGAACATCACCCCGCGCATCGCCCGCAAGGGCATCGAGTCCTCCCAACGGCTGGGCCGCCACCGCTGGACTGTGGAGAGAACGGTCGCCTGGCTTTCCGGATGCCGCCGCTTGCACCGCCGCTACGAGCGCAAGGCCGCGCACTTCCTCGCCTTCGTCGGCATCGCGGCCACCCTCATCTGCTATCGCAGGCTCGACGGCCTCACACCGCGGTAATTCGATGGCGCGAACGAAACAGTGTGCCCACTCTGGTCCCCGTGGCAGAACCCAAATACCAGATTCGAGCCCTGCACTCGGACTCCACGGTCACCGTCTACCAGGCGTACACCCCGGACATAGGCCTGCCGGCAGCCCGGGAAGGCCGCTTCCCGGCGGTGTGGCAGCGGGACCGGATGACATGGATCAAGCCGTCGTTCCTGTGGATGATGTACCGCTGCGGGTGGGGCACCAAAGAAGGACAGGAGACCGTCCTCGCCGTCGAGATCTCCCGTGACGGCTTCGAGTGGGCACTGGAACACGCCTGCCTGTCCCACTACGAGCATGGGCTCCACGCCGACCGCGCCACGTGGAAGCGCGAGTTGAAGCGGGCTCCGGCCCGGGTGCAATGGGACCCCGAACGCGACCTGCGCCTTAAGCCGCTTGCCCACCGGTCGCTCCAGCTCGGCCTCGCCGGCGAAGCCGCACGCCTCTACGCCGATGAGTGGACCGTCTCCATCACGGACGTCACATCGCTCGCTCACACCATCCATGCGCATGTACAGGACGGAGACCTGGACGCCGCACGACAACTCCTGCCCCTTGAACGCTCCTACCCCGTGAACGAAGGGGGTCTGGCTCATCTGCACCAATGAACCGAAGTACCAATTGAGATGACCTCTTATGAACTGGCATGAAGCACTACCCGAGGAGGAACAGGCGTCGTTCACGATGAGCCTGCGGCCCTTGCTGAACTCCGTGTGGGTAGGCGTACTCGGTGACACGACTGCCTTTACCGCGGTGAAACGTGGTGTCGCCGAGTACATGCTCAGCGACTACTGCCACAACGACGGCCAGGACGGCCCCGACGATGCGGACGAGCATGCGGCTGCGGCAACGTTGTATGCCGCGTACGCGTACCTGTTCGGCTGCAACGACTTCGCTATCTGGGCCAGCCGACGGGCCGTAGAGGCAATCGACCAGCACCTGGAGTACCTCGCCGAGCAGAACGAGGACCTCCCCGAACCCGATGAGGCACTCCTGGCTGAGCTTCAGCGTCAGATGAGGGATCTCGACCTCATCGAGAGCTACTCGAGAGACCTCCGCTACTCGAGCACGGGGCTCACCATCGACACCTCGATCCGGCTCAGGGCGGAACTCCGGACGCCTCTCTCCAGCGCCAGCTCTCGTGATGGCCGGACTGACGGCCCCAGGCGATGAACTCGCGCGTCACCAATGTTGCTGCGGCAGCCCGTACGGGCTGCCGCAGCAACATTGGTGACATCGATTCTCAGGCTCTGTTCCACTTCGTGTGGTGGGCTCACCGACAGTGATGTCAGAGGCATGTGGTGAGATAGCCGCGCTCTATCAGCCGCCTGGTGGGAGATCGTTCCGATGCCTGTGTATCCGTCGCTGACCCGCGCCCTGGCGGAGGCTTTGGTCGATGTCCTCTGGTTCGTTGAGGGAAGCGAGGACGAGCAGATGGATCATGATGACGCGGTCAAGGTCTTGGAGGGTGCCGCCCATCTGGTGACTCAGCTGTCGAGTGATCAGCGAAGCGAGTTCATCGACCTCCTCGGTTCGATGGCTGCGGAGGAGGTCGATCCTTCGCGCCGCGAGTTCTTGGAGGGCTTCCCTGAAGGATTTGGACTCGTCGAGGACGACTCCTGACCCGGGATCTATGCAGAGAGTAGGGCTCGTTTGTGGGGGAGTTTGAAGTCTGCGCGGCCGAGCTTCTGGCGCTTGAGTATCTTGATCCGGTTGACGTGGCCTTCCGCCTCGCCGGGGTTCCAGGGCGGGTGAGGCCTGTGGTGGCAGTGTCGGGGTCGTGTTCGAGGTGCTGGGCGAAGTGCCGAAGTGTGGGCAGGTCGGTAGTGGCGGCAGCCAGCTTCGATCTGGGTCGGTAAGTGGTGGCTCTGAAGGTGGGCGACTATCTGGCCGAGGGAGCGCATGTGCTCGGAGAGTGTTACCGGTTCGGGGCGGTTGGCCGGGATGGCTTTGAGCTGGATCCCGGTTGCTTTCGGGCAGGTGTCGGGGTGGGTGAGGAGCCGGCGGGTGACGGTGCGGGCTGATGGTGGGCGGGGGCCGTTGGGGCTTGCTGCAACGGCTGCTGCTGGTGTGGTCGCGGGCGCCGGCGTATCTGTGGGGACAGTCTTGTTCCTTGGTGTTCTCTCATGGTTTTCAGGTGTTGGTGCGGCCTTCCTGTCACTGCTGGTCGTGGCAGGGTTTGTAGGTGTCGAGTCTGGGTGGATGGTTTTGCTCCTGCCCGGTGAATTGTCTCTTCCGGGGTGGTGGCGCGGGAGAAGCGCAGGATGTCTGCTGTGTTGAGTGTTGTGCCGAGTTGCCGGGCGGTGGACCGCTTGCTGTGGCCCGCGGCTGGCGGAGCGTGGATGGTGGCGTGCTGAGCGCGGGTGCGTTCGGTGGACCGATGGCCCGTCGGTCGGGGTGGCGACGGGGTTGGCTCCGCATCTTCTTGTGGTTGGTCCGGTGGTGCCGGGCTGGGACGCAGGCAGCCGGGGTGCCGGTAGACGCATTTCTCGGTTTCGCCCGGGTTGTGTGAAAGGTGCCGTCGGTCAGTCATCTGGAGGGTCTGTGGGGTGCCGTGGGTGGCGCCGTCGGCGAGGAGGGGGGCGCGGTCGCGGCCGACGCTCTGGATGCCGGGCCGCTGGGCGAGCCTGGCCGCGGGCGTGTCGGCCTCTTGGTTCGGCAGGAGATCGATCGGGCGTTGTGTCTCGATGTCGACGGGCACGGTTCCGTGGGTCTGGCCCTTGCGCTGGGCGTATTCGTCCACGCCGACCATGCGAGGCGTCGCGATGGGCGGGGTCGGGTAGCGAGGCGGTCAGCCGCAGCGGGGTGTTCCGGCTGGCCGACGCGGTAGGGATCTCCGGCATCCGGGCGCCGGCCCTGCCCGCGTGCGTGAGACCGACCGAGACCAGCGTCGATCGCAGCGGCTCGGTGCGTCGACCAAACCGGCGGGTGAGCCCCGGCACTTGCTCGGCAGACGTCTTCCGGGCGCGGGATGCCTCCGCGCAGACGAACCGGCGCACCCGTAACGGCACCGCGACGGACTTTCCTGCTGTCGGTAGATCGCGAGGAAATCGCAGATAGGAGCGGTGTTTTCGTTCTTGCCAGTCCCTGCGGCCGTGCGGTCCTACTTCGGACAGACCGCCCGTCTGGCCGTGCTTCGGGCCTCCACCTGGACAACCGGGTCGGCCACGCTGACCGACTTAACGGACACGCCTTCCACCGAGGGGAACAGCAGCTCATACAGCTGCAGCGGTACTTCGTTCACGGCGCGGCACTGTCGACCGCGCAGCACACCGGCCAAGCGATTTTCGGGCGTCCTCAACCCAGCGCACGAAGATCGACAGTCACGCTGTGTATGCGACTACATTAAGTGGAGCAGAGCCCGAGAACGGGCGGTACTGTACGTCGGTTCGGGAAGCGGTTGGCGGTCGTGGCCCGGCCGGAATGTTCACGCGTTTTCGACCGCGCCTGCCCCCTGCTGTCGGGCCCCCGGTCGGCCAGGGACTTGAGGCTGTGCGGTCTGCGTGTGTGGGGGTGAGCTGCCCGGCGCACGGCGGGCTTGGGGCGACCCTCGCCCGGCGGCGGGTCATGGGTGGCCGGGCTCGTGATGGGGGGTTCCGCCAGCCGTGGCATCGCTGTCGGCCGGTCGCGCGACGGGCAGTTCCAGGCGGAACAGCGCCCCCCGCCCGGGGGCCGAGTCCAGCGCGATGTGCCCGTCGTGGGCGTGTGCGAGGGACCGGGCGATGGCGAGACCGAGACCGGCCCCGCCTCCGGAGGTGCGGCTGCGGGAGACGTCCGCGCGGTAGAAGCGTTCGAAGACACGCTCGCGCTGGTCCGCGTCCAGCCCGGGGCCGCTGTCCTCGACCTCGAAGACCGTCCGGTTCCCCATGGTGCCGACCCCGATGCGTACGGGAGTGGCCCGGGGAGTGTGGGCCACGGCGTTGCCGATGAGGTTGGTCACCACCTGCCGCAGCCGCCGTTCGTCGCCCATGGCGGGGGCGGGACCCACCGGGCCCCCGCCGGGCCCGGTGAGCGTGACCGTGCGATCCGGGTCGAGGGCCCGCAGATCGTGCAGGGCGTCAGCGGCCAGGCCGCGCAGGTCCAAAGGCCCGCGGTTTAGCGCGAGTCCGGCGGACTCGGCCTGCTCGTCGACCCGGGCGAGTAGCAGCAGGTCCTCCACCAGGCCGGCCAGACGTGCCGCCTCACGCTCGACGCGGTCCATGGTGCGGTCGATGTCGTCGCGTTCGGGCAGTGCACCCATCCGGTACAGCTCGGCAAGTCCTTTGATGCCCGCCAGGGGCGTGCGCAGTTCATGGCTGGCGTCGGCGACGAACTGCCGCATCCTGGCCTCTGACGCCGTCTGCGCCGCGACCGCCGCCTCGATCCTTGCGAGCATCCCGTTCAGGGCTTTGCTCAGCCGTCCGATCTCGGTACGTGGGCCTGCCGTGTCCGGCACCCGGCGCGAGAGGTCGCCGGCCGCGATCGCCGCCGACGTCTCTTCGATACGCCGCAGGGGCCGCAGTCCCGCCGCGACCGCCACATAACCCAGCAGGGTCAGCACAGCGAGTGTCACCGCCAGGATGAGCAGGCAGCTTCTGCGGACCTGGGCGACCGTCGCGTCGACCTCGGCCAGCGACGCGGCCACGACCACGCTGCCCGGTTCGCCGTTCCGCGGCAGGACGACCGCACGCCAGGCCTGGCCGCCCGGGGCCGACACGTCGAACGGCCGCCCCGCCCCGGCTGCCGTCTGCCGGTCGCCGGGCGATGGCAGGGCTGGAGGCGGACCCTCCTGGTGGGAACCCGCACGGCCGGTGTGTTCGACCCGCCCGGTGTCGGACACATAGGCGACATACAGGTCCCCGACCAGATCGGAGGGGAATCTTCTCGCGGAACCTTGCTGGAGTGCCGTCAGCGCGCCGGGCGGCACCGTGGCCATCAGCTGGCCGGTGGTGTTCAACTGGCTGTCGACACGGTTGGTCAGCGGGCCGCGCAGCGACGCCAGCAGGAACGCGTTGCCGATCAGCAGCCCCACCGCCAGCAGACACACCGTCAGCAGCAGCACCCGCGTCCGTAATGACTTCGGCATCAGCGCACGCAGCAGCCGCCGGGCACGCCCGGGCCGCTCCGGCTGCCCCTCGCCCCAGCCGCCCCTTTCCCTTTCCCTTTCCCTTTCCCTTTCCCCCGGACCCAGGCGGTCGGAGTCCCGCGGCGGGGCTTGGCCGCGGGTCACGGGCGGGGCCTGCGCAGCGCGTAGCCCACTCCGCGGACGGTGTGGATGAGCTTGGGTTCGACGTCGTCGACCTTCCGCCGCAGATAGCTGATGTACGACTCCACGATGCTGGCGTCGCCGCCGAAGTCGTACTGCCAGACATGGTTGAGGATCTTCGATTTGGCCAGTGCCTGGTCCACGTGCTCGGCCAGGTACCGCAGCAGCCGGAACTCGGTGGGGGACAGGTCCACCGGCTGCCCGGCCCGTGTCACCAGATGGGCCGTCACGTCGATCTCCAGGTCCGCGACGCACAGCACACCGTCGATGCTTCTGCCCTGGGCCCTGCGCAGGATCGCCCGGATGCGTGCGATCAACTCGTCCAGGCTGAACGGCTTGGTGACGTAGTCGTCGCCGCCGAGGGTCAGTCCGCTGACCTTGTCCTCGGGGTCGCTGCGCGCGGTGAGGAACAGCACCGGGGTGTCCGGCGGGGCACCGGTCCCCGGGCGTGTGTTCTGCTCGCGCAGCAGCCGCAGCACCTCGAAGCCGTCCATGTCCGGGAGCATGACGTCCAGGACGACGAGGTCGGGGCGCTGCGCCGCGGCGATGTCCAGGGCCTCCTGCCCGGTGGCCGCCGACCTCACCTCGAACCCGGAGAAACGCAGGCTGGCGGCGAGCAGTTCGCGCAGCGTCGGCTCGTCCTCCACCACCAGCAGCGCGGCGTCCCTGGACCGCTGCCGACGGCCGGGGGACTGCTGTCCCGATGCCATGTCACACCCCCGGATCGTCATCAACCAGACGAGAGAATCATGCGCTCACCCGTTCGCCCCCGTGGCCCGTCCCCCCGTGGCCCGTCCCCCTGCGGCCCGTCCCCCTGCGGGCCGTCCCCCTGCGGGCCGTCCCGGGCGGGGAACTCGCGGGCCGTCCCGGGCGGCCGTGCCCCCAGCGTAGGCGCGCCGCCGCGGACAGACCCCTGAGCCGACGCGCCGGCCCGCCGCAGCCGGGAGATGCCCCTGAGCGACAGGGGAGGAACGCCGTCGCGCCCGCGCCTACACATCACGCCTACACATCACGCCTGCGAAGGACGACGAACGCGGCCGCGAGGATCACGGCGACGGCCGCCAGCAGCACCCCGTACCCCTGCCAGGGCCCCAGCGCTTCCGAGTCGTGGTGGACTGCCATGATCCGGCTGCCCGCGCTCGTGGGCCACCACTTGTGCACGGCGTTCGGCCACGAGCCGGGGAGCGCCGTGGAGATCACCGGAATCAGCAGGGTGACCGACACCAGGACGGCCAACGCTCCCGCGGTCGCCCGCAGCAGGGTGCCGAGCGCGATCCCGAGCAGTCCGATCGCGGCCAGGTACAGACCGCAGCCGAACACCGCCCGCAGCACGTCCGGATCACCGAGCGAGGCGGAAGGCACATCCCTGGCTCTCAGGACGGGCTGTCCGGCGAAGAACGCGGCGAAGGCCACGATCTCGCCGACGACGAGTGCCACGACGCAGAAGACCAGTGCTTTCGCACCCAGCAGCCGGGCCCTGCGCGGCACCGCCGTCAGGCTCGTGCGCATCATCCCCGTGGCGTACTCGGAGGTGACGGCCAGCACACCGAGCTGGCCGAGCGCCAACTGGGCGAGGATGTAGCTCTTGACGCTGGTGGCCGTCGGGTCGAAGCTCGCCTTGTCGCCGGCGCTGCCCGAGCCGTACCCGGCCGCCCCCGCCGCCGTGAACAGCAGGCCGAGACCGACTCCCAGGCCGATGGTGACCAGCAAGGTGTAGGTCGTCGACCGCAGCGTACGGATCTTCATCCACTCGGACCGCAGCACATCCGTCATCCGGTACGGGCGCGACGCCGCCCGGCCCCGCTCAGCCGTGGTCGCGGTCGTGACGGCCATCAGAGCGCTCCTTGTGCCACGGTGTACTCGACGCTGTCGCGGGTGAGACGCATGAACGCGTCCTCGAGCGAGGTGCGTTGCGGCGTCAGTTCGGCCAGCGGTGCACCGTGGGCCGCGGCGAGCCTGCTGATGTCCAGGCTCTCCATGCCGGAGACGACCAGCCGGTCCTCCCGCTCGGCCCTGACCGTCGCCCCGTTGCCGCGCAGCGCCTCGGCAAGGGAGGCCGCGGACGGAGTACGCACCAGCACCGTCCGTTCGCAGCTTGACTCGACGAAGTCTTCCAGGCTGGTGTCCGCCACCAGTCTTCCCCGGCCGATCACGATCAGGTGCTCGGCGGTCAGAGTCATCTCACTCATCAGATGACTCGACACCAGGACCGTGCGCCCCTCCTCGGCCAGCCCCTTCATGAGCTGCCTGATCCAGCGGATGCCCTCCGGGTCGAGACCGTTGACCGGCTCGTCGAACATGAGGACCTCCGGGTCACCGAGCAACGCGCCCGCGATACCCAGCCGCTGGCTCATACCGAGCGAGAACTGCCCCGCGCGCTTGTCGGCGACGCCCTGCAGACCCACCCGCTCCAGCACATCGTCCACCCGCGCGACCGGAAGGCCGTTGCTGACGGCCAGGCACGCCAGATGGTGCCGGGCGGTGCGGCTGGGGTGCACCGCCTTGGCGTCCAGCAGCGCACCGAGCGCCCGCATCGGCTCCACAAGCTCCCGGTACGGCCGCCCCGCCACCGTCGCCGTACCGGAGGTCGGGGTGTCGAGGCCCAAGATCATCCGCATCGTCGTGGACTTGCCCGCGCCGTTGGGACCCAGAAAACCAGTCACCACACCGGGTGCCACAGTGAAGGTCAGCTGGTCCACGGCGACCTTGTCCCCGTACCGCTTCGTCAGGTCCTTGACACTGATCATCGATCAGACTCTCGCGGGGCCCTGTACTCCGCCCTCAAACAGTTCCTGTGCGTCTCCATGAACGTCACCGTGCCAGACCCATGTCACTCGGAACTGAGCGAATTCTGGGAGTCTGCCGAACGCCGCGGCCACACAGGCGGCCGATCCCACTCCATACGTTCCCCCCCCCGCCGCAAAAGAAGAGGGGGCGCACACCGCCGGCGGGACCACAGCACGGGTCTGGCCGACTGATGACACCCAGGCCTTTCCCAGCAAACTCCCACCGTTCACAAAGCTGTTCTCCCCTTCTCAGCGCGGCAGCTCCTCACCGCGGAGGGTGACCACAGCAGCCTCCGACCCGGCGCTCTCGCGCCTGGCAGTCGGCAGGAGCAAGACCGCGACCGGACTGCACAAGCCTCCGGCCGTCACGGAGACGCCGTGGGGCGGGATCACCTTCGCGCCGATCACCCACCCCGACGCCCACCTCAAATTCAAGGACCAAACGGTGACGGCCGACAGCGAGGTGCGTCTGACCTGCAACTGGGACGGCAACCTCACCGGGACGGTCATCAACACGTTCCACCCGCAGCTGCCCAACGAGTCGAACGCGCCGGTGCTTGGACGAGCCGCCCGACTTCGAGTGCGGGGCCCAACGCACAGAGGTCCCCGTACGAGGGCTGCCCAGTAGCGCTGCCGGCCTGTACCGCCTCCTCGGGACGCTCTCCCGAGTGGGGCGGCCGAACATGAGGGCACCGGCTACCGGACCGCGCCACGGATGACGGCCATCGATGCAGCATCTCCCGAAGCAGCAGTCCCCCGCGTCGCGCTTGCGCACCTGCTGGACCTGCTGGCCCTGCACCGGGCTATAGGGCACACCATCCATCTGCGCGTCCTGCGCGTCCTGCGCGTCCTGCGCGGCCGCCAGGCAGCACCACCGGCATGACATGCCGCTCCCGCCGAACGCACCGCCGCCCGCCCGCGTTCGGCGCACCACAGGTGATCTGGGAGGATGGCCGGCAGCCGCCCGTACCGGGTCGGGGAACCCGCAGCGGCGAGAAGCGGGCGGGTACGGCCAGCGGCCCGGCGGGCGCGAGAGCGGAGCAGTGCGGCACATGCCTCAGTACCCGGAGTATTTCGCCGCGATCATGTTCGCCGCGGGCGGTGTCGTCAACGCCCTGCTGGCACCGCACCGGTTCTCCACCGCCGCCCTGTTCTGCCTCGCGGTGACCTCTGCCGGACTCGGCCTGGCCGCTCGCAGTGCGGCGGCCCACCCGACCATCGCCACCGTCCTCGCCGTCGCTGCCCTGCTCCCGGCGCTCGCGCTGGGCCTGCTGTTGCTGGCCGACGGCCTCCTCCTGGTCCGCCGCTACGGACCGCAGGCAGCCCCGCTGGCGACCGGGGCCGCCGGCTGCGCGGTGCTGGCGGTGCTCGGCCTCGACGCAGTCTTCCACGCGGTCGGCGGCGAAGCTTTCGGTGCCCTCGTCGTCGCGGTGAACGCGGCCGCGGGATACCTCACTCTGCTCTTCCTCGTCTTTACCGGCTACGTGTTCGTCCGGGGCCGCAGCACCCCCCTGCCGGAAACCACCCACGTCATCGTCCTGGGCGCCGGACTCAACGGCGACCGGCCCGGCCCGCTGCTGACCCGCAGACTGGAGCGCGCCCTTGCCATCGACGCCGCCCGCCCACCGCACACGCCTCGTGTGGTGTTCGTCCTCTCGGGCGGCCAGGGCGACGACGAGGTCCGCTCCGAGGCGGACGCGATGGCCGACTACCTGCGCGCACGCGGAGTGCCCGCCGACCGGCTCGTGCGCGAAGACCGCTCCGTCAACACCGGGCAGAACCTCCGCTTCAGCGCCGCCCTTGTGCACGGCACCACTCCCGGCCACCGCGCCACGGCGGTCACCAGCAGCTTCCACGTCTACCGCACGACCCTGCTGGCCCGCCGCCTCGGCGTGCCCGTGCACGTCGTGGGCGCACCGACCTCCCCCACCTACTGGCTGGCCGCGACACTGCGCGAATTCGCTGCAATCCTGTGGCTGGACCGCCTCCTGCTGGCCGGACTCAGCCTGCTGCTGGCAGTGCCGGTGGCGACAGCGGTCCTCGAGCACTAAAAGCGCTGGCCGCAGACCTCGTAAGGGGTCCTGACAAAGGCGCCGTACAGGGCGCGGTTGAGGAGGGGAGAGGGCTGGCCGGGCTGCCCGACCGGTGCGCTCAGCCCGCTTGTCATGGAGTGCGCTCGAAGCCATAGCGTCGAGGACGCAACAGCGCACGAGGCCCTCTCCGCGCCCGCTCCTCCTGGGATGCCGGGCGGTGGCATCTGTGCCTGGATGGACGGGAGACTTCGTGCCGCCCGAAGGACGATCAAGCGTGCAGGGAAGGCTGGGACACGACATGCAGAAGCGCAGTCTGCGGGAATTGCAGGTATCGGCCATCGGCCTGGGGTGCATGGGCATGTCCGCCTTCTACGGAACCGCCGACGAAGAGGAGGGCGTCGCGACGATCCGGCACGCCCTCGACCTCGGGGTGAACTTCCTCGACACCGCGCAGATGTACGGCCCGCTCACCAACGAGTCCCTCATCGGCGAGGCGATCCGGGGGCACCGCGACGAGTATGTGATCGCAACGAAGTTCAACTATCGGATGGACGACGCTGTACCGGGCGACATCAGCACGGTCGGCCCGCAGGACGGCTCGGCCGAACACGTCCGCAGCTCCGTCCACGGCTCCCTGAAGCGTCTGGGAACCGACCACATCGACCTGTACTACCAGCACCGGGTCGACCCGAACGTGCCCATCGAGGAGACGGTCGGCGCGCTGGGCGAACTGGTCGCCGAGGGCAAGGTGCGCTACATCGGGCTGAGCGAGGCGAGCGCCCAGACCATCCAGCGTGCGCACGCCGTGCACCCGGTCACGGCTGTGCAGAGCGAGTACTCGCTGTGGTCGCGGGATGTGGAGGCCGAGGTGCTGCCCGCCTGCAGGGAGCTGGGCATCGGCTTCGTACCGTACTCGCCCCTCGGCCGCGGCTTCCTCGCCGGGCGGTTCACCTCGCCGGACGACCTGGACGCCAACGACTGGCGCCGCCAGAACCCGCGCTTCCAGGACACCAATCTGGAGGCGAACCTGCGGCTGGCGGCGAAGGTGAAGGAGATCGCCACCGAGAAGGACGTGGCGCCGGCTCAGCTGGCCATCGCGTGGGTGCTGGCCCAGGGCGAGGACCTGGTGCCGATCCCGGGCACTAATAGCCCCCTCGCGCGTACGCTCGCCTGAAACGCCCGAGTGCGCATGCAGCGGCAGGCCACCATCTCAAGATGGTGGCCTGCCGCTGCTGTCCCAACGTCATCCTGAGTCGACGGCGAGACCTCGCACGGTTGCAGTGCCGGATCGGACTACCCAGATGCCGCTGTGTGGAGGGGTTTCCTCTGAGCGGCTCTTGAGTTCTTGGACATCCACCGCAGGAGGCCACTGGGTTCCAGTCTCCGACCATCGCACTCCAGCGAGGTTGACGCCGTCGAGGTCGACCGCCCGGAGGTCGGCCATGGTGAAGTCATTAATGAACGCGTGCACGGAGTCTCGGTCAAGCGCTGGTGCTTCCTGGTCCAGCACCATACCGATGGCTCGTGAAACCTCATTGACTCTGATGGCGACGATGGTGGAAGTGAGAACGCGTTCGTGGGAGCCGACACGCTCGAGGACCAGTTCGAGATCGCGGGTGCGAGAGTGAGCGCGGTCAAGCAGGAGCTCGAGGGAAGGGCCCTGACTGCGACCTCGGACACGGTTGAGGACGCGGAGCATGGCGCGGACACGGTCAAGATCGCGGGCGATTGTGTGAGGGTGGTTGCGGTCGGTCCCGCGTTCGAGGTCGAGGGTGAGGGCGCGGTTGAGGGCGCTCGCGCGCTCCAGACCACGTACGAAGTCGCCGTCGCGATCGCACTCCGTGTCCTTGCTGCGGCTGAAAGCGTGGTCCAAGTCGTGCGCGAGAGCACGAACCAGATCCAGGTCCAGGTCGCGTGCGTGATCGCGGGTTAGGTGATCCCGTGCAACCGCGACGTCCCGTGTGAGGGCCAGGTAAGCCTTCGCGACGTGTGCGTTTGTGCGCAGGGCCAAGCGATCCGATGCACGGACAGGCCAGGAGAACCGATTGGCGCTACGCCCCTCTTTAGTGGGGCGAGGGGGGGACTGGGAGGACCCCTGCAAGGGTGGGAGGACTGTCCTTAGGCCTGCCTCAACGTCGAGAATGCTGTTGAGATCATCTACAGCGACGTCGTGACGGGCCTGCAGCAGCACCTCTCGCAGGCCGGCTTCGACATCCAGGATGTTGTCTAGGCGGTTGGTCAGGTCGCGCTCGTACCGGTTGAGAAGGCGACCGACAGTCTGGTCGTGAAATTCGGGCTCAGGGTGGTGGGGCACTATTCCCCCTCCCGTGCCTTCATGTAGGAAACCGCGGCGCGCCGAGCCTTCCGCAGATTGCTTCGCACAGCAGCAGTGGCAACAAAGCGTAGCGGTCCTCCCATTCTGAGATGGCGTCCGGACGTGGAAGCAGCGACGTTGGTTCCGTGATTTGATCCACTGGGCTCTCCTCAACAGAAGCGATCCTGCGGGCAAGCTCTCGGGACGCGACGGTGTGGGCCCAGGCGCGGGGTTCGCGGAGGTCATTCCAACGCTGATAGACCTTGACCATGGTGTCCTGAGCAACGTCAGCTGCAACAGGAACCGTGGACCCCTGATTGATCAAGAAACCAACGAGTTGACGGATATTCTTGCGGTAGAACGAGGAGAATTCTTCCTCTGTCTGTCGGTGTGCAGGACGGTGTCCCTGGAGCTCTCTTTGATGAGCGGCTGGTGTACTCGGGAGGTCCATGCCGTCTAGGGGGTCTTGGTCGCTCATTCTGCTGGGTTGCCCTCGCAAGCCGTGGGACTGGTGATCTTCATGCGGATGCGGTGTCCATCACGGTGTTGGTCATCCAACTCCAGCTGAACGCCCGGCCCTGCTGCTTCCGTGACGCCCAGGAGGCACTGCCGCCGCACTTCTTCACCGCGGGCACGCCAGCGTAAGCGCAACCACAAGGCCAGCAGGGCACAAACCTTGGCGGTGATCAGAGAGACAAGAGCCGTGATCGTGGCAGAGTCCATCCGTGTCCTCTCTTGGTATCCAGGCTCCGCGTTCTTCCGCGATGCCCCGTCACCTAGTTAGAGCGCGGAGAGGGCATGATCGTGAACTTTTACTTCGAACTGATCGGCACGCAGCCGTGCACGGTCGTGCTGGCGGCGGTGGTGCTGGAGTGCATTTGCGGATGATCAGGACATGTCCTCTGCGATCACACCGCGCGGACGTTCTCACGCGCGGCCACGTCCTCGCCCAGCTGAGTCCGAGGTCGGTGAGCGCGGCGAGCTTGTCCGCAGTCAGCTTCGCCCGGCGGCTCTTCTGTTGCTCAAGAACACCCCGAGTCGGACTTCGGTCCCGTCCTCCAGGACCTCTACGTGGCCCCTGGGGGCGGTGACGGAGCCACCTGGGCATGTACGACGCCATCGACAACGCCACCGCCTACCGCGCCGAGCTGTCGGCCCGCGTCGCCGAGCCAGTCCTGTCCGACGACCCGGTCCTCCAATACGACCTCCAGCTACCGGACTCCTGGTGGACCGACCTCGCCGAGGTGCTGGAGAAGGTGTCGGCGGCCGGTACCGAGCGCGTCGCCGTGCGGCAGCAGTACATGGACCGGGCGATCCCCGAGTTCCTCGGCATCCCGGCCCCGACGACGACCTGCTGGACCACCGCCCACGGCGATGTGCACTGGGCCAACCTCACCGTCCCGTCCCTGCGGCTCCTCGGCTGGGAGGGCTGGGGCCAGGCGCCGGCGGGTTTCGACGCCGCCATGCTCTACGCCTACACCCTCCTCCAGCCGGACACCGCCGCACACGTCCGCGCCGCCTTCCCGATCCTGGGCAGCACGGCCGACCTCGCCGCGGGAGTGACCGTGTGCGCCCAGTTGCCCCCAGACCGTGGCCCGCGGCGACAACCTTGCCCTCGCAGACCAGCTCCGCACCTGGGCCGGGGAACTGCGCTCGGCGGCCGGGCGGTCCAGGCCCCACTGGATCTGACACAAGTCGATATACAGCAGCCCTGTCCTGGTCAGCAGATGTGCGCGTGGCTTGCGATCAGATGTCCGCCAGTTCCCGTAGTGCACTCATCGCTGGGTTCCGGGCCAGTGCCGGATACTGAAGTTCGAGGTACTCCACACCGTCGGTTATGAAAGACCGGGCCTCGGATACGTACTCCTCGAACGAGCAGCTGGGATGAGGCGTCGGCACACCACGCGGCGTGGAGGTGAACTGCACCTGATCGCCCACGAGTTGCAGCCGGATAACGTAGGTGTTCTCCGTGAAATCGATCTCCGCCGTCCCGGCGGTCCGCAGGCTTTCCATCGAGCGCCCCAGACTGAACATGATGTCGATCAATGGCGGTCGAGCGGCCGAAAGGAACGCGTGACCGTCCACGGTGAAGTCGACCGGGTACTCGAAGAACTCATAGCGCAAATCTGTCGTGCCGAGAGTCGCCAGGTCGATTCGGCCGGCCTCCCAGGCCTTCTCGTAACCTGACCCTATATCCCTGTGCCTGTCCGGCATAAACTTGATCTCGGGGGGCATTTGTCCGCTCTTTCTTGTGGTCCGTGCCTGCCGGGGGCGGTCGCGTAGCCGCTGTTTCGCTACGCATCCGCCCCCGGCTCAGGCGTGATCTACATGGGGTGCGCGATTCGCAGGAACCGTCCTCGTTGAGAATCACTCTGATACCCGTCGAGATTCCGGCAGGCTGCGACCGTCACCACGTTCTGAGAGCCGCCACACCGGCGACGGCACACGTCGACCCATTCGGTGCGGCCGGCCCGCACCGGCCTCCTGGCTCAGCCCGGCAACTCGTCATGACGGCGGCGGAAGGGACGGCTCATTGTCAGACCCCCTCCGTAGGCTGGTCGTGAGGTATCTGAGACAGGAGGGCAACGTGGCCCGCAACTCCAGCAGCCAGCGACGCGGGATCGAAAAGCACCTCAAGGGCATCGCCAAGGACTACGAGCGCGCAGCCAAGCGGAATCCCATCCGGGTGCCGATCCAGACTGAGGCGACTGGCACAGGAGGAACCATGCCCGGCCGTGACACCGCCGAAGGCGACCCGGTCCTGGCAAGACTCCTGATCTGGCTCGACGCGCAAGCTCAGCAGAACCGCTCGCACCACGTCGACGTGACTCGGTTCGTTGAAGAGCAGCAACTGCCGGACGAGGACCCCTCCGTGCTGGCCTACGAGCTGGAAGAGCGCGACCTGGTCCGCAACTCGCGCGGCCTCGACGACGCCCCCACGGTCTGCCTCACCGACGCGGCCGCGCCGCGATCCACCGGCTGAAGAAGCGGCGCGGCGACCGCGCCGCCCGCCTCCGCTACACCATGGACGCCTTCCACCGGTGGCTGTTCGACACCGTCGGCGACCAGGAGCCCATCAACCCGGTCCTGTTCCGTGCCACGCCCGCCGCCTACTTCGCCGGATCCGAGATCACCGGCACCGAGCTACACGAAGCGCTCGCCCACCTGTCCCAGCACAAGCTGATCGAGCACATCGACACCGACCCGGCCACGGTCGCCATCACACCCCAGGGCGTCAGCTGTGCCCTGGCTGGAGGAAGCGTGCAGGACCACATCAACCAGCCCCGGCCCGGCGCCACATACAACACCTGGCTGCCGAACGCCAAGGGCGTCATCATCGGCGAACAGCAGCACTTCACGCAGAACAACACCGATGGCGTCGACCCGACGCTGTTCGTTCAGCTGGCCGGGTACGTCGGACAGATCAGCAGCACGCTGGGCCTGCCCGAGCCGGAGCGTGTGGAGTTGGAGCGCGTCGCCCAGGACCTCCATGACGAAGCGACCTCGGAGACTCCCGAGCCAGGCCGCCTGCGGCAGTTCACCACCCAGCTCAAGGACAAGCTCCTGGAGGCCGGCACCACCATGGCCGCCACGATGGGCGTGCAGATGGCCGAGCAGGCCCTCGGAGCGCCGGTGCAGTAGCACCCCGCCGTACAACGTCACGGAGCCCCGGGAGATCTGCCGTCCTGGGGCTCCGGCCTTCGTGAACGCTCCAGCGAGCGAAGCCATCTTCCTGCGCGCCCGGCCGGGTCCGAGTTCAACCGCCGTGAGTGCCTGGTCGCGTGGACATGTTGGCGGTCAGGGGCAGCGTGGGCCGTCGACTGGCCGCACATGCTTCGGGGCGTCCACCCACACCGGTACTCCGCCGCGTCCCCCCGTCCTCGCGGTCCCGGTACGACGGCAGACCCGCAAGGCGACCCAGCCCGTCTCGGTCTGCCGCCGTCTCCACAACCGCGCGACGACCTCCTGGGAGGTTCACCGGCGGCGGTGTGCGGCCGGGGTCATGCTCAACGATGTGCCGGCGACCGAGTCGAGGCTGGGACGGTGGCGGGCCAGGTGTATTCGAACTCGGGAAGCTCGAATCCCTGGTCGAAGCGGCAGATGCGGGATGCGGTACGGCGGCCTCCGTGGCGTTCGTAGAACGCGACCGCGCGGGTGTTGCCCTGCAGGACCTCCAGGTAGACGTCTTGGCCGGGGCGCGCGGTGGTGGACCAGGCCAGGGCATGCTCCAGAAGCCGACTGCCCAACCCGCGCCCGGTGTCGCCAGGACGGGCATGCAGGTTGTCGAGCAGGATCCGGCCGTCAGGCTGCGGTTCGAGGTAGACGAAGCCGAGCAGCACGCCGGTTTCCACGGCCAGGAACAGCGCCGAGCCTGGGACAGGATCGGCCAGCCGCGCCCGCCACACCTGTTGGCGTTCGGCGAGCAGCGGGCCGTCCAGGTACTGCGCAGGGAACAGGTTCGCATAGGCTCCTCGCCAGCTGGCCGTGTGCAGTTCGGCGACGGTATCGGCATCGGTCGCCACGGCGGTTGTGATCTCCATGGCCGCATTCTCGCGGCCGACTCGTCTGACGTCTGTGACGGCCCGGGCCCGAAGAGCCAGTTCCTGAGTGAACCGTCGCGCGACACGCAGGAGGAGTCCGTCCTCCAGCACTTCGGCGCGACCGGGGCCGAGCACCGGGCGCATCATTCGGGCTGTCAACCGCGCAGGCGATGTTGGCCCCAGCGGCCCCGGGGTCCTGCGTTTCCCCGGGGGCCGCTGGTCACCGGCCGGTCACCGGAGAAGAGCGCGGTCGGGCCTGTACGGGGGGCAGGCCCTGGACCGCATACGCGGTGTCAGTGTCGCCGGTCCGGCGAGCGCAGCCCGGCAGCGACACCAGCGCATCTGCGAACACCGCCCACGGCCTGTCCTCTTCGATGTTCGATGGTGGCTGTTCGCCGCCGTGCCGCTCAGCAGCCCGGGTGTCGGTCTGTGAAGTCCGGCCAGGTGCCCACGGGTTCGGCAGAATACGGGAGGTGAGCGATGTAGATGGCGCGGCACCGTCGACCGAGTAGGTGTCGGAGGTCAGGGCCCGGGTATGTGCCCGGGCTCGGGGGCTGGACGGGTGGAGCGTTGCGCGGCGGCGCCGGGCGGCGGAGGGCGATCTGCGTTTCGCCCGCAGCAGCGGTGCGGACGGCCAGGCGGTGGCCGTGCAACTGGAGGCGGAACTGCCCGAGTGGCGGCGGATCGAGACGTTGCTGGAGTCTTCGACCGCCGCCACCGCTGCCTGGTACGACCCCGGTTCCGATCCGGTGGCGCTCGTCGCGGCCGAGGAGATGCACCGTCGGGAGCAGGCCGCTGCCGACGCGGTGGAGGCGGCCCGCCGAGCGGAGCGGGAGCGCCGGGACGCCGCGCTCAGACGGGCGGAGGACCTGCTGGAATTGGCGCAGGCCGGGAAGTTGGACGCCTCCGTGCCCGTGGAGGCGGACGACCCGCACGCGGGGAGCTGGCCCGACGCACCGGGGTGAGCGTACGCTCGCTGCGCTACTACGAGCAGCAGGGGTTGCTGAACGGAGCGCACCCCCGGCGGTCATCGCGAGTACACCGAGTACGCCGTCGACCTGGTCGTCCGGATCCAGGCACTGTACGGGGCGGGCCTGTGCAGCTCGAAGATCGCCGAACTGCTGCCCTGCATGCGAGACACAGACGGCACCGCCGCCTCGACCGCCGACGGAAAACTGGTGGCCGACCTCCTCGCCGAGCGCGACCGCCTCGACCGCGCCATCGAAGACCTGCACCGCTCCCGCACCGCCCTGGACGAGGTCATCGCCACCGCTCAGGCATCGACAGCAGCAGGCCCTGCACTCCGCTGACCGGCTCCGGCGCGGGATGCTGTACGGGATTCCCGGCAGACCCTCGTAGTCCCGCCTGCGCGCCGAGAAATCGAAGGTAAGGAGCACAGGCGCCATCAGGATCGCCCCGGGCGAGGAAGCCATCCGTCCGGGTACCGCAGGTGGTCCCCGGTCACGCATCCGCGATCACCGCAGCCCTGCCCTCCCGGCGGAACCTGCGGACACTAGCCCGGCCGGTGCGCCGGCTTCCACTCCCAGCGCTTCACCTTCATCGAGCCGCTCTGACTCGGAGGCTTCCGGCCCGAGGGCAGTAACCCTGAGAGTGGAGCCGGGAACGCCGTGATGGCTCGCGTCCACCGGCCCGTACGCCGGCCGGTGGCGGGGCGGCGTTCCTGTCCGGCGATCCCGAGCGTGCCCGCCGGCTGGCCACGGGCGCGGATTATGTGCTGCTGTTCCACACGTCGAAGGCCATGGACCGGGGCCCTGCCCTCAGGTACCGATAGAACACCTTCAACTCCAGTTACACCGCAGTCGCCGATACCGCGCCCATCATCGGCATGACGATGCCGGTCGTGGTCAAGGACTCGCTCGCTTACCAGGGCATCGAAGGCCTGACCGCCGTGCCCGAGGCTGCCTGACCGGGTGGGAACGCCTCCTCCCGCCTACGGGGTGAAGTGAGGCGTCGGCTGGGCCACGCGCCGACGTAAGTGCGCCCCGTAGGGTCGTCTGATGTTCGATCGTTTGGAGATCAGGGTGTTACCGCCGGGGCCCCGGTTCGCTGCCCAGTTGCGGTTCTGGGTCAACGGCGAGGACGTGGTCGAAGAGGCGGTCGGCGAAGGCGGCCGCGGACCGTACGCGGCTGATGTGCTGCCGGCAGGCCGACCCAGCCCTCTGCGGGCGACTGGCAAGGCGCGCCGCCTGGAGCTGGGGGAACCCGACTGCACCGGTGGCTGCTGCGGCTTCCTGACCATGGTCGTGCAGCGGTTCGGGGAGATCGTGCAGTGGTCGGACTGGGAGGTTCCCTGGACGGCGCACACCTCGCCCCACCCCCCGCCAGAACTCCACTTCGACGCGCGTCAGTACGACGCCGAAGTGGCTCGCGCTGAGGCGGCCAACTGGTGGCAGGTGCACCCATAGCCCAGCACCGCGCGCTCCCGCCCGAGTGCGGCCCTTACCAGCACGCCCGCATAAACGCCGTCTTGAGGACGTTGTGGTGTCACGCCGGATTCTCCGCGACGTCCGGAGCGCGCTTCTAATCGAGCGGCGGCGCGTCCTTCAGCGCTTCCTCACACTCCCGCGTGTGCAGAACACCCTGCGTGGGCCCGTGCCCGCCGCGCCCGCACGGTGGCCGCCGACGTCCGGCGCCACGCCGCCGCCCTGCCCAAGAACGACGGCCGCAGCGCCCTCGCCGAAGTCGTCCTCCGCGAAGCCGACCGCCGCCTGTCCGCCCCGATGCAAGGCACCGCCCGCTGCGCCCAGAACCGTGCCCGCCTCGTACGGGCCCTCTACACGCGACTGGACCGCCTCACCGAATCCGCCCCGGCCACTGCATAGTTCGGAGGAGGAGCGGCCCAGGAACCCAGGGCCTGCGGCGCATGAATTTGCGAGCCGGTGCCCCCCATGGTCATGGTCTGCGCCATCTCCGCCGCGCCCTCGTACCCCTCCTGCGCCTTCTTCGCCCACTCGAGCACAAGCCCCTCGAACTTCTTGGCACGCTCGGACGCCTCATGCCCGGCCATCCTGACAACCTCCCCGTAGATCAACCGGACTCCCGTTGTACCGACCGCGCAGCCAACAGGTGCGCGGGTCTCGGTGGCCGATCCGGGGTCCTCACCCACGGCCACACCAGCGATCAGCTGTCTGTGGAGAGGTCCCCGGCAAGGAGCTGTCCTGTGAGTTCCACGCACCGTGTCCGGGCCGCGGAGAAGCCGTAGGGCATCTTGGTTACCGCTTCGAAGGCGCTCATCTGGACCTCCTCCTCGCCGTTCGCCTCGGCGTCATAGATATCGAAGAGTTTCTCCTCGGCCTCGTCCAGTCCGGCCGCTTCAATGGCCTGGTGCAGGGCCTTGTGGTGGGCGTGGTGCTGGGCGGCGAGTTCGTCGACCTGCGGGTCGTGGGGGTCGACGGTGTCATCGAGGGTGGCGTCGGCCGCGTCGAGGCGGTCTGCTTCGGCCCGTAGGCCGGGGTGGGTGGCCAGGGTGATGAACACGCTGGCCTGGATGGCGGCTCCGAGCGGTCCGAAGATCCGTTCCGTGACCAGCAGGGTGTCCAGGTCGGAGGGGCGCAGTGCGCCAGAAGGCAGGTGGCTGAGCCGGTCCGTGACCAGCGGGGAGAGCAGGCCCAGTGGGCTGCCCACGGCCCGCAGACGCTGTACTGCCGCCCGCTGACGCTTGATGTCGGCCTCCTGGGCGGCCAGATTTTCCTCCAGCCGGCCCAGGACGTCCTCAACGTCCCGGGCTTCGTCGAAGGCGGCCCGCATGTCGTCCAGGCTGATGCCGGCCTCGGACATCTTGCGGATCCACAGCAGGCGGATCATGTCGTCGTAGCCGTAGCGGCGGTGTCCGTCTCCGCCTCGCTCGGGCTCCGGCAGCAGACCGATCTGGTGGTAGTGACGAATGGCGCGCGGGGTGGTTCCGGCGAAGGCGGCGGCATCGCCGATCTTGACCTCTTGGGGAGGTGCGGCGGAGGGGTACATCGCAGACAGGGCCTTTCGTGCTGGGGTGCCCCCGACGACACCACATGCCGCTACGGCATGTGCAACTTCCCACCACCCGGACCCTGACGGGCTATCGGGCGCTTGCTCGCCATTGAGTGGTGTGCATCGTGAAGTTGCAGGTCATGGGTCTGGTGTGCGGGCGTCTTACCGTGCTCGGGCTGGTCGGCGGCCGGTGTCCACGGTGAAGATTGTCTGTCAGGGCGGCCGTGGCGGTTCTCGGGTTCCGCTGCACCTGTCGTGAGGGCCCGCCTACGGTCCGTCGCCGTGCGGATGCACCGCCGGATCGCGGGAGGGAGCGGGGATGTCCGAGCTGGAGCGGATCACGGCGCGCCGGAGCGAGCTGGACGCGCTCGCCGGGGAGTTGGGCAAGCGGCTGGGTGAGGTTGAGGCGGAGCGGGAGGAGTTGGTGATCGCCGAGCGGGTGCTGCACCGATCGTCTGAGTAGTGGTACTCAGGGCGCCGGGGCCCGGGGCCGCCATGATGAGGTGACCGAGAAGAAGGAGCGCCTTCGATGTCCCTGTCCGCAGCTGTTCGTGGCCGTACGGCGGCCACGTTTGGTCCGCCCTCTGCGCTCCCTCGCCTCTGCGCTGCGGTGGTGGTCGCGGGGGTCGCCGTCTCCGCATGGGCGCCGTACGACCGGATGACCTGGCTGCTGGAAGTGGTGTGGGTGCTGATCGGGCTGCCGTTGGCCGTCTGGACCTGGCGGCGCTTCCCCCTGACGGGCCTGTTGTGCTGCCTGCTTGCGGTGCACGCGCTGGTGCTGGCGCTGGGCGGACACTACACCTATGCCCGGGTACCGCTGGGCGAGTGGGTGCAGGGCCAACTGGGGCTGGCGCGGAATCCGTACGACCGGTTCGGGCACCTGATGCAGGGCTTCGTGCCGGCCATTCTGGTACGGGAGCTGCTGAGCCGGACCTCGCCGCTGCGCGGCAGCCGCTGGCTGGCACCGCTCACGGTCTGCGCGTGCCTGGCCTTCAGCGCGCTCTTCGAAATGTTCGAGTGGGCGGCGGCGGTCGTCGGCGGGCACGCGGCGGATGACTTCCTGGCAACGCAAGGCGATGTGTGGGACACCCAGTGGGACATGTTCTGCGCGCTGATCGGCGCCACCGTCGCGCTGCTGCTGCTCAGCAGGTGGCACGACCGGCAGCTGGCGCGGCTTGCCGGGTGACCCGGAAGTACGCGAGCGGCGGCGAGGGCCCGATTGGCAGTCTGCTCGGTTGGGGTGAGTTCGCCGTGGTCTCCGGCGTGCTCGGCCGACAGTTCCCCAAGGTCAGAGATCCTGCTGGAGGCCAGGGAAGACCTGAGCGCGTTCGCGGACTTCCCTCACGGCACTGGAAGAAGATCCAGTCGACCAACACGCTGGAACGGCTGAACCGGGAGATCAAACGCCGCACCGACGTCGTCCAGGCATGGACGCCCTCTACACCGTACTGCCCGCCACGTCGGACGACTGATCGCCCACACCACGACAAGGGACATCACCCAGAGGTCTGGTGCGCGGCACTTTCAGGCGGTGGACCGCAGGTGTTCCTGCGTCCACTGTTCAAAACTGGTCAGGTCGATGCCCAGCGCGCGGGCGAACTGCGGGCGGGCCGGCTGGCCGACCACGTTCAAGAACTCGTGGGTGGCGCCCATGTCCGGCATGCCGGCTGCGAGGGCCTGGTCCTCGGTCATGTCCGGCGCCGACAGCGGGACCCCCAGAGCGCGGGAGAGGATGCCGGCGATCTGCGTCATGGTCAGGTAGTCGCTCGCGAGTTCCAGTTCCACGCAGTGGTACTTGTCGGGCGCGGACAGGGCGGCCGCGGCGGTACGACCCACGTCTTGTGCCGCTACAAGGGCAAGGTGCGTGCTCGGTTTGATGATGGTGACCAGCCCCCCTTCGACTCCGCGGGGGAAGTAGAACCGCATGGACGGCTCGAAGTTCTCCATGAAGAACGCCGGCTTGATCAATGTCCAGCAGGAGAAGTCCAGTTCGCGCAGGCGGTCCTGGATGGCCGCCTTGGTCCCCAGTGGGGCTTCCATCGTCGCCCAGCGTCCTTCGGCCCAGCCCGGAGCCTGGGTGTGCTGCCCCACCCCGCTGGTCGAAGACTGGACGAACTGCTCCACCCCGGCGGCCCTGGCGGCCGTCATCAGGTTGTCCGCCTGGGTGACCTCGCCATCGAAGTCGACACCCTGCTCGGTGTATGCGGGCATCTGTACGGAGAAGACGGCCCGCACGCCGTCCACAGCCGATTCAAGCGTCGCCGGGTCGGTCAGATCGCCCACGATCAGGTGGGCGCCGAGTTCTTCGAGCGCCTGTGCCCGCGGTGTGTGCGGGTCGCGTACCAGTGCACGCACCGGTGTTCCCTGTGAGAGCAGGGCACGGGCGGTGGCGCCGCCTTGGCGGCCGGTAGCCCCGGTGACGAGGATCGGTATCGCGGCAGTAGCCATGAGTGCATCTCCTCAGCGATCAGGCACAACATAAACGGCGTGGCCCGCCGTTTCATGCTTCGCTAAAATATGGCGAGGCCCGCCACTTATCAACGTTGAGGGAGACAATGACCGGCCAGCGCTCGGATGCCCGCCGCAATCACGCCCACATCCTCACCGTGGCCAAGGCCGAAGTGGCAGCCCAAGGGGCCCAGGCATCCCTCGAGCAGATCGCCCGCATCGCAGGCGTCGGATCAGCCACCGTGCGGCGCCACTTCCCTACACGCAAGGCCCTGCTCGAAGCCGTCTTCAAACAGCGCGTCCAGGCCCTGTGCGACCTCGCCCATACGCTCAGCGGCGAGGACGACAGCCGCATCGCCCTGCTGACATGGCTACGAGAACTGCTCGCCTACTCGCTTGCCGCACGTGGCCTGGCCGACGCTCTCTCCTACGAGCCCCTCCACGACGAGGCCGCCCAGAACTCCTGCGCAGCAACTATCGAAGCAGCCGGTATCCCCCTGCTGCGCAGGGCCATCGAGGACCAGGCCGTCAGGGCAGACACCACCATCCACGATCTGCTCACGCTGATCGTCGGAATCGCCCTGGCCACTGAGAACCACACCGACCCGGCCGTTCAGGCGGAACGCGTCTTCCAGCTGTCCATCGACGGCTTCAGCCCCACCGGAACCTGACCTCCCACGGACAGCCGTCTCGTTGTGTTGGTGCGGCAGGATGGTCTGTCGTGGGTGCGCGAGGTGAAACTGAGAGCGAACTGTCGCCGGAGGACCTGGAGGTCCTAGACGGGGCGTTCGAAGCGTTGTGTGCCCAGCTTGGTCGTTGTCGGCGATTACGCCGCGGTTGCCGAAGCCGATCTGAGCAGGCGGCCATGCGCCGGATCGCCGAGGAGTGCCCGGACACCGACGTGACCGTCAACCCTGTTCCCTGATCCGAGTGCCTTGAGCGCTGCGGGGGCCTGGGCTGTAAGACGCGTGCCCCGGCGCGGCGAGCGAGCGTGAGGCGGCGCCGGCCGTCCGGGGATCGGTGGGGCTCTCGCCTCTTGCGGGTCGGGTCAGGAACTGTGTTGCCGGAAGGAGTCCAGGTGGGTGGCCTCCGGGTCCGGTCCGGAGCGTCGGCCGGTGTCCAGGGCGTCGATGGCCGCGATCTCCTCCGGGGTGAGCGAGAAGTCGAAGTCGCCGGAGCTCTCCGCGATCCGGTACGCCTTGACGGACTTGGGGATGACGCAGATGCCGTGCTGCGGATGCCAGCGCAGCACCGTTTGCGCGGGCGTCTTGCCGTGTCGTGCGGCGATCTCGGTCACCACGGGCTCATCGAGCACGCGGCGTCCGCTGTTGGCTCCCTCGGGCTCGTACTGGGTGACGGCGCCGAGGGGCGACCACGCCTGGGTGGCGATGCAGCCCCGCGGCGATCGGCGACGTCGTCACCCGCGCCGGCGAACGCGCAGGGATCGAGATCCGCTTCACCGGCCACAGCCCCTGCCGCGGACTCGCCACCTCATCCCGCCTGAAGGGCCACGACCAGATCGTCATCGCCAAACAGGGCGGCTGGGCCCCGCACTCCAAGGTCCTCGCCGGCTACCTCGAAGTCGTCGACCAGTGGGAGGACAACGCCCTGCTCGGCGTGCTGTAGGCACCAGGTGAAGATCGACACAGCCGGTGGCGCCGAGAACGGGCATGGTCGATGACCGAACCAGGTAAAAGACCGATCTTCGATGTGAACGCCCATACGCTGGGCGGGAGTTCATCGGACAGCGCGCGCCGGCGCGCCGACATCATTGGAGTTGATTGAATGTCCCATCTGGTCGACCGCAGCCTCAGGCGCGGAATACGTGCCACTGCCACTGCCGCTGTTACTGCCGCGATCGTCGGAGGATTCGGTATCTCCACCGGATCGCCAGCCGTCGCAGCAGACGCCACGTCGGCCGGCTCGGGCACGCAGGTGCAGCAGGCCTCCCCGGAGGCAAAGCAGGCCGCGCGGTTGCGTATCGCCCTGGCCTCGGGTGCCGGCGAAGCAGTCCTGGAATTTACCGGCATGACCGGCCGTCAGTTGACCTTCGTCCGTGGTTCTTCGCGTAATCCGGAGGTGACGAACTGGGTTCGGGGACGGACGAACCCAACCTCGGTCACCACGACGGTGCGCGACGCGTCCGGCCGTGTCGTGCGGGCGATCCGGTACACCATCCCCCAGGTCATCAGGATCGAAAATGCGGGGTCGAGGCAGAGCGTGACCTTCCGCTACTCCAGCTCCACCGTCGTGGGCTGACGGCTGCTGTCTGCGGGGGATGATGAGCGGCGATCGAGCTGTGACCCGCCGGGCGTCCGGTCGGCCAACGGTTTGAGCCGTCCATCCGCCCAGGTCAAGAAGCCGTCGCACCAGATCACCTTGTAGTCGTGCTTGTACGTGTAGACGTACTCCAGGGCGAGCTGGGACTTGCCGACTTCGCCGAAACCGTGCAGTGCATGCGGAAGCACGGCCGCAGTGGCTTCGTTGATCTCCAAGGACAGCGTTTGTCGACGGTTTCCGGAGGCAGTTGGTGATCAACCGGCTCTGGAATGTGGATGAGAAATGACGGCACTGCGTGGATGCGAACGTGGGGACGGCCAGCCGCCCTTCGGGTGGCTGGCCGTCGAGGCAGGTAGCGGCAGAGGTCAGCTTGTCGTTTAACCTCGTCCCAGTTGGGGGTGGGGGATGGAGCAGGCCGTATTTGAATCCGTCAGGTACTCCGCGATGTGTCAGGACTGTGGTGCTGAGCTGGAGTGCTGCGGTGTCCAGGCCCTCGTGGACGGCCGCTTGCGGTGGGATGTCGAGTCAACGTGTTCCGCCTGTGGATTCGCGGTCGCCGTGTGTGGTGGGGACCTGCCGAGCGAACGGCGGGATCAGATGCTGTCCGAGCATGGGCCAGCGAGGCTGCAGGTGATCAGCCCGTCGGCGAAGAGTGTCGTGATCATGCAGGTGCTGCGAGCTGAACTCGGCATTGACCTGGTCAACGCTAAGGTTGTGTTGCGCCGCTTGCTGAGTGGCGACTACTCAGGGACCCTTCCCGAGATGGAGCTGCTGGCCCGGAACTTGCGGGCATCTGACATCGCTGCCGTAGCTACCCGGTCATAGGTGTCTCATCCGGCAGCGTGGTGCGGATGCGCCTGGGTGTGAGCAGGCGTGTTGGTGGCATTGGGTGGGTGTCAGCGGGGCAGTGTGCTGGGTGCCTGGTCATGGGGATAGTCGCGGGTAGGCCCGCTGTCATGAGGTGACCAAACAGCTGCTGTTTTCCGGCTGATATGGGGTAGGTCGGCTGTCGTGGAGATGGCTGTTCCTATGGTTTGAAGGACAACCGCAGGGGAGCCCGCGAGACTTGGACTGGTGTGGGAGCTCTGGTGAGGACACCTGACGGGCTGGATGAGTTTCGTTGGCGGTGGATGCTTCTTCGCCGTCCGAGGACCGAGTGGTTCTTTCTGCTGCACGCCGCGACGCGGCCTGCTGGTTTCCAGGACATTCGTGTCTACGGCCGTGACGGGATATCCGATGCGCGGCTGGTGTGGAAGGTCTGTCACGAGTGTGAGCGGGGCGTCATCTCGAAAATCTCGCTCTCTCCGGAAGTGCAGCGGCAAGGTCTCGGCGCACGTCTCGTCGACAGGGCACTCCTGGACGGTCCCGGCTATCGCTGGACGACCAGCAGCCAGTCCCCGGATGGTCGGGCGTTCTTCCGGGCGATGACGGCACGCACCGGCGCCGAGTTCGCGGCAGGAGCCCGAACATGCGAGCACATCTTGGAGAGCCGGCCCGGACGCCATAAGCCAGTACTGGACCGACGCCTCCACCGGGCACGTGGCTGACTGTCGGCGCGCCACCCTCCAGGTGGAACCACGGTGCGCTGTCAACAAAAACCGCAGGCAGGCCTCGGTGCTTGAAGGAACGGGGCGGGTGCGCAACGCGCGCTCCAATCCCTGCTCGATCTGTCCCACGTCCGCCTCTCCAAGCGGCCAGCCGACAGAACCGGCACCTGCAGTCCGTCGCCTCAGTTCTCCCACGCCATCTGCCCCCGCCTGCCAGTTTCCGCATTCTCGGGACAGCGCTGGCTGAAGCGAGCTACGAGCCCGTCCCCTACGCGGAGAACACCACCGCCTCGTCGTCGCAGACGAAGACAAGAGCCGACGGCCGAGCCGGTATCCTGCCCGCAGGGCCGACGCCCTGGGCTTCGCCGACGCCCACACCGCACCCGGACACCCACACCGTCCGGAACACCGGTGGAAGGTCTTCCGGGATCAACGGACCGCTCGACGAACACCTTGACGATCCATCGAGCCGGGGCTGCCGTGTGGGGGCGAGAACCCGGTGCGAGAGGACCCGTCCATGACCAAACGCACTACCGAGCAGCAGCGCGCCCGCGAACTCCAGCGCAGCTCACGCGAGCAGGGCACAGACCTCAGCTACCACGAAGCCCTCAACTGGGTACGCGCCACAGCCGAAGCGCACGCCGAGAATCCGGGCAAGATCGCCGTCTGCGTACCGCACACACACTGCATCATGATCTTCGGCGCGGACGCGGACCCCGAGTACATCCGTAAGTCGATCACACCGGCTCCCGCGGCCGAAGTCGAACTCGCCAACGAGCTCCTCCAGCGGAGAAACGCTCTGATGCGCGACCACTCCAAGGCAGAGATCATGGCCATGATCCTCAGGAGGCGGCGCGTTTCGCGCGCGGATCTCGCACGCAGCACCAAGCAGGAGCTCGCCAACGAGCTGGTTGACGGCGAGGACAGCCACGAGCGCTATGAGGCATACGGGCGGGTGACGCTGATCAACGGCAGACCGACGCGCGACTCACGACCTCTTTGCGGAGGTGTCGACTGCTCCGGCCACGACAGCGCCACGCCTTGGCCAGAAACCCGCATGCGCTTCCGCACCCAAGAGCCCTGCATCAACGCACAGTAGCCCGAGTGGCTTTCTACGCCCTCGTCCAGTCGAGCCCGAGTGCGGCGAGTGCGGCGAGCTTGTCCGCCGTCAGCTTCGCCCGGCGGCTCTTGCTGTTCGACAAGAACACCCCGAGCTTGACCTCTGTACCGTCTTCCAGCTGCTCTGTGTGCCCTCGGGGGACGGTTAGGGAGCCGGTGCGGGCCGTGTACTGGGCCAGTGCCGCAATGCCCCGTTCGAACGCCCCAGAACCGCCCCTGGAAGCCTTGGTGGGCGTTTCCGGCTCCGGGGGCAGGGGCCGGATGCCGAGTTGCTCCAGGAGCTGGCGCTGCCCGTCCATCAGGCTGTGCCATACGTCGTGTTGGCGTTGCCGGGCGTACCACCTGCCGATGTCCATGCCGTGGACGGTGACGCCGGGTTCGATGTAGGCTAGGACGTTCTCCTCCACGAGCATCTCCCGTACCGCGGCGTAGTGCCTCTGCCAGTCGGCCGGCCATGCGGGGTTCCAGTGCTCGTCGATGGCCTCCAGCGCGGCCTTCCAATCGGGGTGTCCGTCCAGGGCGCCCGGCCGCCGAAGGTTGCTCAGCCATTGGCCAACGGGCTTGTCGAGAGCCACTGCTGACCGGGGAGCGGCCAAGGTCCAGAACTGCTCGTGGTACGCCTTCGCTGCCTCCAGGTTTTCCTGGAACCGCTCATCCGCTACCGACCACACCATGCCCAGTTTCTCAAGCCGGCGGGCGCGCTGGTCGGTCATCTCTCCGGCTCCGTAGGCCCTTCGTTGTTCAGCGACCCATTGCCCAAGGGGGTACGGGCCGGGGGCTTCCTTGTGGCCGTAGGGCACCCGGGCGTGGCCCTCCCGCTCGGTGAACCGCTTGAGCGCGGCCCAGCCGCGCCCCCAGTCCTGCCGCTCTGTGTCGATCACGTTGAAGGAGACCCACTCCGCGACCACCACTGGGTCCCTCGGTGCGGCGAAGCGGAGCAGCAGGCGTGATCCTTCCTCGCCTTCCTCGGGTTCCGTACCGATGCTCACCGAGGGCTGCGCCATGTCCTTCTGGGGTTCCTGCGGAATGGCGAGCAGCTCGATTGCTTCCTCATCGTGAGCCCGTAGACCTGCCAAAACTTTCACCAAAGGCCGATACGATCCCGAGGTGAACATATCCTCAGGCTTCTCGTCGGGCTGGAGGAATACCGGCACGATCAGCGAAGCCAGCTTTCCCTGTCCCGGCTTCTGCCGGAGTGCCCGGCCGATCGCCTGGACGATGTCGTGCGGCGCCCCCTTGGGATCCAGCAGGGCCACGCTGTCCACGGCCCGGATGTCGACGCCCTCCCCGAGGACGCGGCAGTTCGAGAGCACAGCCCGCTGCGCGGTGGCCCCGAACGATCCCAGCACTTCCCGTCGGCGTTCGGGGGCGTGTTCGCCGCACAGCCAGTTGGCCCAGATCCGTTTCGGGTACGCCTCCGGCTGGTTCGCGTGCAGTTTCGCCGCCACCCGCTGCAGGCCCTCCGCGTAGGCCTGAGCCTCCATCGTCCGGTGGTGGAACGTGATGCACGTCTGCAACCTGTGCTGCGCCATGGTGTGCAGCAGCGCCGCCTGAAGAGCACCCAGCCGCTGACCCCGCACCTCCTCGCCGCGTCGGTCCTCGCCCATCAACCGCTCCGGGGTGACCACCGGGTCCTGGAGCTCGAGAACAATGATCTGGTACCGGGCCAGCAGCCCGCGCGATACGGCTGACGCCAGCGACAGCTTGTACAGAACCGGCCCGAAGACCTCCTCGTCGTCCATGGAGGCCGCCATCTCCCGCGGCAGCGGGTCCCGCGCGCCCTCGGCGACCTCGCGGTTGAGCCGCTCTTCCCAGATCCGCGGAGTGGCCGTCAGGTACAGCCGGCGGTACGCGGGGATGACGGCCTGGTCGTGGATCTCCGCCCACGCCTTACCCATCGACCCGGAACTCCTGTGGGCCTCATCAACCACCGCGAGGTCTACTGGATCAAGCTTCTGGCCGTAGGCGCCCTCGAAAGCCTCCGCGAGGACGCCCAGCGACGCGTAGGTGCCGTAGATGGTCACGGGCCCCTGGCCGTGCCACAGCGCCAGCTGCACGGGATTCGTCGTGGCGCGCACCTTCAGGTTCCACAGCTCCGGGTCGTCCTGGAGCGAGCACACCGCAACGGCCGGCCCCGTGTGCCCGACCTCGTGCCACGCCTTCACCGTCTGCGCCAGGAGATCCAGCGTCGGCACCAGCACGAGAGTGCGCCCCTTGGGCACAAGTCGCATCGCCGACGCCGCAGCGATAATCGTCTTCCCTGCGCCGCACGCAGCGTGCACCTGCCCACGCAGGCCATTCCACGGAATGCCACCCGGCGGAATATCGAAGCCGCGCACAATGGCGCTCACGGCTTCAACCTGATGGTCACGCAGTTTCACGGACATGCCCCGTGTTCTCCTTTTCGTGGGATGTAGAGCGTTGCCAGAAGAGGAATCCTGGGTCGATGGAGGGTTGGGTTCGGGGATGTGCTGTCTAGTACCAGACTCTACACAGTGCATCACTCTGATGCATCCGCTCTGCGGCAACTTCCCCTCTCGGGGGTGATACACAACTGAATCGCACCCTGTCGGGGCCAGTTGCCCTGTAAGCTCTTGGAGTGTTGTTGAGGTTGGCAGTGTGAAAATTTGAGGTCTGGCGGGGGATCCGGGTGGAGCGTAGCGGAGCCCGTCTCTGCGTGTAGGCCGGCGTCCGACCGGGCCGACGGCCCGTCACATCCACTGTGGGGGTGGTGAATACACAGGCCAGCGTGCGATGCACCCTCGTAGCCAGCCCCAGGAATCCCGCTTGCGGGATTCCGTCAATTCGCGCTTGCGCGAATTGACACGCTTTCAGAATTCCGCTTGCGGAATTCAATTCCCGCGCTTGCGCGGGAATATGGCGAAGCGTCAGCGAAGCCACG
>NZ_JBITGX010000021.1:0-153734 GCF_044457425.1 Streptomyces sp. NPDC050546
GGGTTTTTAAACGTTGTGTCCCCCAAACCCCCCCCGGGGGCCGGGGGCCCGGGGGGGGGGCGCCCGGCCCGGCGGCGCTTAACGGGGTAAGGGTGCGGTGATCCGGATCACCGCACCCTTCCGCAGGTCTCAGTCGGTCGTTCAGCCCGCCAGGCCCAACTCTCGCGCGATCAGCATGCGTTGGACCTCGCTCGTGCCCTCGCCGATCTCCAGGATCTTGGAATCACGCCACATGCGGGCGACCGGGTACTCGTTCATGAAGCCGTAGCCGCCGTGGATCTGGGTGGCTTCGCGGGCGTTGTCGACGGCGATGGTGGAGGAGTGGAGCTTGGCGAGGGCCGCTTCCTTCTTGAAGGGGGCGCCGGACACCAGGCGGACTGCCGCGTCGCGCCAGGCGAGGCGGGCCGTGTGGGCCTTCATCTCCATGTCGGCGATCTTGAACTGGATGGCCTGGTTGGCGGCGATGGGCTTGCCGAAGGCCTGGCGCTCCTTGGCGTACTTGACCGATTCGTCCACGCAGCCCTGCGCCAGCCCCGTCGCCAGGGCGGCGATCGCGATGCGGCCCTCGTCGAGGATGCGCAGGAACTGGGCGTAGCCGCGGCCCTCCTCGCCCAGGAGGTTCGCGGCCGGGACCCGGACGTCCGAGAAGGACAGCTCGCGGGTGTCCGAGGCGTTCCAGCCGACCTTCGAGTACGGGGCCGCGACCGTGAAGCCGGGGGTGCCGGACGGGACGATGATCGAGGAGATGTGCGGTTTGCCGTCCGCCGACCGGCCGGTGACCGCCGTGACCGTCACCAGGCCCGTGATGTCCGTGCCCGAGTTGGTGATGAAGCACTTCGTGCCGTTGATCACCCACTCGTTGGTGGCGGAGTCCAGGCGGGCCGTCGTACGGGTGGCGCCCGCGTCGCTGCCGCCGTCCGGTTCCGTCAGACCGAACGCGCCCAGGAGATCGCCCGAGCAGAGACGGGGGAGCCACTCGCGCTTCTGGGCCTCCGTGCCGTAGCGGTAGACCGGCATCGCGCCCAGCGAGACCCCGGCTTCGAGCGTGATCGCGACCGAGGAGTCGACCCTCGCCAGCTCCTCCAGGGCCACGCCCAGCGCAAGGTAGTCGCCGCCCATGCCGCCGTACTCCTCGGGGAACGGCAGGCCGAACAGGCCCATGCGGCCCATCTCGCGGACGATCTCGTACGGGAACTCGTGCCGCTCGTAGAGGTCGCCGATCTTCGGTGCCACCACCTCGTGGGCGAACTCCTCGACCGTGCGGCGGAGTTCCTCCAGTTCGGGGGAGAGTCGGTAATCCATCGTGATCAGTGCTCCTCGGTGTCCACGAGGTCCTCGTGGGACAGGGCTCGGACGGTGCGGGACGGGCTGGGTCGGCCCAGATGGGCGGCCATCCAGACGCTCGTGGCGACGAGGCGGCCGAGGTCGATTCCGGTGTCGATGCCGAGGCCCCGCAGCATCCACACGAGGTCTTCGGTGGCGAGGTTGCCGGTCGCCGACTTCGCGTACGGGCAGCCGCCCAGGCCGCCCGCGGAGGCGTCGATGGTCGTCACGCCCTGCTGGAGCGCCGCGAGCGTGTTGGCGAGAGCCTGGCCGTAGGTGTCGTGGAAGTGCACGGCGAGGGTGGTGGGCGGGATGCCCGCCTCGTCCAGCGCCGCGAGGAGGGCGACCACATGGCCGGGGGTGGCCACTCCGATCGTGTCGCCCAGGCTCAGTTCGTCGCAGCCCATGTCCACCAGGGCCCTGCAGACCTTCACCACCTGCGGGACCGATACCGCGCCCTCCCAGGGGTCGCCGAAGCACATGGAGAGATAGCCGCGGACCTGGGACCCCTCCGCCTTCGCGCGGGTGACGACCGGGTCGAACATCGCCAGCGCCTCGTCCACCGTGCGGTTGAGGTTGGCCTTGGCGAAGGACTCCGTGGCGCTGGCGAAGACCGCGACCCGCCGGGCGCCCAGTGCCAGGGCGCGGTCCAGGCCGCGTTCGTTCGGGACCAGGACCGGGAGTGCGGCGTCGAGGTCGCCGAGCATCGGGAACAGCTGTTCCGCGTCCGCCAGTTGGGGGACCCACTTGGGGTGGACGAAGCTCGTCGCCTCGATGGTCGACAGGCCCGCGTCGGCCAGGCGGTGGATGAACGCCGCCTTGATCTCCGTGGGGACCGTCGCCTTCTCGTTCTGCAGGCCGTCGCGGGCGCCCACCTCGTGGATGCGGACGCGGGAGGGGAGGTCCTCGGCCGGGACCGTCATCGGGAGACCGTCGGATGTCATCACTCCGCCTCCTCGTGGGGTGCGATGACCGCCAGGACCTGGTCCATGGCGACCGTGGAGCCCGGCGCCACGTCCAGCTCCGTGACCTTGCCGGCGTGCGGGGCGGAGATGACGTGCTCCATCTTCATCGCCTCCACCACCAGCAGGCTCTGGCCCGCCGTCACCTCGTCGCCGGTGGCGACCTTCACCACCGTCACCGTGCCGGGCATGGGCGCGGTGAGGGAGTCGGCGCCCGCGTGGGCCGCGCGGCTGAGCGACGCCGCGACCGGGTCGTGGTCGCGTACGTGCCAGGCGTCGCCGTCGCGGCCGAGCCAGTCGGCGGCGCGGTGGAAGGTGTGGCGGACGCCGTCCAGCGTCACCGCGACCCGGTCGCCGGTGACCGCGGCGGTGCCGCGTGGGGTGTACTCCAGCTCCTCCTGGACCCTCAGGTGGAAGGCCGGCTGCTTCGGCTCGCCGCCCAGACGCCAGCCGGACGGGACCGAGAAGGGGTCCGTCCAGCCGCCGGGTTGGGGCGTCAGGGCGTCCAGACGCACGGCCGCCGCCGCCTCGTAGACCTCCTCCGGTACGTCCGCGGGGATCAGTCCCTCGACCTCGCGCTCGACCAGGCCGGTGTCCAGGTCGCCCGCGACGACCGCCGGGTGGGCGAGCAGACGGCGCAGGAAGCCGGCGTTCGTCTGCACCCCGAGCGTGACCGTCTCCGCCAGGGCCGAGCGGAGTCTGCGCAGGGCGGTAGCGCGGTCGGGGCCGTACGCGATGACTTTGGAGAGCATCGGGTCGTAGAGGCTGCCGACCTCGGTGCCCTCCGTGAGGCCCGAGTCGGTGCGGATGCCGTCGCCCTGTGGTTCGCGGAGCCGCAGGATCGTGCCGCCGGAGGGGAGGAAACCGCGGGCCGGGTCCTCGGCACAGATACGGGCCTCCACCGCGTGACCGGTGAGGCGGACGTCCTCCTGGGCGAAGCCGAGAGGCTCGCCTGCCGCGACCCGCAGCTGCCACTCGACGAGGTCGAGGCCGGTGATGAACTCCGTGACCGGGTGTTCCACCTGGAGGCGGGTGTTCATCTCCATGAAGTAGTACGAGGACGGGTCGGCGCCGTTGACGATGAACTCCACCGTGCCCGCGCCCCGGTAGCCGCAGGAGCGGGCCGCCTGGACCGCCGCCTCGCCCATCGCGGCACGCGTCTCCTCGTCGAGGAGGACGCTCGGCGCCTCCTCGATGATCTTCTGGTGGCGGCGCTGGAGGGAGCACTCGCGCTCCCCGAGGTGCACGACCTGACCGTGGCCGTCGGCCAGGACCTGGATCTCGATGTGCCGGGGGCGGTCGATCCAGCGCTCCACGAGGAGCGTGTCGTCGCCGAAGGAGGCGCGGGCCTCGCGGCGGGCCGACGCGATCTCCTCCTCCAGCCGGGTCAGGTCCCGCACCAGCCGCATGCCCTTGCCGCCGCCGCCCGCGCTCGGCTTCAGCAGTACGGGCGCGCCCAGTTCACGGGCCGCCTCGGCCAGGTCCGGGTCCCGTCCGCCGGGTACCACGGGGACTCCGGCCGCCTGGACCGTCTCCTTGGCGCGGATCTTGTCGCCCATCAGTGAGATCGCGTCGGCGGGAGGGCCGATGAAGACCAGGCCGGCCTCGGCGCAGGCGCGCGCGAAGGCGGCGTTCTCGGCGAGGAAGCCGTAGCCGGGGTGGACGGCCTGGGCGCCTGTGCGGGCGACGGCCTCCAGCAGGCGCTCCGCCGACAGATAGCTCTCGGACGCCGGGGCCGGTCCGATCCGGACCGCCGTGTCCGCCTCGCGGACGTGCCGGGCGCCGGCGTCCGCGTCGGAGAAGACGGCCACCGAGCGCACGCCCATCGACCGCAGCGTACGGATGACGCGTACGGCGATCTCGCCCCGGTTGGCCACAAGCACTGTCTCGAACATCGTCGTCCGTCCCCTCACATCCGGAAGACGCCGAACTGGGGGTCACCCAGGGGCGCGTTGGCGCACGCGGTCAGGGCCAGGCCCAGGACCTGACGGGTGTCCAGCGGGTCGATCACGCCGTCGTCCCAGAGGCGCGCCGTCGCGTAGTAGGCGCTGCCCTGCCGCTCGTACTGGGCGCGGATCGGGGCCTTGAAGGCGTCCTCGTCCGCCGCCGGCCAGGACTCGCCGCGCGCCTCCAGCTGGTCGCGCTTGACGGTCGCGAGGACCGAGGCGGCCTGCTCGCCGCCCATGACGGAGATCTTGGCGTTGGGCCACATCCACAGGAAACGGGGGGAGTACGCCCTGCCGCACATGGAGTAGTTCCCGGCGCCGTAGGAGCCGCCCACGACGACCGTCAGTTTCGGTACGCGGGTGCAGGCCACCGCCGTGACCATCTTGGCGCCGTGCTTGGCGATGCCGCCCGCCTCGTAGTCCTTGCCGACCATGAAGCCGGAGATGTTCTGGAGGAAGACCAGGGGGATGCCGCGCTGGTCGCACAGCTCGATGAAGTGGGCGCCCTTCTGGGCGGACTCGGAGAACAGGATGCCGTTGTTGGCGACGATGCCCACCGGGTGGCCGTGGATCCGGGCGAAGCCGGTGACCAGGGTCTGCCCGAACTCGGACTTGAACTCGGCGAACCGGGAGCCGTCGACGACCCGGGCGATGATCTCGCGCACGTCGTACGGGGTGCGGGAGTCGACCGGGACCGCGCCGTAGAGGCTCTGCGGGTCGACCTTGGGCTCGGTCGCCTCCGTGACCTCCCAGGGGAGCGTCCCGCGCGCGGGGAGGGTGGAGACGATGGTGCGGACGATGCGCAGGGCGTGCGCGTCGTTCTCCGCGAGGTGGTCGGTGACGCCCGAGACGCGGGAGTGGACGTCTCCGCCGCCCAGTTCCTCCGCCGTGACGACCTCGCCGGTGGCCGCCTTCACCAGGGGCGGGCCGCCCAGGAAGATCGTGCCCTGCTCGCGGACGATCACCGCCTCGTCGCTCATCGCCGGGACGTACGCCCCGCCGGCCGTGCAGGAGCCGAGGACGGCGGCGATCTGGGGGATGCCGGCGCCGGACATGCGGGCCTGGTTGTAGAAGATCCGGCCGAAGTGGTCGCGGTCCGGGAAGACCTCGTCCTGCATGGGGAGGAAGGCGCCGCCGGAGTCCACCAGGTAGACACAGGGGAGGCGGTTGTCGAGGGCGACCTCCTGGGCGCGGAGGTGCTTCTTGACCGTCATCGGGTAGTACGTGCCGCCCTTGACCGTGGCGTCGTTGGCGATGATCACGGTCTCGCGGCCGCTGACCCGGCCGATGCCGGCGATGACACCGGCGGCCGGGGCCTGGTCCTCGTACATCCCGTCGGCCGCGAGCGGGGCCAGCTCCAGGAACGGTGAGCCCGGGTCGAGGAGGGTGTCGACGCGGTCGCGGGGGAGCAGCTTGCCGCGCGCGGTATGGCGGGCGCGGGCCCGCTCGCCGCCGCCCTGGCCGGCTGTGGCCAGCTTGGCGCGCAGCTCGTCGACGAGGGTGCGGTGTGCCTCCTCGTTGGCCCGAAAGGGCTCCGACGCGGGGTCTGCCGCGGTCGTGAGCTCCGGTGCCTCGTACATCCTGCGGGTCCCCTCACCTTGTTAATGAGCGTTAACGCATTTCCTTCAGGTTAACGACCGCTAACCTCCCTGTCTAGAATTGTTTTCATGGCAACCAGGACCGACGCACCCACCCGCCGCGAGCAGATCCTCAAGGAGGCCGCCCGGCTCTTCGCCGAGCGGGGCTTCCACGGGGTCGGAGTCGACGAGATAGGCGCCGCGGTGGGGATCAGCGGGCCCGGTCTCTACCGGCACTTCGCGGGCAAGGACGCGATGCTCGCGGAGCTGCTGGTCGGGATCAGCGGGCAGTTGCTGACCGGGGCGAAGCGGAGGCTGGCGGAGGCGGACGGGGAGGTCGGGGCGGAGGCGGTCCTCGACTCGCTGATCGAGGGGCATATCGACTTCGCGCTCGACGACCGTCCACTGATCACCCTGCACGACCGGGAGCTGGACCGCCTCCGGGACAGCGACCGCAAGATGGTGCGCCAGCTCCAGCGGCAGTATGTGGAGCTCTGGGTCGGTGTGGTGCGCGAGGTCTATCCGGGGCTGGCGGAGCCCGCCGCGCGGTCGGCCGTGCATTCGGTGTTCGGGTTGCTGAACTCGACGCCGCATCTGGGCAGGGCCGGGGCGCTGGCCGGGCGGGGTGCCGTGGCGGAGCTGCTGCACCGGATGGCGCGGGGGGCGTTCGCGGCGGCGGGTGAGTGACGGGCCCGAGTGCCCGGTGGCGTGACGAGCGTTACCACCCACACTCTGGACGCTTGTTGATACTCGCCGGTATCTTGGGGTGAGCAAGCGCTTAGACATACCGAGGTCCGTGGAGGTGGCGGCGTGCGCCGTACGGTGTTCAACGAGGATCACGAGGCGTTCCGGGAGACCATCCGCGCCTTCATCGAGGCCGAGGTCGTACCGGTGTACGACGAGTGGTTCGCCGCCGGTCAGGCGCCGCGCGACTTCTACTACAAGCTCGGCGAGCTGGGCGTCTTCGGCATCAACGTGCCGGAGGAGTTCGGCGGCGCGGGCCTGGAGAGCTACAAGTTCGAAGCCGTGATGTACGAGGAGACCGCTCGCGCCGGTGTCCAGTTCGGCGGCTCCGGCGTCCACGTCCTGCTGGGCCTGCCCTACATCAAGCTGCTCGCCACCGACGAGCAGAAGAAGCGGTTCCTGCCGAAGTTCGTCTCCGGCGAGGAGATGTGGGCCATCGCGATGACCGAGCCGGGCACCGGCTCCGACCTCGCGGGCATGAAGACCACCGCCAAGCTCTCCGAGGACGGCACGCACTACGTCCTCAACGGCTCCAAGACCTTCATCACCGGCGGCGTGCACGCCGACCGCATGATCGTCTGCGCCCGCACCTCCGCGCCCACCGCCGAGGACCGCCGCCACGGCATCTCCCTCTTCGTCGTGGACACCAAGGCCGAGGGCTACTCCGTCGGCCGCAAGCTCGACAAGCTCGGCCTGAAGACCTCCGACACCGCCGAGCTGGCGTTCGTCGACGTCAAGGTCCCCGTCGAGGACCTGCTCGGCGAGGAGAACAAGGGCTTCTACTACCTCGGCCACAACCTGGCCTCCGAGCGCTGGGGCATCGCCTTCGGCGCCTACGCCCAGGCCAAGGCCGCCGTACGGTTCGCCAAGCAGTACGTCCAGGACCGCACCGTCTTCGGCAAGACCGTCGCGTCCTTCCAGAACACCAAGTTCGAGCTGGCCGCCTGCCAGGCCGAGGTGGACGCCGCCGAGGCCGTCGCCGACCGCGCCACCGAAGCCCTGGACGCCGGTGAGCTCACCCCCGCCGAGGCCGCCTCCGCCAAGCTGTTCTGCACCGAGGTCGCCCACCGCGTCATCGACCGCTGCCTCCAGCTGCACGGCGGCTACGGCTTCATGAACGAGTACCCGATCGCCCGCCTGTACGCGGACAACCGCGTCAACCGCATCTACGGCGGCACCAGCGAGATCATGAAGTCGATCATCGCGAAGGACATGGGCCTGTAAACCGACCGTAGTGACTGGCCGGTACAACAGTTGTCATGAGTAAGGCACTTCAGGACCTCCTCGATCTGCTCGACCTCGAGCAGATCGAGGAGGACATCTTCCGCGGCCGGTCCCGGTCCGCCGTCGTCCCGCGGGTCTTCGGCGGGCAGGTCGCCGCGCAGGCGCTCGTCGCCGCCGGGCGGACGGTCCCCGAGGACCGGCCCGCGCACTCCCTGCACGCGTACTTCCTGCGCCCCGGGGATCCCGGCGCGCCCATCGTCTACACCGTCGACCGGATCCGCGACGGCCGCTCCTTCACCACCCGCCGGGTGGTCGCCGTCCAGCACGGCAAGCCGATCTTCCACCTCTCGGCGTCGTTCCAGGTGTACGAGGACGGGCTGGACCACCAGGAGCCGATGCCGGCCGCGCCCGACCCCGCCACGCTGCCCACCGGCGAGGAACGACTGCGCGGCTACGGCCATATCGACCCGGCCGTGGTGGAGAAGTTCGCGGAGGCACGGGCGGCCGTCGACCTGCGGTACGTCGAGGAACCGCCGTACGGGAAGTTCGGCGAGCCGCGTGAGCCGCACTCGCAGGTGTGGTTCCGGACCAACGGCAAGCTGGGCGGCGCGGTCGACGAACCGCTGCTGCACATCGTCCTCGCCACCTACGTCTCCGACATGACGCTGCTCGACTCCGTGCTGCTCGCGCACGGGCGCGGCGGCTGGGCCGTCGGTGACGTGGTCGGGGCCTCGCTGGACCACGCGATGTGGTTCCACCGGCCGTTCCGGGCCGACGAGTGGCTGCTCTACGACCAGGAGTCCCCGTCCGCGTACGGCGGCCGGGGACTGGGACAGGCCCGTATCTACACGCAGGACGGGCGCCTCGCCATCTCCGTGATCCAGGAGGGCGTGGTCCGCGTCCCGCGCGACGAGACCTGACGAAGACCTGACGAAGACCTCTAGCCGAGGCCCGCCTCAGCCAGCAGGTACGCCGTCATCGGGTCGTAGTGGCGCGGGCTGACCACATGGTCGTCGAGGGGCACCGTCACCTGCACGGTGCCCTCGGCCTCGGCGATGAACAGGGCCGGGTCGTTGCAGTCGGCGTAGCCGACGGAGTCGACGCCGTGCTGTCCCGCGTACCCCGCCCAGCCGTGGTCGGCGACGACCAGGTCGGGCAGCGGGCGGCCCTCGCGCTCCATGGCCGTCAGGATCGCCTTCATCGGCTCGCCCGAGTGGGTGTGCCAGAGGGTGGCGCCGTGCTCCAGCACCGCCACGCTCGCGAACTGCATGACGTAGCCCTCCTCGGTCGTCAGGCCGTCCGGGATGACGACGATCTCGCAGCCCGCCGCGCGCAGCGCCGCCGCGGTCGAGCTGTGCACGTCCAGCAGGCCGCCGGGGTGGCCGGTGGCGAACAGCACCCGCTGCTGCCCGTCCGCCGCCTTGCGCAGCCGCCCGGCCATGCGCTCGAGCCCGGCGACGGTCAGCTCCGGGTCGATGGTGTCCTGGCCGTACCGGTGCTCGGGGTCGTCGTTCACGCCCACCCGTTCCGCCATCACCGCGAGGACGTCCTGCTCGTCGGTCCAGCGGGCGCCGAGTTCCAGGCCGAGCCAGTAGTGGCGGTCGTTGTTCGCCAGCTTGCGGTAGTGGGAGAGGTTGTTCTCGCGGGGGGTGGCGACGTCGCCCGCGATGCGCGTCCTGACGAGGTGGTCGACGAGTTCGGCGCGGCTGGGTGTCCCGGGTATCGGCATGCCAACCATTGTGAGGCAGCCGCCTGTGGGCGTCCCTGGCGTATCGAACGCTGGGATGTGCGTCACGTACCTAGAAGGGGCACCGCTCCCGTACTCAGATGTGCCGTAGCGCGAACCAGAGTTCCATCCTTACGTCCGGGTCCTCCAGGTCCGTCTCCAGCAGCGTCGCGCACCGGGTGATGCGCTGGCGCACGGTGTTGCGGTGCACGGAGAGGGCGACGGCCGTGCGGTCCCAACTGCCGTGCAGGGAGAGCCAGGTGCGCAGGGTCTCGGTGAGCGCGGGGTGTGCCGTGACGGGGGCGAGGAGGGTGCGGGCGTGGGCCGACGCCTCGTCGGGCGGGACCAGGTCGGCGAGGGCGGGGCGCGGGGCGTGCCGCAGCAGCGGGGTCCGGGTGGCGCGGGCCCGGGCCAGGGCGCGGGCCGCCTGGGTGTCGGCGGCGGGCCAGTCGTGCGGGGCGACGGCGGCGCTGACGCCCAGGGTCCAGCCGGGCAGCGGGGCCGGTGCCCGGTCGGCCGGGACCAGGACCCGTACGACGTCGCCCGCCGGGTCGACCAGGGCGGATCCGAGCGCGGCACCCAGCGCGGAGGCCGCGACGGCGTCCGGAGCGCCGTCCCTCTCCGGCCGGGCGTGCACGACGACCCACCTCTCACCCCCGAGCAGCGACGCGACCTCCGCGGGCGGCGCGCCCAGCAGCAGCCGCACCAGCGCGGACGATCGTGCGGCACCGGTGCCGCTCTGCTGCTCGCCGGTGAGCAGGGAGAGCAGCACGGCGGCGACGGAGGCGACGGTGTGGTCGCTGGGGGCCCGCTGCGGCGTCGCGACCCCGAGCACGAACCCGTGTCCGGCGCCGAGCGCGTAGGCGGCGAGGTGGAGACCGGCGGTGGTGTCGGTGGCGGAGGTGGGGTGCGGGGACCCGCCGGGCCCCTCACCTCCAGGCCGCACCACCCCCGCCAGCCCCTCCAGTGCCGACGCCGCCTCCTCCCCGGGCCTCCGCCCCGCCCCCGCGATCTCCGCCCCCTCCGGTCCGTACAGCACCGCCCACCCGCTCAGGCGCTGGGCGAGCTGGCGGAGGACCGAGGGGACCGGGTCGGGGCGGGAGGCGGCGGAGGCGAGGCTCTGCTGGGCCTCCGTGACACGGCGGAGTTCGGCCAGGCGGGACTGGGCCATCAGCTGCCAGACCGCGCGGGCCACGCCCGAGAAGGTGGTCTGCGGCGGCACCTCGAGCAGCGGCAGGCCGTGTGTCTCGCAGGCCGTGACCAGCGCCCTCGGCACCGTGTCGTGCACCGGCGCCACCCCGAAGCCGAGAGCCGCGCCGCCCGCCGCCACGATCCGCGAGACGTAGTCGTCGAAGTACTCCCCCAGTCTCGACTTCGCTCGACCGGGGGGACCCCCATCCGACCCCGCCGCCTCGGGGATGTGCACGCCCGCCGTGAGCAGCAGCTCCCCGCCCAGCAGATACGGGTACGGGTCCGCCATCTCCGAGGTGTGCACCCAGTGGACGACCGTCCTGGGGTCTTCCGGACCGGCGATCCGGCGCAGGGAGAGGTCCTCCCTGGCCAGCAGGGACGTGAGGAGGACGGGAGGTGTCGGGGGAACCGCCGGGTCCGGCATGGTGTGCGTTACCTCCAGCCAAGGCCGCTCGAATGGATGAAACGTACACTTCGCAGTCGCTTTCCGGCCACCTAGTGTCAGTGCTCGTCAACCTCGTCCCCCGCGACCGAGCCCTGCGCCCTGTGCGTGCGCGAAGGAGGCCCCATGGCCGTCGACTACCTCGTGATCGTCGTCTACCTGGCCGGAATGCTGGCCATGGGCTGGTGGGGCATGCGCCGCGCCCGCTCCAAGAGCGAGTTCCTGGTGGCGGGCCGCCGGCTCGGCCCGGCCATGTACTCCGGCACCATGGCGGCGATCGTCCTCGGCGGCGCCTCCACCATCGGCGGTGTGGGGCTCGGCTACCAGTACGGCCTCTCCGGCGCCTGGATGGTCTTCACCATCGGCCTCGGCCTGCTAGCCCTGTCCGTCTTCTTCTCCGCCCGCATCGCCCGGCTGAAGGTCTACACCGTCTCCGAGATGCTCGACCTGCGCTACGGCGGCCGGGCCGGGGTGATCTCCGGTGTCGTCATGTGGGCGTACACCCTCATGCTCGCGGTGACCTCGACCATCGCCTACGCCACGATCTTCGACGTCCTGTTCGACATGAACCGCACGCTCGCGATCGTCCTCGGCGGCTCGATCGTCGTCGCGTACTCCACCCTCGGCGGGATGTGGTCGATCACCCTGACGGACATGGTGCAGTTCGTCGTGAAGACCATCGGTGTGCTGCTCCTGCTGCTGCCGATCGCCGTGGTGAAGGCCGGCGGCTTCAGCGAGATGAAGGCCCAGCTGCCCACCGAGTACTTCGACCCGCTCGGCATCGGAGGCGAGACGATCTTCACCTATGTGCTGATCTACACCTTCGGCATGCTCATCGGGCAGGACATCTGGCAGCGCGTCTTCACCGCCCGCAGCGACACCACCGCCAAGTGGGGCGGGACCGTCGCCGGTACCTACTGCCTCGCGTACGCCCTCGCCGGTGCCGTCATCGGTACCGCCGCCAAGGTCCTGTACCCGAAGCTCGGCAGCCCGGACGACGCCTTCGCGACCATAGTGAAGGAGGAACTGCCCGTCGGAGTGCGCGGGCTGGTGCTGGCCGCCGCCCTGGCCGCCGTGATGTCGACGTCCTCCGGCGCGCTGATCGCCTGCGCCACCGTCGCCAACAACGACATCTGGTCCCGGCTGCGGGGCATGGTCAAGGCGCCGGCCGAAGGAGCGGATGAGCACGACGAGGTGAAGGGCAACCGGGCCTTCATCCTGATCATGGGGCTCGCGGTCATCTGCACGGCCATCGCGATCGACAACGTGGTGGAGGCGCTGACCGTCGCGTACAACCTCCTCGTCGGCGGTCTGCTCGTGCCGATCCTCGGCGGCCTGGTGTGGAAGCGGGGCACCGTGTACGGCGCTCTCGCCTCCGTCGTGGTCGGCGGTCTCGCGGTCATCGCCCTGATGGCGACGTACGGCATCCTCGCCAACGAGCCCGTCTACTACGGGCTGCTCGCCTCCCTCGCCGCCTATCTGGCCGTCTCCTTCGCCACCCCGGCCACCGACGCCGCCGTCCTCGCCGCCTGGCGCGAGCGGCTCGCGGGGCGGGCACCCGAACCCGAGTCCGAACTCGCGTCCGAACCGGCCGCGACTCCCCGGTAAGGTCATAAGGCAAGCAGTACATACGCGATGAAGCGTAGGAAAGAGAGCATTTCTTCATGAGCAGCAACGAGACTCCCCGCGGGCCCGTCGACTCCTCCCGTGTGCCGCGGTACGCGGGCCCCGCGACCTTCGCCCGGCTTCCCCGGCTGGACGAGGTCGGCGGACGGGCCGATGTCGCCGTGGTGGGCGTGCCCTTCGACTCGGGTGTCTCGTACCGGCCGGGCGCCCGCTTCGGCGGCAACGCGATCCGCGAGGCGTCCCGGCTGCTGCGCCCCTACAACCCGGCGCAGGACGCCTCGCCCTTCGCCCTCGCGCAGGTCGCGGACGGCGGCGACATCGCCGTCAACCCGTTCAACATCAACGAGGCCGTGGAGACCGTCGAGGCGGCCGCCGACGACCTGCTCGGCACCGGCGCCCGCATGATGACCCTCGGCGGCGACCACACCATCGCGCTGCCCCTGCTGCGGTCGGTCGCGAAGAAGCACGGCCCGGTCGCCCTGCTGCACTTCGACGCCCACCTCGACACCTGGGACACCTACTTCGGCGCCGAGTACACCCACGGCACCCCCTTCCGGCGCGCGGTGGAGGAGGGCATCCTCGACACCTCCGCCCTGTCCCACGTCGGCACCCGCGGCCCGCTCTACGGCAAGCAGGACCTGACCGACGACGAGAAGATGGGCTTCGGCATCGTCACCTCGGCGGACGTCTACCGGCGTGGCGCCGACGAGGTCGCCGACCAGCTCCGCCAGCGCATCGGCGACCGGCCGCTGTACATCTCCATCGACATCGACTGCCTCGACCCGGCCCACGCGCCCGGCACGGGCACGCCCGAGGCCGGCGGCATGACCTCGCGCGAACTGCTGGAGATCCTGCGCGGGCTGGCCTCCTGCAACCTGGTCTCCGCGGACGTCGTCGAGGTGGCCCCCGCGTACGATCACGCCGAGATCACGTCGGTGGCCGCCTCCCACACGGCGTACGAACTGACCACGATCATGTCCCGCCAGATCGCCGCGGCCCGGAAGGACTCGGAAGCCAAGTGACTCACGACCACGACCTGGTGCTCCGCCCGACGCCCGCCCAGACGGAGGCCGCCCTCAACCCTCCACCCGGCCGCAACGGCGGAGACCTGGTCGTGGAGACGCTGGCCGGTCTCGGCGCGACGACCGTCTTCGGTCTGCCCGGCCAGCACGCGCTCGGCATGTTCGACGCCCTGCGCCGCTCGGACCTCAGGTACATCGGCCTGCGAGTGGAGAACAACGCCGGGTTCGCCGCCGACGCCTACGGCCGGATCACGGGCGAGGCCGCGCCCCTGCTGCTGTCGACGGGGCCGGGTGCCCTGACCTCCCTGGCCGCGCTCCAAGAGGCGGCGGCCGCCTCCGCGCCCGTGCTGGCCATCGGCAGCCAGATCCCCAGCGCCGGCCTGGGCGGCGGCCGGCACGGCTATCTGCACGAACTGCCCGACCAGGCCGCCTCGTTCCGGGGCGTCGTGAAGTCGGTCCACACCGTCCGCACCCAGTCGCAGATCCCCTCCGCGATCGAGGCGGCCTGGAAGTCGGCGCTGTCGGCCCCGCACGGCCCGGTGTGGGTGGAGATCCCGCAGGACGTGCTGCTCGCCGAGACCGCGATCCCGGTGGTGACGGGCGGCGACGCCTTCCCCGAGGAGCTGCCGCCGCGCCCCGAACTGACCGCCGTGGTCGCCGACCTGCTCTCGAGGGCGGCCCGCCCGGCGATCATCGCGGGCGGGGGAGTGGTACGCGCGGACGCCTCGGGCAAGCTGAGGCAGCTGGCGGAGCTGGTCCGGGCGCCGGTCGTGACGACCCCCGGCGGCAAGGGCGCCTTCCCCTGGAAGCACCCGCTGTCGCTCCAGTCCTGGATCGAGGACCGGCACACCACGGACTTCCTGGAGGACGCGGACGTCCTCCTGGTGGTCGGCTCGGGACTCGGTGAACTCTCCTCGAACTACCACACGTTCAAGCCGCGCGGCCGAGTGATCCAGATCGAGGCCGACCTCGGCAAGCTGGAGTCCAACCACCCGGCCCTGGGCATCCACGCGGACGCCCGTCTCGCGTTGCAGGCGCTGCTGGAGACGGTGTCGGAACGCCAGGACGAGGAGGCCCCGGAGCGTGTTCGCGAGGTGCTCGCCAAGGTCACCGAGCGCATCGCCTCCCAGGAACTCACCCTGGAACAGGACGTGCTGGCCTCCGTCCGCAAGGCGCTCCCGGCCGACTCCCCGTCCTTCTGGGACATGACGATCCTCGCGTACTGGGCCTGGTCGGCCTTCGACGCCAAGGGCCCCAACCACATGCACTCCGCCCAGGGCGCGGGCGGCCTCGGCTACGGCTTCCCGGCGGCACTCGGCGCCGCGGCGGCCGACCCGACCCGGCCGGTCCTCGCGGTCTCCGGCGACGGCGGCGCCCTGTACTCGATCGCCGAACTGGCGACGGCCCGCCAGTACGACCTCAACGTCACCTGGCTGATCGTCGACGACGGCGGCTACGGCATCCTGCGCGAGTACATGAGCGACGCGTTCGGCGAGGCGACCGCGACGGAACTGACCCGGCCGGACTATGTGGCGCTGGCGGAGTCCTTCGGCGTCCCCGGGGTCCGTACGACTCCGGAGACCCTGGAGCAGGACCTCGCCAAGGCGCTCGCCTCGCCGGGTCCCTCGGTGGTCCTGCTCCCGGCCGTGCTGCGGATGTTCGCGCCGACGCACCTGGACTGAGCGCCGGGCCGGGCCGGCCAGGCCGTGTTTCCTCACCCCTCACATGGGCGGGCCAGGGCGGGGCACTCGTGTGTCAGTCCACCTGTGAGGGGAGTCGATCATGGTAGTCGCCGTCGTCATCGGCGTGTGTGTGGTCCTGGCCGTCCTGGCCTTCTTCGTGCCCCGTCTCTCCCGCCACCCCGAACGCGGCACGCAGCGTACGCTCGGGGCCGGGGCGCGGGCCGGCGGCAAGGCGCCCGGCGTTCTGGGCCGGCTCTTCAGCAAGCCGTTCCGCACCAGCTCGCGCGCGGTGAGCCGCAGCGGCTCCGCGGGTCGCCGCTCGCGCGGCCGCATGCCCTTCTGACCGACGGTGGGGGCCGAGCGGGGAGCACGGCGATGAACACCGAGGACACCGGAGACACCGAGGCCACCGAGGACACCCAGGGCGCGGACAAGCTGCTGGACGGGCTGACCGTGGATGCCAGCCGGCGGGAGCGGCCGATCGTGCTGGACGCGGAGGGGCGTCCCATCAGGACGTGGCAGGAGAACCATCCGTACGACCGCAAGGTGGGCCGCAAGGAGTACGAGCGGACCAAGCGCGTCCTGCAGATCGAGCTGCTCAAGCTCCAGCGCTGGGTCAAGGACACCGGCGCACGTGTGGTCGTCGTGTGCGAGGGGCGTGACGCGGCGGGCAAGGGCGGCACGATCCAGCGGCTGACCGAGCGGCTCAACCCGCGCGGCGCACGCGTGGTCGCCCTGGACAAGCCCACCGAGCGCGAGACGGGCCAGTGGTACTTCCAGCGGTACATCGCGCAGCTGCCGACGGCCGGGGAGATCGTCCTGTTCGACCGCTCCTGGTACAACCGGGCCGGCGTGGAGCGCGTGATGGGATTCTGCTCCAAGGACGAGTACGAGCTGTTCCTCGACCAGTGCCCGGCCTTCGAGCGGATGCTGGTCGACGACGGCATCGTGCTGGTGAAGTTCTGGTTCTCCGTGTCCCGCTCCGAGCAGCGCACGCGCTTCGCGATACGGCAGGTCGACCCGGTGCGCCAGTGGAAGCTCTCGCCCACCGACCTGGCCTCGCTGGACCTCTGGGACGACTACACCGAGGCGAAGGTCGACATGTTCCGCGCCACGGACAGCGCGCACGCCCCGTGGACCGTCGTCAAGAGCAACGACAAGAGACGCGCCCGGCTGGAGACCATGCGCAGTCTGCTGTCGCGCATCGACTACGCCAGCAAGGACCGCGAGGCGGTCGGCACACCTGATCCCCTCATCGTCGGCGCCGCCGACACCCTTCTGGAGCCCGGCGAGGGGGACACCACACTGTCACCCACTCCGCTGTCCCCCGGCGCCGACGGGCCCGGCAAGCACCCCGGGCCCGGCTGACACTCACTCACCGGGGCCGGCGTCGGCTCCGGTGTCGGCGGGGCGGAAGCACGCCGTCACCGTCTTGCCGTGCCGCTGGCACCTCATCCCCCACTCGTCGGCGAGCTTCCGCACGATGGCCACTCCACGGCCTCCGACGTCCCCCGGCTCGGCTTCGCGCCGGCGCGGCAGCGTCGGGTCCTCGTCGTGGACGCTCACATGAAGGCAGTCACCGTCCCAGGTGAGGACCAGGTGCGCGTCGCTGTGCGCGTGGATGTGCGCATTGGTGATCAGCTCGGACACGGCCAGCACGATGGCGTCCACCGTGTCCGGCTCGGCAGCGGCCCAGGGCAGGGACGCGAGACGCCCGCGTGTCCACTGCCGCCCGGCGCGCACTCCCTGGGACATGGGGAACGAGTGCGCCCACCCCATCGCCTTCACCGCCACCGCCCGACCTCCCGTCCCTCGACCGCACAGCACCCCGTGCTTGAACCGGGTACCCGGCACCCGCGGCAACAGACCTGCGGACGCCGGGTCTTGCACGCGGCCTAGAGGCCGTCGCGGACCATCGCGGCGACGATGTGGACGTGCCGGTCGGCCGCCGTGGCCGACCACTCGTTGTCGTAGTTCAGTCCGTAGGGCCAGAAGTGCCCGCCGCCGGTGGAGATCTTGGCGCCGGAGCCGTCGTACTGCCTGACGAGGGCGGTGGCCTGGCCGCCGGTCCAGGTGCCGCTGCCGCCGAGGCGGGACCAGCCCGAGCTGGTGCCCACACCGATGGTGTGGGAGATCTCGTGCAGGGCCGTCCGCTCGTTCATGTAGCTGCGGTTGCTGCCGAAGCGGATCGTCCCGTTGATGTTGCCGTCGGCGGTGGGGACGCCCGGCTCGTAGCGGACGGTGAGGGTCTTGCCCAGGTCGCTGAGGTTGTTGTAGCGGGCCACGGCCGCGTTCATGGCCTTGGTGATCAGGTCGTAGGCCGAGCGCTGGTCCGCGGTGGGGTTGCTCGCGCGGACGAGGGACCAGGTGATGGTGGCCGCCGCTGCGCGGTCGCGTGCCGGGGCGGGGGCGACGGTGGTCTGCGGCGTGGCGGCCTGGGCGACGCCGGGGCCGGCCAGCAGCGCGGCTGCCAAGGCGGCGACGACTGCCTTGCGTGAGCTCATGGGGGATCCTCCTGTGGGGGTGGCCGTAACGCGTGGGGGCGAAACTTCGTACGGCGTTCGGGATCTCGGACATGTGGGACCGCTGGCGGTATCAGGTCGAAATGGACGAACTCTCTTCCGAACTCTCTTCGCTGACACGGCAGTTGGCCCGCTGTCGACCGCAAGTATCCCGATGGGAAGGACGGCGTCAAGAGTTCCCGCAGTGGTCAGTGGAACCAGAAGAGGATCGTGTCCGGGTTCGTCCCGAGCTTCCGCGAACTCTCCCACTCCTCCGCCTCGAACCGCATGACCTCGGCGAACCGGCGGGCCGCGTCGCGGTACTCGCGATCGAGACGGTCGAGCACGGACGCGTAGGTATCGGCGAGGGCCCCGGCCCGCTGGGCCGGCAGGGTCCCGATGGCCGGCACCGCGTCCCCGGGGTGGGGGAGGCGCAGCGGCGGGCCGCTGAACAGGAACGTGCCGGGAAGCAGGTCGGACGGCACACCGTGCCGGGCCAGTTCGTCGTCCATGGCGTGGAACCACGAAGGCCGCCGCCACGCCCCGAGGTCGGTCGGGTCGGAGAAGTGCGCCGCGACGGCCTGGTAGAAGGCGTAGCTGTACGAGGGACAGAGGTCGGCGCTCGGGGCGCCCTCGATCAGCTCCTCCAGGGCCTGGCTGATGGAGACGTCGAGGTCGATGCCCTGCTCCCGGAACCGGACGTCGGTCCGCCCACACTCCGTGCGCACCCGGGTGAGTGTGCGCTCCTGCCGCTCGGTCCGCTCCACCGCGGTGAGCAGCCGCACCACCGTCCGCATGTCGCCGGTGCTCATCTCCAGGCAGTGGCCCACGCCTGCGTTTCCCTTCACCCGTTCGCCGGAACTCGATGTCCATGATCGGGGACAGGGGAACGGCCCCTGACCGAGGGGTCGGGGGCCGTTCGTTCCGAATCGCGAGGGATTCAGAGGGATCCGGAGGGATTCAGCTGACGTCGGCCGGGTCCAGACGGTAGATCGCCGACTGGTTCGACTGGTTCGACTGCGACGAGGAGGTGGAGCCCGACTCCGTGTTCGAGTCCGAACTCGTGCTCTTGCTGTACTCGCTCTCCTTCACCGCCGTGCCGTGCTTCTGCACCCACGCCGTCACCTCGGAGCTGACACTGCTGCCGCCGCCGGGGCCGCCACCCATGCCGCCGCCGAGCTGGATGTAGTGCAGTTCGCCGTTCCTCACCAGCTCCTTGAGCTTGGCCAGGGTCATCGCCTTGTCGGAGCCGGACCAGCCCCACATGGAGATGACGGGCTCACCGCTGCTCACGATGAGCTGGGCGGCGCCCTGCGAACTGGACACCGCCAGGAGCCACTCGGCTCCGTCCTGATGCTTCTTCAGGTACGAGATGAGCTCACTGCTCGCGCCACCGCCCATGCCGCCGCCGCCCATGCCGCCACCGGGGCCGCCGCCCGTGCCGTTCGTACCGCCGGGCTGACCGCTCGTGCCGCTCTCGGCCGTACCGCCGGTGCCGTTCGGGGGCGTACCGCCGGAGCCGCCCGCACCACCGGGAGCCTGCCCGTTCTGGCCGTTCTGCCCGCCGGACGGCGTCCCGCCCCCGGGGAAGCCGCCATCCGCCTGGGCGTTGCCGCCGTCGGCCTGGGCGTTCTCGCCGCCGGCCTGCGCGTTCCCGCCCTGCTGGGTACCGCCCCCGGGACCGCCCGAGCCGCCGCCCGGGAACCCCCGGCCACCGCCACCGCCACCGCCCCCGGGCCCGCCGAAGCCACTGCCCGTGGACGGCCCGGCGGTCGGGTTCGTGCCGCCCATGCCACCGCCGCCGCCCGACCCGGAAGGCACCGACCAGGCGTACGCGGCCGGACCCGCCACCGCCGCGACGATCGCGGCCGTCACCGACACGGCAAGCAACCGCAGCCGAAGGCCCGAGACGCCGGATCGGAAGACGAACAGCCCCGCGATCGCCAGCGCCATGACGACCAGGACCGCAGGCCACAGCCAGGTGTTCCAGCCGGAGGCCCGCCGCAGCAGCACCGCGGCCCAGACGGCCGTGACGCCCAGCCCGAGCGGCAGCACCCACGCCCACCGCCGGTCGGCCCGGAAGGCGCGCAGCAGCATCACACCGCCGCCTCCGCACAGCGCCGCGATGCCCGGGGCGAGCGCGGTCGTGTAGTACGGGTGCATGGTGCCCTCGGCCAGGGCGAAGGTCAGGTAGTGCAGGGCGGTCCAGCCGCCCCACAGCACGAACGCGGCCCGGGTGAGATCCGTGCGCGGGGCGCGTCCGCACAGCATCAGGCCGCCGACGAGCGCGAGTGCCGCGAAGGGGAGCAGCCAGGAGATCTGGCCGCCGAGGATGTCGTTGAACATCCGGCCGAGGCCCGCGGTGCCGGAGAAGCCGCCGCCTCCGCCCCCGCCGCCACCGCCGTTGCCCTCGCCGCCGAGGATCCGGCCGAGGCCGTTGTAGCCCATGATCAGGTTCCAGGCGGTGCCGTCCGTCGAACCGCCGATGTACGGCCGTTCGGAGGCGGGCACCAGCGACACGGCCGCCGCCCACCAGAAGCTGGAGACGGCCAGCACCACGGCGGCGGCCACCAGGTTCACCACGCGCTTCACCAACGCGGGCCTGGCCGCGTACAGATACACCGCGAACACGGCGGGCAGCGCGATGTACCCCTGGAGCATCTTGGTGTTGAAGGCGAGCCCGAAGCAGGCCGCCGAACCGAGCAGCGGAAGCAGCCGCCCGTTCCGCACGGCCCGCAGGCCGAGCGCGGCGCCCGCCACCATCAGGAACACCAGCAGCGTGTCCGGGTTGTTGTCCCGGTTGATGGCGACCGTGATCGGGGTGAGGGCCAGGACCAGGGCGGCCACGGCCGCCGCCGCGTGCCCGAACACCCGCTTCACGGAGGAGTGCAGGATCCAGATCGTGGCCAGCGCCGCCACGACCATCGGCGCCATCATCTGCCAGGTGCCGTACCCGAGGATCCGGCACGACAGGCCCATGACCATCAGCGCGAGCGGCGGCTTGTCGACGGTGAGGAAGTTCCCGGCGTCAAGGGAGCCGAAGAACCACGCCTTCCAGCTCTGCGTGCCGCTCAGCACGGCCGCGCTGTAGAAGCTGTTGAGGCTGGAGCCGGACAGGTTCCAGGAGTAGAGCACCGCGGCCAGGGCGAGGATCGCGAGCAGGGCGGGGAGCGACCAGCGCGGGGCGGCCCGTTCCCCCGGCGCGGGTGGAGGAGGCACGGCTGCGGTGCGGAGCTGGGGTTCGGTGGCAGATGTCACCCGAGCATGGTGGACAGCCCTGGTTGGTGGCCGCTGTGCCGAAGCTGGCCACCGCCTGTGAAACGCACAGCGCCCGGTAACGACTCGTACATGCCTTCACCAAGGCCTACAACCTTTGCCCCTGGTCCGCGAGTCAAGGGTGCATGACTTCTGGGATATCCCGCCGCGCGAGAGTGCTGGCGGCAGCCGTGGGTACGGGTGTGCTCGTGCCGCTCGTCGCCGCCGCCACGCCCGCCGCCGCTGCCACACCGACCGTGACCTGCACCTCGGCCAAGGCCGGCCTGGCCGCCAAGCTGAAAAAGGACATCACCGCCGCGCTCGCCGGCCGCAAGGGCACCGTCGCCGTCGGCCTCTACGACCGCAGCACCAACACGACCTGCACGCTGCGCGCGAGTTCCGCCTACGACTCGGCCAGCGTCGTCAAGGTGACAGTTCTCGCCACCCTGCTCTGGGACGCGAAGAAGACGAACCGGTATCTGACCGACCGCGAGAACACCCTCGCCAAGGCCATGATCACCAAGTCGGACAACGCGGCGACCTCCACGCTGTGGAAGCAGCTGGGCATGACGAAGATCAAGGGCTTCCTCAGCGCCGCCGGCATGAGCCAGACCAAGCCCGGTGCGAACGGCTACTGGGGTCTGACCCAGATCACCGTCACCGACGAGCAGAAGCTGCTCAAGCTCCTCACGGCCAAGAACACGGTCCTGAGCGACAACTCCCGTTCCTACATCCTGAAGTTGATGGGCCAGGTCGTCTCGTCCCAGCGCTGGGGCACGCCGTACGGGGTGCCCTCGGGCGTCACCGTGGCCGTCAAGAACGGCTGGCTGCAACGCTCCACGAACGGCTGGCGGGTGCACAGCGTCGGCGCGTTCAAGGGCGGCGGCCACGACTACGTGATGACCGTGCTCACCCACGGCAACAGCACCATGAACTACGGCATCACCACCATCCAGGCCGTGGCCAAGGTCATCCACAAGGACCTGGCGGCGAGCTGACCCTTCACGGCGATCCGACCCGCCACCACGATCCGACCTTTCACCGCGCGGCCTACCGGGCGTCACCGGCCCGTCCTACGGTGACGCCCATGCCCCCGAGAACCCGCCTCGCCCTTCTCGCCGCAGGCCTGACGGCGGCCACCTGCCTGACCGCCGCCGGCCCCGCCCAGGCACACGCCCCAGATACTTCGCACGCCTGCTCGCCGTCCGTCTCCATCGACCGCTTCTCCGACGCGCTCGACAAGACGACCTACGAGAACACCTTCGTCGGCAACTTCTCCGCGCTCGCGCTGGACCGTGACGGCTCCCTGGCCGCCCTCTCCGACCGCTCGTCGCTGTTCCGCCTGGACGCGAGGACGCTGAAGCCCCGCTCGGTCCTCCCGCTCACCGACGAGGCCGGGACCGCGCTCGACTCCGAGGGCCTGGTGGTCGATGGCGACGGCACCCGCCTGGTCACCTCGGAGACCGAGCCCTCCATCCGCCGCTACTCCCGCACCGGCACGATCCTCGACCGTCTCCCGGTCCCGGACGACCTGCGCGTGACCCCCGCGGGCCGCGCGCAGCCCAACGGCACCTTCGAGGGCCTGACCCTGCTGCCCGGCGGTCGCACCCTGGTCGCGTCCATGGAGTACCCGCTCTCCGGCGACAGCGCCGACACCGTCCGCTTCCAGACCTGGGACCGCCACCGGGGCCACTTCCGGCTCGGGCGCCAGTACTCCTACCGCACGGACCCCGGCCTGGGCGTCTCCGAGATCCAGGCCACCCCCGACGGCCGCCTCCTGGTCCTGGAACGCGGCTTCACCTCCGGCGTCGGCAACACGGTCCGCCTCTACCTGGCCGACCCCCGCCACGCCCTGCGGAAGACCCTGCTCACCGACCTCGCCACCTGCCCCACCCTGGGCGCGACGGCCAAGCAGCCCCAGCCGAACCCCCTCCTCGACAACATCGAGGCCATGGTGATCACGGGCCGTGCGCATGGCCGCTTGAAGGTTGTCCTGGCCAGCGACGACAACCAGAACGCAGTCCAAACGACCCGGTTCTATTACTTGCGGGTAAGGGTGACCCCCTTCTTCTAGGGGCGCGGGGAACTGCGCGACCAGCCGACACGGCGCCGCACCCGCCCACAGACGGAAAACTGTCACGGCGGGATGAAATCCGCCCCCAATCGCGTTGGTGCCTTCCGGCAGCTCAGGACAACTGGAAGGCACCGGTGTGACACCGAAACGGGGATGGGCACGACGACTGTGGGCCTACGCATGGCGCCACCCGAAGGACGTCGTGCTCGCCCTCGGCTCCTCCCTGGCCGGCATGGCCGTCATGGCCCTCGTCCCCCTGATCACCAAGGTGATCATCGACGACGTCATCAGCGACCACACCAGGGACATGACCACCTGGGCCGGACTCCTCATCGCCGCCGCCCTGGTCGTCTACGTCCTCACCTACATCCGCCGCTACTACGGCGGCCGCCTCGCCCTGGACGTCCAGCACGACCTGCGCACGGAGATGTACGGCACGATCACCCGGCTCGACGGCCGCCGCCAGGACGAGCTGTCCACCGGCCAGGTCGTCGGCCGGGCCACCAGCGACCTCCAGCTGATCCAGGGCCTGCTCTTCATGCTCCCGATGACGATCGGGAACTTCCTGCTCTTCGCGATCTCCCTGGTGATCATGGCCTGGCTGTCCTGGCCGCTCACCCTCGTCGCCCTGGCCGTCGCCCCCGCCCTCGCCTGGATCGCGAGGCGCAGCCGCACCCGGCTGCACCCCTCCACCTGGTACGCCCAGGCCCAGGCCGCCGCCGTCGCGGGCGTGGTCGACGGCGCCGTCAGCGGCGTACGCGTGGTGAAGGGCTTCGGGCAGGAGGAGCAGGAGACCGGGAAGCTCAGGGAGGTCGGCCGCAGGCTCTTCGCGGGCCGGCTGCGCACCGTCCGCCTGAACTCGGTCTACACCCCGGCCCTCCAGGCCGTCCCCGCCCTCGGCCAGGTCGCCATGCTGGCCCTCGGCGGCTGGCTGGCGGTACGCGGGCACATCACGCTCGGCACGTTCGTCGCCTTCTCGACCTATCTCGCCCAGCTGGTCGGCCCGGTCCGGATGCTCGCCATGGTCCTCACCGTCGGCCAGCAGGCCCGCGCCGGCACCGAGCGCGTCCTGGAGCTGATCGACACCGAGCCCTCGCTCCAGGACGGCTCCAAGGACCTCCCCGCCGACGCCCCCGCGACGGTGGAGTTCGACGACGTCTCCTTCGGGTATGAAGCCGCCGACGGCAAGACCAGCCCCGTCCTCGACGGCCTGTCCTTCGAGATCCGCCCCGGCGAGACCCTCGCCGTCGTCGGCTCCTCCGGCTCCGGCAAATCCACGGTCTCCCTCCTCCTGCCGCGCTTCTACGACGTCACCCGCGGTGCCGTCCTCGTCGGTGGCCACGACGTGCGCGAGCTGACCGTCGAGTCACTGCGGTCCGCGATCGGGCTGGTCCCGGAGGACTCGTTCCTCTTCTCCGACACCGTCCGCAACAACATCGCCTACGGCCGCCCGGACGCCACCCAGCAGGAGATCGAGAAGGCAGCCCGAGCCGCCCAGGCGGACCGTTTCATCAGCGAACTCCCCGACGGCTACGACACCACCGTCGGCGAGCACGGCCTCACCCTCTCCGGCGGCCAGCGCCAGCGCGTCGCCCTCGCCCGCGCGATCCTCACCGACCCGCGCCTGCTGGTCCTGGACGACGCCACCTCCGCCGTGGACGCCCGGGTCGAGCACGAGATCCACGAGGCCCTGAAGGGCGTCATGCGGGGCCGTACCACCCTGCTGATCGCCCACCGCCGCTCCACCCTGAACCTCGCCGACCGCATCGCCGTCCTGGACGGCGGCCGGCTCGCCGACATCGGCAGCCACGAGGAGCTCCAGCGCCGCTCCGCCCTCTACCGGCGGCTGCTTACCGACCCCGACGAGCTGGGCGCGGTCTCCCCGGGCCACACCCAGCCCGTCTGTCCCGAGGAGGACACCTCCGTCCGGGACGAGCTGGACGCGGAGTTCGACGCCGAACGCGGCGTCACGCCACGGCTGTGGACCGGCGACCGCGAGCGCAAGGACCTCGCCCTCGCCGAGAGCCCCGCCACTCCCGAGCTGCTCGCCCAGGTCGAGGCGCTGCCCCCGGCCACCGACGTCCCCGACATCGACGAGTCGCGGGCCGTCCAGCCGGAGGAGTCCTACGGCCTGCGCCGGCTGCTGCGCGGCTTCGGGCTGCCGCTGCTGGTCAGCCTCGCCCTGGTCGCCACCGACGCGGGCATGGGCCTGCTGCTGCCGGTGCTGATCCGGCACGGCATCGACTCGGGCGTCACCCAGGCCGCGCTCGGCGCCGTCTGGGCGGCCGCCCTGCTCGGGCTGGGCACGGTGGTCGTGCAGTGGGCGGCGCAGATCGGCGAGACCCGGATGACCGGGCGGACGGGGGAGCGGGTCCTGTACTCGCTCCGGCTGAAGATCTTCGCCCAGCTCCAGCGCCTCGGGCTCGACTACTACGAGCGTGAGCTGACCGGCCGGATCATGACCCGGATGACGACCGACGTCGACGCGCTGTCGACGTTCCTCCAGACGGGCCTGGTCACGGCCTTCGTCTCGGTCGTCACCTTCTTCGGCATCATGGTCGCCCTGCTGGTGATCGACGTGGAGCTCGCGCTGGTCGTCTTCGCGACGCTGCTGCCGCTGATCATCGCCACGTTCTTCTTCCGCCGGGCGAGTGTGAAGGCGTACGAGCTGGCCCGCGAGCGGGTGTCGGTGGTCAACGCCGACCTCCAGGAGTCGGTGTCCGGGCTGCGCATCGTGCAGGCGTTCCGGCGTGAGCGGGACGGTGGGCGGCGGTTCGCCGAGCGCAGCGCCGACTACCGCCGGGCGCGCATCCGGGGCCAGTGGCTGATCTCGATCTACTTCCCGTTCGTGCAGTTCCTGTCGTCGGTGGCGGCGGCGGCCGTGCTGATCGTGGGCGGCGCCCGGGTCGACGACGGCACGCTGGCGATCGGCTCGCTGGTGGCGTACCTGCTCTACATCGATCTGTTCTTCGCGCCCGTGCAGCAGCTCTCCCAGGTCTTCGACGGCTACCAGCAGGCGACCGTCTCGCTGGGCCGCATCCAGGAGCTGCTCCGGGAGCCGACGTCGACGAAGTCCGCCGACGAACCCCTGGAGGTCCTCTCCCTGCGCGGCGAGATCGCCTTCGAGGACGTGCACTTCGCCTACGGCGACGACGAAGAGGCCCTGGGCGGGGTCGACCTGCGCATCCCGGCCGGGCAGACCGTCGCCTTCGTCGGCGAGACCGGCGCCGGGAAGTCCACCCTCGTCAAGCTCGTGGCCCGCTTCTACGACCCGACCGGCGGCCGGGTCACCGTCGACGGCACCGATCTGCGCTCCCTGGACCTCACCTCGTACCGGCACCGTCTGGGAGTCGTCCCGCAGGAGGCGTACCTCTTCCAGGGCACCGTCCGCGACGCCATCGCCTACGGCCGCCCGGACGCCACCGACGCCGAGGTCGAGGCGGCGGCCCGGGCGGTCGGCGCGCACGACATGATCGCCACGCTGGACGGCGGCTACCTCCACGAGGTCGCCGAGCGCGGGCGCAACCTGTCCGCCGGGCAGCGCCAGCTGATCGCCCTGGCCCGTGCCGAGCTGGTCGACCCGGACGTCCTGCTGCTCGACGAGGCGACGGCCGCGCTGGACCTGGCCACGGAGGCCCAGGTCAACCAGGCCACCGACCGCCTGGCAGGCCGCCGCACCACCCTCGTCGTCGCCCACCGCCTCACCACCGCCGCCCGCGCCGACCGGGTCGTCGTCATGGACGACGGCGGGGTCGCCGAGGACGGCACACACGACGAGCTGCTGGCCCGCGACGGCCACTACGCGGAACTGTGGCGCACGTTCACCGGCGCCGCCGAGCCGGAGGAGCCGGTCGGAGCCCAGCTCGGCTGACGGCCGCTTCCCCCCTGGGCGCGGTCACGGAGCCAGGCCGTGGTCTCGTCGGGGGGCATCGCGGCGGCGACCAGCCAGCCCTGCGTGGCGTCGCAGCCGAGGTCGCGCAGGCGCTCCCAGGTCTCGTCGTCCTCGACGCCCTCGGCGACGACGAGCAGGCCGAGGGAGTGCGCGAGGTCGACCGTGCAGCGCACGATCTCGGCGTCCTCGGTGTCGACGGCGAGCCGGGCCACGAACGAGCGGTCGATCTTCAGCTCGCTCAACGGCAGTCTCCGCAGAGCCGTCAGAGAGGAGTAGCCCGTCCCGAAGCCCTCCAGGGACATACTCACCCCGTGCCCGGTGAGCCCGCTGAGGGTGTCGGCGGCGCGCTGCGGGTCCCCCTGGAGGACACCTTCGGTGATCTCCAGCTGGAGCGCCCTCGCGGGGACGCCGTGCCGGGCCAGCCGGGCGGCCACGGAACCGGCGAAGCCCGGGGTGTGCACGTCGCGCGGGGAGATGTTCACCGCGACCTGGACGAACAGGCCCTGCTCCCGCCAGCGCGCGACCTGCCCGAGCGCTGTCTCCAGGACATACTCGGTGAGGTGGGGCATCAGGCCCGAGGACTCGGCGATCGCTATGAACTCGTCCGGCGGCACGTTGCCCCGCTCCGGGTGCGCCCAGCGGACCAGGGCCTCCAGGCCGGCGACCTGTCCGTCGAAGCGGACCTTCGGCTGGTAGTGCAGCTGTACCTCGTGCGCGTCGAGGGCGCGGCGCAGATCGCCCAGCAGCCCCAGCCGGTCGGGGGTGTTGGAGTCACGCCTGGACTCGTAGACCTCCACGCCCGTGCGGTCCCGCTTCGCCTGGTACATCGCCACGTCCGCCCGCCGCAGCAGCTCCGCGGCGTCCGGCCCGTGGTCGGGGAAGACGGCGACGCCGGCGCCGGCCTCCAGGACGAGGGTGAGGCCGTCGAGGTCGAGCGGGGAGCTGAGCGCGGCGACCAGGCCCCGGGCGACCCGGGTCGCGGACGTGGTGGAGTCGGCGACGGGCAGGAGGACGGCGAACTCGTCCCCGCCGAGCCGCGCGGCCTCCGCGCCCCGGGGCAGTGCCAGCCGCAGCCGGTCGGCGATCTGCAGCAGCAGCCGGTCACCGGCGCGATGGCCGAGTGCGGAGTTCACCGACCGGAACTGTTCGAAGCTGAGCAGAACGAGGGCGGCACGCTGGCCCGTGCGCTCGGCCGCATCGCACATCATGAGCGTCCGCTCCATCAGAAGATGCCGATCGGGCAGACCGGTCAGCGGGTCGTGGGCCGGTGCCCTGAGACGTGCCGAGTCGGTGCGCGAGGCAGCGGCCGCCCGGCGAACGACTTCCGCGAAGACACCGGCCTTGCGGTCGGCGGTGCCACGGGCGAGCCGGGCCCGCAGCAACGCGGTGGAACGGACCACGGCGTCCTTCACGAGCGGGTCGGGGTCCAGCGTGTGCCTGTGCCGGCGGAACCAGTTCACGCCCGCTCCTTCCCCAGGTCGGCGAAGAGATTGAGTTCCTGCCCACGCTCGCCGAAGGTACGCCGCATCTTCGCCTGAGCCCGGGCCAGGTGCTGGGCCACCGTGCTGGGGGCGACACCGATCTCCGCCGCGATGTCCTTCTGCGACCACCCCTCACACCAGCAGAGCACCGCGATGGTGCGCTGCCGGCCGGGGAGCCCGGCCAGTGCCTCCATCACTCGGACGTAGTCCTCCTGCCGTTCGACGACAGCGGCCGGGTCGTTCCCGGTGACCGTACGCTCCGTGGCCCAGATCCGGGCCAGCTTCGGCAGTCTGCCGCGCAGGCGCCGTGACCTCTTGATGGCGTTGCGGGCGATCACGGCGACGAGCCAGGTGCGGGGATTGTCGAGTCTTTCCCACCCCTGCAGGGCCTGCACGAATGCGTCTGCCACCAGTTCCTCCGCCTGGTGGACATCGCCCGCCACCATGTGCGTGGCCATCGCGACCAGGTCGTCGTAGTGCGCCATGAAGAACCTTTCGCAGGCCACGAGCGGCTCGCTCACCGAGCGTCCCCGTCGTGCGGGATTCTCAACTCCCAGACGGAACCGTCGGGTTGCTGCTCCGTCATGGAGCCGCCCCGGGGCAGGGACCGGGCGATCGTGCGGTACAGCCGCTCGCGGGAGCGGTCCCGTATCCACTGGACTCCCGCCGCGGCAAGGGCCGCGGCGCCGGTGAGCCCCAGAGTCACAAGTAGGTTCAGCACGTTCATCCCGTCAGCAGTGGTACGGAGGGTGCGGATCCGCCGTCACCCAGTACGAAGCCGCAGGGGTGTGAGTCAACGACACTCCCCGTCGAATGTGACTCGGATCACTCCAAGGTCGGGTATGTGGTCGTGGTGTGCAACCGCCGCCATACGTCATGCGTCCGTACAGCAGTACGACGATGGGTGCAGTGGAGGTACGGAAGGGGCGCAACATGGACAGTGGAGCGATACGCCGGCGGTTCGCGCTCGGCCTGGCCGTGCTGACCGCCTCCGGCTTGCTCGCCGTGGCGGCACCGGGCGAGGCACAGGCCGCCTCCAGCGCACCCTGCCCCGGCCGCAAGGTCCGCACCCTGCCGTTCTCCACCGGGGTCGTGCTCGTCTACAAGCGCGGCGGCTACGTCTGCGCCGTGACCGTGACCAAGAAGCCCGGTGTGAAGAAGAAGATGTCGGTGAGCGTGCAGGCGCGCGGCAACCGCCCGGTCGTCGACGAGGGCAAATACTCCTACCTCGCCGGCCCGGTCACGGTGCACGCCGGGCGCCGCTGCGTCTGGCTCAAGGGCAAGGTCGGCCCCAAGTCCGTCAGCACCGGCTGGATCCTCTGCTGAATCCCCGCCCACGCACAGGGTTTTCCCTATGTCCCCTGGTGCTCCGGTGAGTTGGTCCGCTAGCTTCCGGCGCACATCTGTCTCACAGGGGAGTGCGCATGCGCAAGGCGCTCAGATGGCTGCTGGCGCTCACGGTGCTCATAGGCACACTGGGCACGGCGTCAGCGGCCACCGCCGCCGAGCCGGAGGCCACCGGCACCGGCAGCACCACTGACATCAAGGAGAGGCTGCTCTCCATACCGGGCATGAGCCTGGTCGAGGAGAAGCCGTACACCGGCTACCGCTTCTTCGTCCTGAACTACACCCAGCCGGTCGACCACCGGAAGCCGTCCAAGGGCACGTTCCAGCAGCGCATCACCGTGCTGCACAAGGACGCCGCCCGCCCGACGGTCTTCTTCACCAGCGGCTACAACGTCTCCACGACGCCCCGCCGCAGCGAGCCCACCCAGATCGTGGACGGCAACCAGGTCTCCCTGGAGTACCGCTTCTTCACCCCGTCCCGCCCCGACCCGGCCGACTGGTCCAAGCTGGACATCTGGCAGGCGGCCAGCGACCAGCACCGCGTCTTCAAGGCCCTGAAGAGCGTCTACGCCAAGAAGTGGCTCTCCACGGGCGGTTCGAAGGGCGGCATGACCGCCACCTACTACGAGCGCTTCTACCCGCGCGACATGGACGGCGTCGTCGCCTACGTCGCCCCGAACGACGTGGTGAACAAGGAGGACGCCGCCTACGACCGCTTCTTCGCCCGGGTCGGCACCAAGGAGTGCCGCGACCGGCTGAACGCCGTGCAGCGCGAGGCGCTGGTCCGCCGTGAGCCGCTGGAGAAGAAGTACGCGGCCTACGTGAAGGAGAACGGCCTCACCTTCGAGATTATCGGCAGTCTCGACAAGGCCTACGAGGCGACCGTCCTCGACTACGTCTGGGGCTTCTGGCAGTACAGCCTGCTGAAGGACTGCGACCAGATCCCGGCCGACGCGAAGAACGCCACCGACGACGACATCTGGACCTCCGTCGACACGATCGCCGGCTTCTCCGCCTACGCCGACCAGGGCCTGACCACCTACACGCCGTACTACTACCAGGCCGGCACGCAGCTCGGCGCGCCGACGATCGGCTTCCCGCACATCGAGAGGAAGTACATCCGCTACGGCTACCAGCCGCCGCGCAACTTCGTCCCGCGCGACATCCCCATGAAGTTCCAGCCGGGGGCGATGCGGGACGTCGACACCTGGGTCCGGCACAACGCCCGTCAGATGCTCTTCGTCTACGGCGAGAACGACCCGTGGGGCGCGGAGCCGTTCCGCGTCGGCAAGGGCGCGAAGGACTCCTACGTCATGACCGCTCCGGGCATGAACCACGGGGCCAACGTCGCGGGCCTCGTGCCCGAGCAGAAGGCCCTCGCCACCGCCCGCATCCTCGACTGGGCCGGTGTCGCCTCCACCGCGGTACAGGCCGACCCGCAGGCGGCGAAGCCGCTGGCGAAGTTCGACGCCAAACTCGACAAGCGGGACACCCAGCGTGAGATGACGCTGCGCCCGTAACGCATGTCGCTGTCGCGCCCGGCCGCTCACAGCGGCCGGGCGCACCCCACCGGCCGGGTGCCGCCGAGTCGGACGTACAGGGCGGTCGAGGCGGGGCAGTCGGCCCGGCCGGTGACCGCCCGGGTCACCCGGTACTCCGGCTTCCGCTCGCCCTTCCCGTCGCACGCGGTCTCGCGGACCTGCCCGTCGCCGGAGCTGTAGACGCAGTCGCCGACGTTGGTGCGCGGCCCGCCCCCGCCGCCCGGGTCGCCGGGGTGCGGCGGCTGGAGGTTGCGCATACAGGCGTAGCCGCGCGGCACCGCCCCGTCGCCGTCCTCGTCGGACGCGGGCCGCTGCTCGCTGATGTGCAGCACGAAGTCCGTGGTCCGCGGGCAGCGCGGCCCGTCACGCACCGCGCCGTCGTGCCGCGCCACGACCCGGGCCGCCGCCCGCTCACCGGCGCACGGCACCTCGGTGAAGCTCGTCGTACCGAACGAACTGCACTCGTCGACCGCGAGGAACACCGCCCCGTACCCGGACGGCCGGGTCGCCGACGGCGAGACCGGGGCGCTCGTCCCCGTCACCGGCTCGCCCAGCCGGCCGTCCTCCGCCACGCCCGCCGACGGGCTCTGACACCCGGCCAGCACCGCGACCAGCAGGAGCAGCCCGCCCATCACCCCCGCCGAACCCGTCTTGCGCATTGCCGTCCCCCTGAGTGCTCAGGGCCCTGGGGCCCTGGCCCAGCGTGACCCGCGATCGTGGGTGCACGCCAGGCACATGGGGTGGTTTGCGCACGTTGGGGGTGGTGCGCCCGGTCCGTGGCGTATGGCTAGTACGACAGACCGTGCCCGATCGGGTACAGCACCTGTTCTGGATCATTCGCCCGCTGTACGGCGACCGGCAGCTTCCCGCGCGGCTCCACCCGCCCGGCGATCACCCGTGCGGCGGCCCGCAGTTCGACGTCCGTCCAGGAGTAGGCGGCCAGACAGGCCGGGACGGACGGCAGTTGGGCCACGTCGTAGGGATTGCGGATCGCGACCGCCACGACCGGTCTCCCGGTCGCCACGAGCTGCTCGACCAGCGCTTTCTGGCTGCTGCCCGCCGTGACGTTGTACGTGGCGGCCACCACCGCGTCCGCGTCCCGCGCGGCCGCGACCGCCTTCGCGATGGTCGCCGCCGAGGGGGCGGTACCGGTCGACAGGGCGGTGGCGGTGAAGCCGAGTTCCGACAGCGCGCCCGCGAGTACGCCCGTGGGCGGCCCGGTCGTCCCCGACGGCGAGGCCGGATCGGCCCCGACCACGAGCACCTTGGGGTGGCGGCGCCGGGACAGCGGCAGCAGCCGGCCCTCGTTGACGAGCAGGGTGGTCGTCCGCTCGGCGATCCGGTCGGCCGCCTTCAGATGCGGCCGGATGCCGACGGTCCGGTCGACGCCGCCCTGACTGACGTACGGCGCACGGAACAGCCCCAGCTTGGACTTCAGCCGCAGCACCCGCAGGATCGATTCATCGAGCCGAGCCTCCGTCAGCTCGCCCTCACGCACGGCTGTCAGGACGGCGTTCCAGGCCAGGTCCAGATGCGGCGGGTTCAGTAGCTGGTCCACGCCCGCCTTGAGCGCGAGCACCGGCACCCGGGCGTCGCCGTACTTGGTCCGTACGCCCTCCATGCCGAGGGAGTCGGTGACCACCACCCCGTCGTAGCCGAGCTGTTCGCGGAGAATGCCGGTGAGGATGGGGCGGGAGAGGGTGGCGGGGTCGCCGGAGTCGTCGAGGGCCGGGACCATCAGATGGGCGGTCATGATCGAGTCGATGCCGGCGGCGATCGCCGCCCGGAACGGCGGTGCGTCCAGCTTCTCCCAGAGTTCCCGGCTGTGCGTGATGGTGGGGAAGCCGGTGTGGCTGTCGACGTTGGTGTCCCCGTGCCCCGGGAAGTGCTTGGCGGTCGCGGCGACCCCGGAGCCCTGGTACCCGGCGACCTCGGCGGCCACCAGCCCGGCCACGGCCCGCGGGTCGGCCCCGAAGGACCGTACGCCGATGACCGGGTTGGCCGGGTTGACGTTCACGTCGGCCACGGGGGAGTAGTCCTGCCGGATGCCCATCGCCCGCAGCTCGGCACCCGCGATCCGGCCGAGCGCCCGGGCGTCGGACCGCGACCGGCCCGCCCCGACGGCCATGGCTCCTGGGAAGAGCGTCGCGGGCTTCCCCACCCGGGCCACGATCCCGTGCTCCTGGTCGGTCGAGATGAGCACGGGCAGCCCGCGGGGGAGTCCCAGGGAGGCCCGCTGGATGCCGTTGGAGAGGTCGGCGATCTGGTGCGGTTCGCGGGTGTTGTGCGCCCAGGCGAAGTAGATGATGCCGCCGACCCGGTACCTCGCGACCAGCTCGGCGGCCGTACGGACCCCGATCTCCTTGAGGTTGGCGTCGATGTCGGCCTGGTCGGGGGCGGTGGCGGAGTGGCCGTAGACCCGCATCACGAAGAGCTGGCCGACCTTCTCCTCCAGCGTCATCCGCGAGATGTGAGCGCGCAGTCTCCTGTCGTCCGGTGGGGTGGAGGCGTACGAGGGCCCGGCGGCCGCGAGGGCGGCGGTGACCCCGGCCGTGGCGGCGAGAACGGTGCGTCTGGAGGGCTGTGCGGTGCTTCCCGTGCCGGTGTCGTGCACGTGCGCTCCTTCCGGAGGTGATCCGCTCGGATCCGCTGAAGGAAACTTCCAAGAGGTCACCAATAACCGGGAAGTTTCTGCCAGTCAAGGGAACGCGCGGTAACCGCACGGGGGCCGCCACCGGCGCGGTCGGAGGGGGACGCGCCGATGGCGGCGGGGCCGCCGGCCGCGGTACGGCGGAGAGGGAGGTCAGCGATCGCAGCCAGCAGCGAGGGCCGACACCGCACCGTGGTGACTCTCCGGCGGCCTGCGTTTGGACGACGGGAGTCCGGGTCGGGTTCCCGGCGCGGGCCGTTTTTCCGGAAGTCGGTACCCGGGGTGAACCGGTGGTCCAACGGGGCGTGTGAGCCGGCACTTTCGGCCACTCACCGCTACGGCGGCTGCCCCGCCCGGTTCCGCGGGGCGGGGCAGCGAGCCTGGCTCAGGAGTGGATCACCGGGTGTGTTCGACGAACCTCGCCGCCGTCTCGGCCAGCACCTCGCGGCCGTCCCGTGCCCACAAGCCGTCGTTGAACAGCTCCACTTCGATGGCGCCGGTGTACCCGGCCGCCTCCACGTACCCCTGCCACTCCCGCATGTCGATCGCGCCGTCGCCGATCTGGCCCCGGCCGGTCAGCACCCCCTCCGGGAGAGGGGTCGTCCAGTCGGCGAGCTGGAAGGTGTGGATACGCCCGGACGCGCCCGCCCGGGCGATCTGCGCCGGGGCCGTGTCGTCCCACCAGATGTGGTACGTGTCGACGGTGACCCCGACCTGCCGGGCGGGGAACCGTTCGGCCAGGTCCAGGGCCTGGGCCAGCGTCGACACCACACAGCGGTCGGAGGCGTACATCGGGTGGAGCGGCTCGATGGCCAGCCGGACGCCGTGCTCCTCGGCGTACGGCCCCAGCTCCGCCAGCGCGTCCGCGATCCGCTCCCGCGCCCCGTGCAGATCCTTCGAGCCGGCCGGGAGCCCGCCCGAGACCAGGACCAGCGTGTCCGTGCCGAGCGTCGCCGCCTCGTCGATCGCGCGCCGGTTGTCGGCCAGGGCCTCGGCCCGCTCCCGCGGGTCGATCGCCGTGAAGAAGCCGCCCCGGCACAACGTCGTCACCGTCAGGCCCGCGTCACGGACCAGCTTGGCCGTGGCCTCCAGACCGTACGACTGGACCGGCTCACGCCACAGGCCGACGTTGACGACGCCCAACTCACGGCAGGTGTCGACCAGTTCCGGCATCGACAGCTGCTTGACCGTCATCTGGTTGATGGAGAAACGCGCGAGTTCCGTCACTGGTTCACCCCGTACAAGGACAGCAGGTTCTTCATCCGTTCCTGCGCCAGCTTCGGGTCGGGGAACAGGCCGAGGCCGTCGGCGAGTTCGTACGCCCTCGCGAAGTGCGGGAGCGAGCGGGCCGACTGGAGGCCGCCGACCATCGTGAAGTGGGACTGGTGGCCCGCCAGCCACGCCAGGAACACCACGCCCGTCTTGTAGAAGCGGGTCGGGGTCTGGAAGAGGTGGCGGGAGAGCTCGACCGTCGGGTCCAGCAACCCCCTGAAGCCCTTCACATCCCCCGTGTCGAGCACCCGGACCGCCTCCGCCGCCAGCGGGCCCAGCGGGTCGAAGATGCCGAGCAGGGCGTGGCTGAAGCCCCGCTCGTCGCCCGCGATCAGCTCGGGGTAGTTGAAGTCGTCGCCGGTGTAGCAGCGGACCCCGTCGGGGAGCCGGCGGCGCAGGTCCACCTCGCGCCGGGCGTCCAGCAGGGAGACCTTGATGCCGTCAACCTTGTCGGGGTGGGCCGAGATCACCTCCAGGAAGGTGTCCGTCGCCGCGTCCAGGTCGGACGACCCCCAGTAGCCCTCCAGCGCCGGGTCGAACATCGGGCCGAGCCAGTGCAGGACGACCGGTTCGGCGGACTGGCGGAGCAGTTGGCCGTAGACCTCCAGGTAGTCCTCGGGGCCTGAGGCGGCTGCCGCGAGCGCCCGGGACGCCATCAGGATGGCCTGGGCGCCGGACTGCTCCACGAGCGCGAGCTGCTCCTCGTAGGCCGCGCGGACCTCGGCGAGGGACGCCGGGCCGGTGAGCTGGTCGGTGCCCACGCCGCAGGCGATACGGCCGCCCACCGACCTGGCCTCGGCGGCCGACCGGCGGATCAGCTCCGCCGCGCCCGCCCAGTCCAGGCCCATGCCGCGCTGCGCGGTGTCCATGGCCTCGGCGACACCCAGCCCGTGCGACCACAGATGGCGGCGGAAGGCGAGGGTGGCGTCCCAGTCGACGGCCGCGGGCGAGTCCGGGGACACGTCCGCGAACGGGTCGGCGACGACATGCGCCGCCGAGAAGACCGTGCGGGAGGTGAACGGGGAACCGGTGGTGAGGGCGAGCGGCTCCTGGCGGGGCTCGTACGCCCTCAGGGACCCGCTCGCGTCCGGGAGCTGGATGGTCACAGGCCGATCTCCGGTACGTCGATACGACGGCCCTCGGCCGAGGACGCGAGGCCCAGCTCGGCGAGCTGGACACCGCGGGCACCGGCCAGCAGGTCCCAGTGGTAGGGCGCGTCGGCGTAGACGTGCTTCAGGAACAGCTCCCACTGGGCCTTGAAGCCGTTGTCGAACTCGGCGTTGTCCGGGACCTCCTGCCACTGGTCGCGGAAGACCTCCGTGGCGGGGATGTCCGGGTTCCAGACCGGCTTGGGCGTGGCCGAGCGGTGCTGGACACGGCAGTTGCGCAGACCGGCCACCGCCGAGCCCTCCGTGCCGTCCACCTGGAACTCCACCAGCTCGTCGCGGTTGACGCGCACGGCCCAGGAGGAGTTGATCTGGGCGATCGCGCCGCCCTCCAGCTCGAAGACGCCGTAGGCGGCGTCGTCGGCGGTGGCGTCGTACGGCTTGCCGTTCTCGTCCCAGCGCTGCGGGATGTGGGTGGCGGTGAGGGCCTGGACCGACTTCACACGGCCGAACAGCTCGTGGAGCACGTACTCCCAGTGCGGGAACATGTCGACGACGATGCCGCCGCCGTCCTCGGCACGGTAGTTCCATGACGGGCGCTGGGCGTCCTGCCAGTCGCCCTCGAAGACCCAGTAGCCGAACTCGCCGCGCACGGAGAGGATCCGGCCGAAGAAGCCGCCGTCGATGAGGCGCTTCAGCTTCAGCAGGCCGGGGAGGAAGAGCTTGTCCTGGACGACGCCGTGCTTGATGCCGGCCTCGTCCGCCAGCCGGGCGAGGGCGAGCGCGCCGTCGAGACCGGTGGCGGTCGGCTTCTCGGTGTAGATGTGCTTGCCGGCCGCGATCGCCTTCTTCAGGGCCTCCTCACGGGCGGAGGTGACCTGGGAGTCGAAGTAGATGTCCACCGTCTCGTCGGCGAGGACCGCGTCCACGTCCGTCGACCAGTGCTCCAGCCCGTGCTGCTCGGCCATCGCCTTCAGCGCGTGCTCACGGCGGCCGACCAGGATCGGCTCGGGCCACAGCACGGTGCCGTCGCCGAGGTCGAGGCCGCCCTGCTCGCGCAGGGCCAGGATGGAGCGGACCAGGTGCTGGCGGTAGCCCATGCGCCCGGTCACGCCGTTCATGGCGATACGCACCGTCTTGCGTGTCACGTCGTTCCCTTCGTACGCGGTCGTCGCGCCGCGTACGCCCACTGGTGAGCGTTGCAGCAAGCGCTTTCTACATACGGAGAAGCTAGCCTCTGAACCATGGTCCGGACAAGACCGTGACCAGGACGAGTTGTTCGAGGGGGCGAACAACCGGGGGTCGGGGGCTTAAAGTCTGCTCGGAAACCTTGGCCACGGATTTGGTGAGGCCAGGGCTGCCGACCTGCTCGGAACCGTTGTCATGGCTCCGGGTGTGTACGAGGGCGACGACGAGATGCGCGACCGGAGGACGACGAGATGACGGTGACCCTGGCGGACGTGGCGGCCCGCGCGCAGGTCTCGCCCGCGACGGTGTCGCGCGTGCTGAACGGGAACTACCCCGTTGCCGCCTCCACCCGCGAGCGGGTGCTGAAGGCCGTGGACGAGCTGGACTATGTGCTCAACGGGCCCGCCAGCTCCCTGGCCGCCGCCACCTCCGACCTGGTCGGGATCCTGGTGAACGACATCGCCGACCCCTTCTTCGGGATCATGGCGAGCGCGATCCAGGCCGAGATCGGCGGCCCGGGCGGCCGTGCGGGCGGGGAGAGACTCGCGGTGGTCTGCAACACGGGCGGCTCCCCGGAACGGGAGCTGACGTATCTCACGCTGTTGCAGCGGCAGCGTGCGGCGGCCGTGGTGCTGACCGGCGGGGCGATCGAGGACACGGCGCACAAGGCGGCGATGGACGCGAAGGTGCGCAAGCTCACGGACGCGGGGACGCGGGTGGTGCTGTGCGGGCGCCCGCCCGCGCCGGAGACCGGGGCGATCGCGCTGACCTTCGACAACCGCGGGGGCGGGCAGGAACTGACCGAGCACCTGATCGGGCTCGGGCACCGGCGGCTCGGCTACATCGCGGGCCCGGAGGAGCGGACCACCACCCGGCACCGGCTGGAGGGACACCGGGCCGCGCTGGCCGCGCACGGGATCGAGGAGGACCCCCGGTGGACGGTCCACGGACGCTACGACCGCAGGTCCGGCTACGAGGCGACGCTGGAGCTGCTGCGGCGTGACCCGTCGCTGACGGCGGTCGTCGCCGCGAACGACTCCGTCGCACTGGGGGCGTGCGCGGCGCTGCGCGACTCCGGGCGGCGGATCCCCGAGGACGTGTCGGTGGCCGGGTTCGACGATCTCCCCTTCAGTATCGACGCGGTGCCCTCACTCACGACGGTGCGGTTGCCGTTGGGGGAGGCCGGGGCTCGGGCCGGGCGGATCGCGATGGGGCGTGAGGAGGCGCCGCCCGGGGGGATCGCGTCGGTGCGGGGGGAGTTGATGGTGCGGGGGTCCTCCGGGGTGCCGAGGGCTTCCTAGTCCTGGGCGTTGCTGCCCGGCCCGCTGCTGGGGGCTGCCGCCCCCAGGCCCCCGCTTCGGCCTGAACGGCCTCGTCCTCAATCGCCGGACGGGCTGGAATGTGGCTGATCTGGCTTGCTCGGGTGTGCGCCGGACGGGCTGAGACGTGGCTGGTCGGCGTTGTCCGGGTGGGCGCCGGGACGTGACGGGCGGGGCCGGCATGCCGTGGGCCCCACCCCACACTCCGCTCCGAACGGCATCGTCCTCATGCTGCCCCGCCACCGGGGACGCCCGCCGCGCCGAGCGCGCGGCGCCTCGTCAGCGAACGACGTCGAAGACGTTCTTCTGGAGACCGTTGGCGTAGGCCTTGTGCTCGACGAGCCTCAGCTTCTGGGCGTCCTTGTCCGTGGTGCTGAAGAGCCGCTTGCCCGCCCCGAGCAGAAGCGGGAAGACGAGCAGGTGGTAGCGGTCGATCAGGCCGGCGTCGGAAAGGGCCTGGTTGAGGGATGCGCTGCCATGGATGATGATCGGGCCGCCCTCCGTCTCCTTCAGCGCGGCGACGTCGTCGAGCGACCGCAGGATCCTCGTCTCCCCCCAGTTCTTCACGAGCTCGTCCTCGCTGAGGGTCGTGGAGACGACGAACTTCGGCATCGCGTTGTAGTCGGCGAATTCCTCCATGGCGGGCCACACCGGGCTGAACGCCTCATAGCTGGTGCGCCCCATCATCATCGCGGTGGCTTCCCTCTGTTCCCGGTCCTTGATCTCGTACGCCTCGGGCAGGAACTCGGCGTGCTTGAAGGTCCAGCCGGTGTTCCGGTAGCCGGGCTCGCCACCCGGGGCCTCCACGACGCCGTCGAGCGAGATGAATGCGGTACTGATCAGGGTGCGCATCGTGGGTTCCTCGGTCTCATGTCGGGTTCTCGGCGGACTTCGTCCGTGCGTGCTTCCACGACACTCGCGGCCGCGACGCACGAACACGTCTTCTGACTGCGCCATACGGAAAAACTCATCGGCCGTCTCTCGTCCGGATCCTTCTCGCGTCTGGCCTCGCATGTCCCGGACCGTTAGGCTCGGCTCGTCGGTATCTCTGACTGAGTCAAACATCCGGGGGTCGAGGCCATGACCGTCCAGGACATCCGCTCCTTCAACCGCTTCTACACGAACGTCATCGGCGCGCTCGACTACGGCCGCCACATGTACGCCCCCTACACCCTCACCGAGTCCCGCGTGCTCTACGAGCTCGCCCACGCGCCGCGCACGGACGCCGCCGACCTGCGGACCCAGCTGCATCTGGACGCCGGATACCTGACCCGCATCCTGAACAAGTTCGAGCAGGACGGGCTGGTCGAGCGCGGCCCGTCCGAGACGGATCCGCGCCGCCGCCGCATCACCCTCACCGCGCCCGGCCGGGAGGCCGCCGCACTGCTCGACGAGCGGGCCCGGGAGACGGTCGGGGCGATGCTGGACACGGTGCGGGCCGAGGACCGGCCCCGGCTGGCGGAGGCCCTGCGGACCGTTCGGACCCTCCTCGGCGACGGCCGTGCCCCGCGTCCCGAGGACGTCGTCCTGCGTCAGCCCACCCCCGGCGACCTCGGCTGGATCGTGGAGCGCAACGCCGCGCTGTACGCCGCCGAGTACGGCTTCGACCTCGAGTACGAGGGCCTCGTCGCCCGTATCGTCGCCGACTACGGCGAGGACCACGACCCGCGTCTGGACCGCACCTGGATCGCCGAGCTGGACGGCCGGCGGGTGGGCTGCGTGATGTGCGTACGGGACGACGCGCCCGGGGCGGCCCGCCTCCGGCTGCTGCTCGTCGAGCCCGACGCGCGCGGCCTGCGCATCGGCGACCGCCTGGTGGGCGCCCTCGTCGACTTCGCCCGCGAGGCCGGCTACCGCGAGGTGGTCCTGTGGACCAACGACATCCTCGGCGCGGCCCGCCGTATCTACCAGCGCCACGGCTTCGAGCTGGTCGCGGAGAAGCCGCACCACTCCTTCGGCCAGGACCTGAACGGCCAGGACTGGCGACTGGATCTTTCCGCAACGCCCGAGTGATGAAGGGGAGTCGCGGGCGGTGGTGCCGGGTAGGGTCCGTCCACATGAAGCTGGCGTTCTCCACCCTCGGTGTCCCCGGCATGCCCCTGCCCGACGTCCTGCGGCTCGCGACCTCGCACGGCTACCACGGCGTGGAGCTGCGCACCCACCCGGAGGAACCGGTCCACACCGGCCTCGACCCGTCTCAGCGGGCCGAGGTGGCGGCCGAGTTCAAGGGGTCGGGCGTAGAGATCCTGGGCCTGGCGGGATACGCGCGCGTCGCCGCGCCGGGCGACGACGAACCCGTCCTGGCCGAGATCCGCGCCCTCCTCGACCTGGCCCGCGACCTCGGCGCCCCGTACATCCGGGTCTTCCCCGGCGGCGACCTCGACGTCCAGACCCCCGAGGAGGCCGACGCGACGGCCGCCCGGCGCCTGGGCACGGCCGCCGAGTACGCGAACGACCTGGGCGTACGCATCCTCCTGGAAACCCACGACTCGCACCGCACCGCCGCCGACGCCATGCGCGTCCTCGGCCTCGTCGGCCACCGCCAGGTCGGCGCGCTCTGGGACGTCATGCACACCTGGCTGGGCGGCGAACAACCCTCGGAGACCTACGCGGCGCTCTCCCCCCACCTCGGCTACGTCCAGGTCAAGGACATCGCCTCCGCCGAGGACACCACACCGCTGCCCCTCGGCGCGGGCGTCCTCCCCCTGGCCGAGTGCGTGGAAGTCCTCTCCCGGCACAACTGGGACGGCTGGCTGTGCTGGGAGTACGAGAAGCGCTGGTACGAAACGGCCCAGCCGCTGCCGGACCTGCTCGGAGCCGGGAGCGAACATCTGAGCAGGCTGCTGACCGAATCGGCGTGACGGGGCGATTCCACGGAAACCGCTTTGCCGCCCCGCCCCCACGTCGCTAACGTCCCCGCTCATGCCTCCGACTCTCCGCACCCCCCGCCTCCTCCTGGACCCGTACACCCCGCAGGACGAAGAGGGCTTCGTCGCCCTGTTCCAGGACACCAGGGTGTCCCGGTGGATGGGGGACGGTCCTTCGCCCGAGGCGGACGACCGGGCCCTGTTCGGGCGGATCTTCACCAAGGTCTACGCCCAGGACCTGTTCGACGTGTGGGCGGTCCGGCGTGACGGGCTTCTGGTCGGGCACGCGGAGATCAAGCGGACCGAAGCGGTGGACGGGCACGAGATCGTCTATGCGCTGGCTCCCGAGGCCTGGGGCAGCGGGCTGGGGACGGAACTGGCCGAGGCGCTCGTGGCGTACGGGTTCCGGGCGCTCGGGCTCAGCGAGGTGCACGCCACCGTGGACGAACGGAACGCGGCCTCGCTGCACCTCCTCGGCAGGATCGGATTCGCGCACGTCAGGGACATCGAGGAGGACGACGGGAGTCTCACCCAGGTGCTGACCCGACCGGCTCGGTGATCTTCTCAAGAATTCGGCAAGAAATTCTTACCCGAGCGTGCAACCCTTCGCGGCCCTGGGCTGTCGTACTTGATGTCAGGACTTCTGGGGGGAGATCTGGGGGGATCGCGGGGTTCCTGACGGGAGGGGAAAAGCCGAGGGGGCCCGGTCGACGGACCGGGCTCCCTCGAAACCGTTCAGGCCCCTCAGAAGAAGACGCCGCACCTCAGCAGCACATTCGCGTACGGCCGCGCCTCGCCCGTGCGGACGATCAGCCGCGCACCCGCCGACAGCTCCTTCAGCCGCTCGTGCGGGACGAGGTCCAGCCCGGGGAAGTGGCCCGCCAGCAGCTCCGAAGCCTCCGGGTTGGCTTCCCGTACCTCCGTCGCCGCCGTCGCACCCTCGACCACCAGCTCGGCCAGCAGCCCCTCCAGTACCTCGGCGAACGCCGGCACCCCGGCCCGGAAGGACAGGTCCACCACCCGGGGCCCGTCGGGGATGGGCATACCGGCGTCGCACACCAGCACGCCGTCCCCGTGGCCCAGTTCGGCGAGCGCACCGGCGAGGTGGCGGTTCAGTATTCCGGCCTTCTTCACTTGGACCCACCTTGCGGCCCCGAGGCGCCGGGGCTGTCCGGCCGGCGGCCGGGGGTCCGGGGGTTGTCCCCGGGGTCAGCACAGCACAGCTCAGCGACCTCCGCCGCCGTCGGGAAGGACGCCTGCGCGCCCTCCTTCGTCACGGTCGCCGCCCCGACCCGGGCCGCGTACGCCGCCGCCTCCGCCAGGGACTCGCCCGCCCCCAGCCGGAAGGCCAGCGCGGCGGTGAACGCGTCTCCCGCGCCGGTCGTGTCCACGGCGTCCACCTTCACGGACGGGACCCGTGAGACACCCTCCGAGGAGGCCACCAGCGCGCCTTCCCCGCCCAGCGTCACCACCACCGACCGCGGCCCCTTCGCGAGCAGTATCCGGGCCCAGTCCTCCGGGCTGTCCCCCACGGCGGACGAACCCAGGATCACCTTCGCCTCGTGCTCGTTGACGATCAGCGGGTCACAGGCCGCCAGCACCTCCGGCGGGAGGGGGCGCGGCGGTGACGGGTTCAGTACGAAACGGCTCTCCGGAGCCAGGTTCCGTACGACCGCCACCACCGTCTCCAGCGGGATCTCCAGCTGCGCCGACACCACCCGGGAGCTCTGGAAGAGGCACGCGGCGGCGCTCACGTCCTCCGGGGCCAGCCGGCCGTTGGCGCCCGGCGAGACGACGATGCTGTTGTCCCCGGACGGGTCGACGGTGATCAGGGCGACCCCGGTCGGCGCGCCGCCCACCAGGACACCCACCGTGTCGACCCCGGCCTCCCGCTGCGACTCCAGCAGCAGGCGGCCGTGCGCGTCGTCGCCGACCCGGGCCAGCAGCGCCGTGCGGGCCCCGAGCCGGGCGGCGGCGACCGCCTGGTTCGCGCCCTTGCCACCCGGGTGGACGGCGAGATCGGAGCCGAGCACGGTCTCGCCGGCACCGGGCCGGCGCTCGACACCGATCACCAGGTCGGCGTTGGCCGACCCCACGACCAGGAGGTCGTAGTCGTACATGAGTTGTCTCCCCACGTGAGTGACATGGCCGGGCGGGCCCATGCACTGAGTACCGCCCGGCCGTTCCCCGATGTCAGCGATTTCTGCGATGTCAGCGATATCGGCGAGGTCAGCCGCTGAAGCCGGCCACGTTCTCCTTCGTGACCACCTTCACCGGCACCTTCACCGTCTCCTCGACCTTCTTGCCCTGGAGCGCCTTCAGGGCGTTGTCCACGGCGATCTTCCCGAGCTGGGAGGGCTGCTGCGCCACGGACGCGTACAGCGTGCCGCCCTCGACCGCCTTCAGTCCGTCAGGCGTGCCGTCGAAGCCGACCACGGAGACCGACTTGCCGGCCTTGGAGCCCAGCGCCTTGATCGCGCCGAGCGCCATCTCGTCGTTGGCGGCGATGACGCCCTGGACGTCCGGGTGGGCCTGGAGCAGGTTCGACATCACGTCGAGGCCCTTGGTGCGGTCGAAGTCGGCGGGCTGCTGGGCGACGACCTGGATGCCCGGGTAGGCCTTCAGCCCCTTCTCGAACCCGGCGGCCCGCTCACGGGCCGCCGACGTACCCGCCTGGCCCTGGAGGATCACGATCTTGCCCTTGCCGCCGAGCTTCTCGCCGATCGACTTGGCGGCGAGCTCGCCGCCGGCGACGTTGTCGGAGGCGACCAGTGTGTCCAGCTTGGCGTTGTTGACGACACGGTCCACGGCGATGACCGGGATGTCCGCCTTGTCGGCTGCCTTCACGGAGTTGCTGGCCGCGTCCGAGTCCACCGGGTTGACGATGATCGCGCCGAGCCCGGAGCTGGTGAAGTTCTGCAACTGGTTGGCCTGCTGGGAGGCGTCGTTCTGGGCGTCCGTGACGGTCAGGTCCACGCCCAGCTTCTTCGCCTCGGCCTGGGCGCCCGCCCGGATCTGCACGAAGAAGGGGTTGTTGAGGGTGGACAGCGACAGGCCCATCTTCGGGGTGCTTGCGGCGGAGGAACCGTTGTGCAGGAAGGACGTGGCGCCGACGATCGCGACGGTGACGACGGCCGCGAGTCCGTACGTCGCCGCCTGCTTCCCCTTGCCCCCCTGGGAAGTACCGGCGGCCCCCGGAGCGGCCCCCGCCTTGCGCCGCAGCGTGTCGAACAGCACCGCCAGCGCGATGACGACGCCGATGACGACCTGCTGCCAGAACGCCGACACGTTCAGCAGGTTCAGCCCGTTGCGCAGCACGGCCAGGATCAGCGCGCCGATCAGCGTGCCGGACGCCTTGCCCGTACCGCCGGCCAGGGAGGCGCCGCCGATGACGACCGCCGCGATGGCGTCCAGTTCGTAGCCGTCGGCGGCCTGCGGCTGCGCGGAGGACAGCCGGGCGGCGAGCACGACACCGGCGACGGCGGCGAAGACACCGGAGAAGGCGTAGATGGCGAGCTTCTGCTTCTTCACGCGCAGGCCGGACAGCCGCGCGGCCTCCTCGTTGCCGCCGATCGCGTACATCGAGCGGCCGATGTAGGTACGGCCGAGCACGAACGCCGCGATCAGACCCATCACGATCATGACCAGGACCGGCACGGGCAGCCAGCCGCCGAGCGTGTCGCCGAGGTGGGAGACCGAGTCGGGCAGGGCGATCGGGGAGCCCTCGGAGATGACGAGGGACAGACCGCGCGCCACCGACAGCATGGCCAGCGTGGCGATGAACGGCGGCAGCTTGCCGTAGGAGATCAGGATGCCGTTGACCAGGCCGCACGCGATACCGGTGGCTATGGCCAGCAGGACGGCGACGAAGACGGGGACGCCCGCCGAGGTCGCGGTCCACGCGAGCACCGTGGCCGACAGCGCGGCGACCGAGCCGACCGACAGGTCGATGCCCGCCGAGACGATCACGAAGGTCACGCCGAAGGCGAGGATGGCGGTCACGGCCGCCTGGACGCCGACGTTGAGCAGGTTGTCCGTCGTCAGGAAGTCGCCGGACAGCGCCGACATCGCGACGACGAGGACGATGAGCGCGGTGAGCGCGCCGTTGTCGAGCAGCAGGCGGCGCAGGCCCCCCGAGGCGGCTCCCGCGCCCGTCGTGCTCTTGAGCGTGTCAGTGGCCACGGGAGGCCTCCTTCTCTGTGCTGGGGTTGCTTACTGCGAGCGCCATCACGGCGTCCTGGGTGGCCTCGTCGGCGGAGAGTTCGCCCGCGATCCGGCCCTGGGCCATCACCAGCACCCGGTCGCTCATGCCGAGCACCTCGGGCAGATCGCTGGAGATCATGAGTACGGCGGCACCGGCCGCTGTCAGTTCGTTGATGAGCTGGTAGATCTCGACCTTCGCGCCGACGTCGATACCGCGCGTCGGCTCGTCGAGGATCAGCACCCTGGTCTCGGCGAGCAGCCACTTGCCGATGACGACCTTCTGCTGGTTGCCGCCGGACAGCGTGCGCACGTGCTGACCGAGTCCGGCCATCCGCACGCCGAGCTGCTCGGCGATCCGGGCGGCGGCCTCGCGCTGGCCCTTCAGATCGACGAGCCCCGCGCGGGTGGCCGACCGCAGCGTCACCAGGCCGAGGTTCTCCTCGACCGAGGCGTCCAGCACCAGGCCCTGGCCCTTGCGGTCCTCGGGGATGAGGCCGATGCCGGCGGTCATGGCGGCGTTGACGTCGTGCCCCTTCAGGGCGGCCCCGGAGACCTTCACGGCTCCCTTGTCGTACGGATCGGCCCCGAAGACCGCCCGCACGACCTCGGTACGACCGGCGCCCACGAGCCCGGCGATACCGACGACCTCACCGGCGCGCACCTCGAAGCTGACGTCGTGGAACACCCCGTCCCGGGTCAGTCCCTCGACGCTGAGCAGCGCGTCGCCCTGCTCGGGCCGCTCACGCGGGTACTGCTGCTCGATCGACCGCCCCACCATGAGCCGTACGAGCTCGTCCTCGGGCGTGGCGGCCGGGACCTGCCCGACGCTCTTGCCGTCCCGGATGACCGTGACCCGGTCGCCCAGGGCGGCGATCTCCTCCAGGTGGTGCGTGATGAAGACGATGCCGACGCCGTCCTCGCGCAGCTTGCGCACGATCCCGAAGAGCTTCTCGACCTCCTCGGAGGTGAGCACGGCGGTCGGCTCGTCCATGATCAGCACGCGCGCGTCCAGGCTGAGCGCCTTGGCGATCTCGACCATCTGCAGGCGGGCGATACCGAGTTCGCGCACCCGCGCGCGGGGCGAGACGCTGACCCCGACGCGCTTCAGCAGCACCTCGGCGTCGGCCTCCATCCTCTTCCGGTCGATCATCCCGAACCGGCGCGGCTGGCGCCCCAGGAAGATGTTCTCGGCGACCGTCAGATCGGGAACGAGGTTGAACTCCTGGTAGATGGTGGCGATCCCGAGCCGCTCGGAGTCCTGCGCACCATGGATGCGCGTCTCCTCGCCGCCGACCAGGATCCGCCCGGCGTCGGGGGTGTAGGCGCCGGAGAGCATCTTGATGAGGGTGCTCTTGCCCGCGCCGTTCTCACCGAGCAGTACATGCACCTCGCCCCGGCGCAGGTCGAAGTCCACGCTGTCCAGCGCGACCACGCCCGGGAAGGTCTTCCGTATGCCCTCGATGCGCAGCAACTCGTCCGCGTTGCTCACGTCTGGCTCCTGTTCTTGGCGGTGTGCTGCACAGCGGGGGCCTGTGCAGGGTCCGGCTCCGGGGAGGCCGGGTGGGGGTCGGGGGGTGCCGCGGCGGGCTCGCCGCACGAGCGGCGTACGACGAGCCGGGCGGGGAGGGTGACGGACTCCCCGGGCCGGCCCTCGATCCGGGCGACCAGCGCGCGCACGGCGGCACGCCCCAGCTCACCCGTCGGCTGGGCGATCGCGGTGACCGGCGGATCCGTGTGCACGAACCACGGGATGTCGTCGAAGGCGGCCAGCGCGATGTCGTCCGGCACCCGCACGCCACGCGCGCGTACGGCGTCCAGCGCGCCGAGCGCCATCAGGTTGTCGGCCGCGAACACGACCTCGGGCGGCTCGGCCAGGTCGAGGAACCCCTCGGTGACCCGGCGCCCGCTCTCGGCCTGGAAGTCGCCCTGCCCTATGTAGGCGTCGGGGAGTTCGAGGCCGTACGCGCCGAGCGCCTCCCGGAAGGCCTCCACACGCTCCCGGCCGGTCGTGGTCGCCGCCGGGCCCGCGATGATCGCGAGCCGCCGGTGCCCGAGCCCGTGCAGATGCGCCACGAGATCCCGTACGGCACTCCGGCCGTCCGCCCGCACCACCGGCACGTCCACGCCCGGGATCCACCGGTCCACGAACACCATGGGCGTCCCGGCCCGCGCGGCGTCCAGCATCAGCGGCGAGCCGCCGTCCGTGGGGGAGACGAGCAGCCCGTCGATACGCCGGTCCAGCAGGTTCCGTACGTGGTGGTCCTGGAGGTCGGGCCGCTCGTCGGCGTTGCCGATGATGACGCTGTAGCCGAGCGCGCGGGCCTCTTCCTCGACGGAGCGGGCCAGTTCGGTGAAGTAGGGGTTCATCACGTCGCTGATGACCAGGCCGAGGGTGTGGGTCTGGTCGGTGCGCAGGGAGCGGGCGACGGCGTTCGGGCGGTAGCCCAGGGCCCCGACGGCGGCCAGCACGCGGGCGCGTGCGTCGGCGCTGACCGACGGGTGGTCGTTCAGGACGCGCGAGACCGTGGCGACGGAGACGCCTGCCTCGGCAGCGACGTCCTTGATGCTGGCCACCGCCGCTCCACCTCCTTGTGGAAACGGAACCCGTCATGGGTTCGTGGAATCGATTACATCGACGGGTGGATGGAATCGATTACACGCCGGTAAATCAAGACCCCTGGGGCACCTCGCAACCGGATCGTGATGTCGCGGGAGGCTCCCCGGCGGTTCAGGGTGGAAGGAGGAGGTCCGTTTCCACGGCGAGCGGAGGAGCCATGACGGCGGCGACTCGGAAGGACGTGCCCGTCGCACTCGGAGGCGACGGCGTAGAGGTACGCAACATGCCGATCGGGGGTGGTATGTCGGTGGGGTACGTCAGCCTGCCCCGGGGCACGGACATGGGCCCGGCCCTCAAGGGCATGCCCGACGACGCGTGCCAGTGCCCGCACTGGGGCTATCTGCTGAAGGGGCGGATCAGGATGCGCACGCCCTCCGGCGAAGAGGAGTACGAGGCCGGCCAGGCGTACTACTGGGCCCCGGGCCATGTGCCGCTCGCGCTGGAGGACAGCGAGTTCGTCGAGTTCTCCCCGACCGACGACTTCAAGCAGGTCATCGAGCACGTGGTGGCGCAGTCCGGGTGAGACGGGCAGGGGGTTCCCCGGGGGCCGATGAGTTTCGCCGGCCGGAGGGGTCCACCCCTCGTCGACCACAGGAGGAGCCCCGTGCCTCAGATGCTGCGCGTGCAGAACTTCAACGTCTCCAGCGACGGATTCGGCGCCGGTGAGAACCAGAGCCTTGAGCGGCCGTTCGGCCACGCCGACCCGGGGACCATGTTCGCCTGGGCCGGAGCCACGGCGAGCTGGCCCAACCGCACCGACCCGGGCGGGAGCCGCGGCCTCGACGACTACTTCACGCGCGACTTCGCGCACAACATCGGCGCCGAGATCATGGGCCGCAACAAGTTCAGTCCCCACCGCGGCCCCTGGCAGGACCACGAGTGGCAGGGCTGGTGGGGCGACGAACCGCCGTTCCACACACCGGTGTTCGTGATGACCCACCATGAGCGACCCTCGTTCACCCTCTCCGACACGACGTTCCACTTCGTCGGCGGCGACCCGGCCGAGGTCCTCGCGCAGGCGCGGGAGGCCGCTCAGGGCAAGGACGTCCGCCTCGGCGGCGGGGCCGCCACCATCCGGGAGTTCCTCGACGCGGACCTGGTCGACACGCTGCACGTGGCGGTCTCGCCCGGGGTGAAGCTCGGATCCGGCTCCCGGCTCTGGGAGTCGCCCGACGAACTGCTGGACCGCTTCCACCGCGATGTGGTGCCGAGCCCGAGCGGGGTGACGCACCACTTGTTCTGGAGACGGTGAGAAGAGCAGGTGGAGTGAGGCACCACCTGTTCTGAAGGCGGTGAAAGGGCCCTCGGTGGGCGGGAGGTCGTGCCGGGGCTGCGGGGCGCGACCCGGACAGGGCGAAGCCACGCCATTCGCTGCCGGGCGGGGTGGTCAGGTGAGCAGGGCGGCGGACGCTGTTGAAGCAGCCGCCGCGGCACGTGTACGCATGCGAGTCCGTATCCAAGAAGAGTGGCACCGGTGCACTCCTGGCAGCCGGATCCGTGCGGATGAAGACGTTCGGGATCTGAGACCACCGTGGCAGCGCCCAGTTGTACGCGATCAAGGGATGGAGGCAGGTGGCCGCCTTGACGGCGAGTGGAGCGACGAGCCCCGCCTCGCGCATCACAGCCATGGGGGCCACCGACGGCGCGCCTTGCGCCGCGTTCGCGGGCCGGTCGCGGACCTCGCCGGGGCTGGCGCGGTAGGCGTCCAGCAGTGCGCGGGCGGTCTGTTCGGGCCGCTGCCAGGCCCACCAGGCGCGCACACCACGTCTTGGGGCCGGGATACGGTGGCCGGGTGAACGGATCGAACGCACCGGCCGGGGCTGTTGTACCCGCCTGGAGCCCCGACGCGATGGGGGCGTTGCTGCCCCTCCTGGGAACCGATGAGAGGGCCGTCGCGTTCTTCGCTGCCGTCGCGGACCTTGACGCGACGGACCCGGACTCCCACGAGCTGGAGGAAGGGGTCCGGCTTGCTTCCGGGGCCAGGCTGGAGCAGTTCGCGCGAGCCGGTTCGGGGGATGCGTTCTGCTTCGTCGGCGAGGGCGGTGAGGAACGCCCTGTGGTGTACGTGAGCCTTGACGGCGAGGCCGGCCCGCTCGCGCTCGGACTGTTGGAGTTGGTGCAGCTGTGTCTCGTGGCGCCGTGGTGGCGAGACGCTCCCGGTCGGACGGCCGTAGAACTCCAGGCGGTCGCCGACGAGTACCGGCAGGACCTGCCTGACTTCGACCAGCGACGCGACCGTGCGGCTCGGGCGCTCGGTATCGACCTGGATGAACTTCCGTCCGAGGCAGCGGTCCTGGCCCGGCTCGTGGAGCTCTCCCGGGGTCCGGTAGCAGCGACTTGCCTCGTCGTCGGGTACGAGGGCGATCCGCTCGACCCCCTCTTCGGTGCCGCCCACCTCTGATTGCGGCACGCCAGGCCCCGCTGGGTGATCTTCGCTGTGACGTACATGTCGCGCGGGCTCATTGATCCTTTCGGCGACAGCCCGCTGCGACGCTCGTAGGATGCCTCAATGCCCAAGCCGTTACGGATGAGCCGTCGCACGTGGGTTGCCGCGTGGGCGGTGCTGTGTGCGGCCGGTATCGCTGCCACCGCCGCACTGAGCGCCTTTTCGGCGCCTGACCCGCAGCCGGAGAAGCCCGTCAGCGCCGAGTGCGCCGAGTACATCGCGGACATCGAGGCGCAGTTGGCCAAGGGCAAGGCGGAAGGCAACGACGACGGCGTGCTGGCCTTCACGCGAACCCGGGTCGGCGCGGACGACTGCGGCGATGAAATTCGCGACCACTTCAGCGGCGACCGGTGAGCCGCCGTACAGGGCTCACCGTGATGGCGGGGCTGATCTTCGCCGGTGCCGTGGCGATCATCGCCGTGAGCGCCGCGACGGAACCACAGCCGCAGCCCACTCCGCCGCGGGTGTACTCCTCCTGCCTGGCGGCCGACACCAAGCCGATGCCTGTGGGCGACGACCCGTGCGACGGCCGTTGAAGAACCACTGAGTGGCTCTGTTCACGAGAACCACTCACTGACAAAGCCACCCTCTTTCGCCAACCTCGCCGGACGCACCTCTACGGCTGCCCGCCCCTGACCGAGGGCCCATCAGGGTCCACTCAGCACGCGAGGAAGGGCGGGTGCGCATAGATGCGACCTGTGGCCCTGACTCCTCGCGGAGCAGAAGTATGGAGAGTGTCCCAGCGTCCAGGCTCAGAGCCCTGCTTGATGGTCCCGGAAACGACGGCGGCCTCACCGCGGTCGCCCTGTCCCACCGGTCGCTGATTCAGCGTCGCTTTCCGGGCTCGGGGGCGGTGGCGCTCTGGCTGGAGCGGCGCATGGCCTCGTACAGCGCAGCGTCTTCAGGGGGGTCCGGCAGTGGGCCGCGGGACGGGGCCCGGAAGGACTGGATCATCCAGGCGACCAGGCGGCGCCAAGCGTCCGGGGCGGCATCGGCCGTGGCGCCGAGGACTCCGGCGTTGGCCATCAGTAGCAGCACGAGGTCGCGGCTGGTGAAGTCCTCGCGCAGCTGCCCGCTGTCCTTGGCGCGGCCGATGAGTTCCAGGAAGCCCTCGTACGCCCGAGAGTGGTACTTCTCCAGCTCCGGGACGCCTGGGAAATTCATGGTCAGGATGTCGGCGAAGCCGCGGTCGGCGGCCTGCATCGAGCAGACCGTCTCGATGTAGCCGGTGAAGCCGTGCCACGGGTCCGGGTCGGCCAGGGCCGCGTCGGTGGCCTGCGCGTACGCCTTCATGCGGTCGGCGAAGACCGCGGCGAGCAGGTCCTCCTTGCGGGGGAAGTGGCGAAAGAGGGTGGCGATCCCGACTCCGGTCTCCCGCGCGACCGAGGCCATCGACGCGTGCAGGCCGTCGCGCCCGAAGACCGTGCGCGCGGCGGCGATGATCCGGCCGCGGTTGCGCTCCGCGTCGCTGCGCCTGGACTGACCTGCGGAAACGGTCGCGCCGACGCTGGCTTCGGCGTGCGGGTCTCGTGGGCTCATGACGATCAGACTAGCAAACCGGAATGCCTTATCCGATTCGTGTGTTACGGTGGGCAGCGAACCGGATAGGGCTTTCCGGAATTGAAACGGATAGCCCTATCCACCTGCTCTTCAGTGAAAGGCTCCCTCATGCCCACCATCGCCATCGTCGGTGCCGGCCCTCAGCTCGGCCTCGCCATCGCCCGCACCTACGGCACCCGCGGCTACGACGTCGCACTGATCGCCCGCAACCGGGCCAAGCTCGAAGACCTTGCCGGCGAACTGGCCGCCGAGGGCATCACCGCCGCCGCCTTCCCCGCCGACGTTCTCGACCGCCCCGCCCTCACCCAGGCACTCAAGGACGTAGCTACGCACTTCGGCGGCATCGACGTCCTGGAATACTCCCCGGTCGCTGGCCTCCAGACCGCCATGACCACCCCGGGCGCCACCGCGCCGGCCGACGTGCAGCACGAGATGGAGTTCCAGCTCTACGGAGCGATCGCCGCCACCAGCGCGGTGCTGCCCGCCATGCGGGAGGCCGGCGCGGGCACCCTGCTGTTCACCACCGGCGCCGGCTCCGTAGACCCCGTGCCGCAGGTCGCCAATGTCAACGCCGCCGCCGCGGCCCTGCGCAACTGGGTGATCAACCTGCACAAGGAACTCGACGGCACCGGCATCCAGGCGGCGCACGTCGCCATCGACGTGTCCATCGGCACGCCGGCGATCCCCGGATTCCCGACCGCCCAGCCCGAGGAGATCTCCCCCGTCTACTGGGACCTGCACAGCACCAAGCGCGACCAGGCCGAACTCGTCTTCAGTCTCTGACGCCCATCAGCCACCCAACATCTCCCTCGGGAAGGGCGGCCCCGAAAGCTCTCCCTCGCGGCCGCCCCTCGAGCAGGTCGCGCGCCTGTACTGGGACCCATACGAGCGCCGCGGTGGCTTTGAACGAGGCTGCTGGCCCCATGGGAACGAGTTCTCTGGCCCCAGCGCGTCTGGCCGTCTCGCGGGAGCATCCGCAGCCGACGGGGGTGGAGTCGACGCGCAGTCGCTTGTTGTAGCCGGACTGCTGGGGCACGTAGGGGAAGAGGTGGCCGAAGTCCCGCCCGGATTCATTCAGGGGTCCGGCGCGGTGCCCACCGTGGTGACTATGCGTCACGGTCATTTCGCAGGGCCTGGATGAGCCAGGTGTACACCGGGATCAGGTTCGGTACTACCTGCCAGCCGTTGACGATCCACACCAGCCGCCAGTATCGGTCCACCTGAGGATCGTGTGCTTCTTCGAACCGCTGGGCCATCCAGTCCCGGAATTCTGCGTCAGGGGTACGCGCGAACACCTCGGCGAAGCGGTGCGCGAGGTCGTCGATGACGGGTGCGACCCCATCACTGAGCGGGTCGATGCCCAACTCCATGGCCTTGGCTACCGTCTGACGGGTGAACTGCATTAGTTCCTCGCCGGCATCGCTCTCGATGTCGGGCGTGCGCCCGGCGGCCTGGCACATGGCCGTCCGGCGCATCCGGGCACGGAAATCCTCGTCGCCGATCAGCTCGGCGAGTTCCACCCACGCGGCGATCTGCTCGCTGGACGGATCATCGGGGAGGTCGGGAGCGGCGGCGCGAACCATGGCCACCGCCGCGGCCGGGTCGGCACCCACGGTCCCGAAGGTGCCCTCCACGAAATCGTCGATCAACCGTCGGCGTTCCTCGCCGGACAACTGCGTGAGTCTGTGCACGAGCTTGATCTCCTCGGGATTGGACCCGCATCTGGCCACGACTCGCAGAACGCTCCGACGTAGTTGCAGCACCCGGACCTGGACGTCCATGGCATCGGCGTGCGCGGCGGCGACTTCCGCCACCGAGAGCTCGCGGTCCAGCACCCGTTGAATCGTGGCCAGGTCCATGCCCAGCTCGCGCAGTGTGCGGAGGAGCTCCAGACGAAGCAGTGCGTCGAGGTCGTAGAGCCGATAACCGGCGGGACTTCGGGTGGTCGGCGCTACCACCCCCGAATCGGAGTAGAACCGGATGGTCCTCACGGGCAAGCCGGTCCGCCGGGAAAGCTCCCCGATCGAGTAGAGGGTCGTAGCGTCCATGTCCCCCACTCTGCTGTCTCCAGTCAGTGGAGACTCAAGGCTGTTGCCCAGCCGTCCCCCGACCGAGACGGTCTCCGAGTTGCTGAAGCATGCGTCGCGTGCTCTCCGCCGACCGCCAGGACGACAGGCACGCCTTGCACCGGCTCGGCGAGCGATGGCAGCGACATGCGTCACCGCTCGCTGGCGGCCTGTCTCTACGAGCCCTTGGACTCAATCATCTAGTCGCCTTCCTCGGCCGCGGCCTCCCGCATCCCGGTCAGAAAGCCCCTGATCGCGGCCAGTTCCCGGTCGTCGTACCCGCTCAGCAGGCCCACCGCCCCGTCGATCAGGGGTCCGAAGTGCTCCCGGCCGAGGGCGATCGCGCGCTCGTCGACCTCGATGGTGACCTTGCGACGGTCCCGCGAGCCGCGCACCCGCCGCACATGCCCGGCCCGCTCCAGCCGGTCCACCAGAGCGGTGGTCCCCGCCGAGTTCAGACCGAGCGCGGCCCCCAGCCGCCCCGCCGTGGTCTCCTCACCCGCGCGGTAGGCGTCCATCAGGACGATCAGCGCCCGCACATCGGTGGGATGCATGCCGTTGCGCTGGGCGAACCGGGCACTGTGCCGCCCCAGGTCGACCACCACGGCGCGCAACAGATGGACGAGCTCCATCTCCTGGTCGGACATGGGCCGCCTCCGATACCATCTCGCCGAGCAAGTATCTCGTTGAGCAAGATAATAAGGGGTTCTGGCTCATGAGCGCGCGCAGCACGTACGACACCGACCACTTTCTCGCCGCCTACGACAAGGTCATGGCCAAGTGGCCGACGGAGCGGGAGACCGCGACCGTGCCCACGCCCTTCGGCTCGACGCACGTCAACATATGCGGCCCGGCCGACGGACCTCCGCTCCTCCTGTTGCCGGGCGGTGGAGGCCCGACCTCCGCGTCCTGGTACCGGCAAGCCGCCGAACTGTCCCATGTCCACCGGCTGTACGCCGTCGACCTGATCGGCGCCCCGGGTCGCAGCACACCGGCCCCCGGCCGCCACCCCCGTACGGTCGCCGACCTGGTGTCCTGGCTGGACGCGCTCCTGAAGGGACTCGGCCTCGCGGAGACCGACCTGGGCGGGCACTCGTACGGCGCCTGGATCGCGTTGCGCTTCGCCCTGCACTCGCCCCACCGGGTGCGCCACCTGGTCCTCATGGACCCGACCATGTGCTTCGCCAAGCTGAAGCTGGCCTACGGACGGCATGCCGTGCCGGCGGCGGCACGGCCCACGCCCCGCCGCGTCCGGGAATTCCTGGAGTGGGAGACGAGGGGCGTCCCCCTCGACCCCGACTGGCTCGCCCTCCAGGAGGCCGCCGTCGGTTTCCCCTCCGTGCGGCCGGTGGTGGGACCACGCCCGACACCGACCGCGCTGCGCGCCCTTGACCTGCCGGTCCTCGTGCTCCTCGCCGAGAACACCCGGACCCACGACCCGTCCAAGGTGGCCACCCGCGCCGGGAAGCTCCTGCCCCGCGTCACCACGGCCACCCTGCCCGACGTCTCCCACCACGCCCTGCCCCATGCCGCCCCGGCCGCAACGAGCCGCCTCATCAGCGACTTCCTGATCCGGCCCGGCGACTGAGCGCCCCTCTGCTCTCCGCGACCCGTTTGACGTCCCGCAGGGACTCGGTGAGCCGCCGGGCCAGGTAGTGCAGTTCCGCACTCGTCACCCGGCGCTCCGCGAGGAGTCCGGCGGCGTGCCCGAGCAGGTCGTCCGCCATGGCGAGCTGCAGCTCCTCGATCTCGTCGGCGAGGCGCGAGACGTAACCGGTTCCGTCGCCCACGAGATAGCACGGCTTGCCGTCGGTACCGGTCCAGGGCAGCAGGCGTTCGTGTGCTCCTCCGGTCATGCGCCCGCCTCAGCCATCAGGACCATCCGGTCGTGGCAGTACGGGCACGGGACCCGTGCCGACGATCGCCGCCGCCGCCCACGAGGCGGGAACAGGACGCGGAGGATCGGCTCGAGGAGCCGGGCGATTCGGTCTGTCATGTCTGTCGGCCTGCCTTCTCACCTGCGATGACTGCGTTCTGTGCTGAATCACTCACAGAGTGGGGTCGGCCCTCGCTACGCTGCCAGGGGTCGGAGCTTGACATCGCGTTTGTCAAGAAGAGGAGTTGGCCGCATGGACGATCGCCGCGCACTTCGAACGCCGCGTCAGAAGTACGGGGAGGAGCTGCGGCTGAGGCGGACAGCAGTCGGCCTCACCCAGGAGGAACTGGGCGACCAGGTCGTGTGCTCGCCCACGCTGATCAGCCACTTCGAGGCCGGCAGACGCCTGCCGAAGCCGGATGACGCGTTGCGGATCGACCGGGCGCTGGGGACGGACGGGTTCTTCGCGCGGTGGCTGGAGGATCTGGAGTCGAAATACACCGACCACTTCGCCGCCGTGGCCGAGCTTGAGCAACTGGCCCTGCTGATCCAGCAGTTCGCTCTCTCACTGGTTCCCGGAGTGCTGCAGAGCGATGACTACGCACGCGCGCTCTTCCGTGCCTACCGGCCGAATCACACGCCCGAGGAACTTGACGAGCTCGTTGTCATCCGAACAAAGCGCCGCCGAATCCTCGACGGACCAGCACAGCCCGTGGTCTGGACACTGCTCGACGAGGCGGTTCTTCGGCGTTGCGTGGGCGGGCCGCAGGTCATGGCAGAACAGCTGCACAGGATCGCGGACATGGCCGAGTCGGGACGGCTGCGCCTGCACGTCCTTCCCTACGGCGTGGGAGCACACGCGCTCATGCAGAGTCTGCTCACGCTCATGACATTCGAGGACTCGGCCCCGGTGGCCTACGTCGAGGGCTTCCAGACCGGGAACTTGATGGACGATCCTGCTCTGGTGAGCGCCTGTCAGACCGCTTACTCTCTGGCCCTGAGCGACGCGTTGTCGCAGCAGGAGTCACTGGCCCTAGTCAGGGCGGCAGCGGAGGAACACGCGAATGGTCAGCAATGAGCGCCCCCTCACCGGCTGGTACAAGTCCAGCTACAGCGGTGGCGACCAAGGTGAATGCCTGGAAGTGGCCCGTGGCCAGACCTCCGTCCCCGTCCGGGACAGCAAATGCACCCCCGGCCCCACCCTCACCTTCTCGGCAACCGGCTGGACCGCCTTCGTCACCGCCCTCAAGGACGGCCACCTCACCGCCGCAAGCTGTAGCTGACCAACGACGCCCCCACCACCGACCCGAACGCGGGGATCAGGAAATTCGCGAAGGCCTCCCAGCCCCACACGATCCCCGCGCACGCCGCCGTGATGTTGATGGCCAGGGACACGATCCACAGGGCGACGCTCTGGGCCTGGGGTGACATCGTTCCTCGCCGTTGTTCGGGTCCGGGGGGAATCCACTGGGTGGGGCGGAATTCCGGCTGGATCCTCCCACGGGTACGGAGCTCTAAAGGGGCGACACCGATGCTTGAACTGTAAAGCTTCGGGCTTCCCTGTGAATTCAGCGTGAAATGTGAGAGCCCGGCCGCATACTGATCGGTCGCTTTATCCGGGGGCGTTGTCCTACCCAGGCGGTACGGTCCCACCATGACCGATCAGGGCGAGCGGCGACTGGCCACGCTGGAAGGCGTGCTCGAGCGCATCACGTATGCCAACGAGGAGAACGGCTACACGGTCGCCCGGGTCGACACCGGCAGAGGCGGCGGTGATCTGCTCACGGTCGTCGGCGCGCTGCTCGGCGCCCAGGTCGGCGAGTCCCTGCGGATGGAAGGGCGTTGGGGTTCGCACCAGCAGTACGGGAAGCAGTTCCATGTAGAGAACTACACGACCGTGCTGCCGGCCACCGTCCAGGGCATCCGCCGCTACCTCGGCTCGGGTCTGGTCAAGGGCATCGGCCCGGTCTTCGCCGACCGGATCACGCGGCACTTCGGGCTGGACACCCTCCAGATCATCGAGGAGGAGCCCAAGCGGCTGATCGAGGTCCCGGGCCTCGGCCCCAAGCGGACGAAGAAGATCGCAGACGCCTGGGAGGAACAGAAGGCCATCAAGGAGGTCATGCTCTTCCTCCAGACCGTCGAGGTGTCCACGTCCATCGCCGTGCGCATCTACAAGAAGTACGGTGACGCCTCGATCGGGGTCGTGAAGAACCAGCCGTACCGCCTCGCCTCCGACGTCTGGGGCATCGGCTTCCTCACCGCCGACAAGATCGCCCAGTCCGTCGGCATCCCGCACGACAGCCCGGAGCGGGTCAAGGCGGGCCTGCAGTACGCGCTGTCGCAGTCCACCGACCAGGGCCACTGCTTCCTCCCGGAGGAGCAGCTCATCAAGGACGCGGTCAAGCTCCTCCAGGTCGACACGGGCCTGGTCATCGAATGCCTCGCCGAGCTGGCCGAGCCGGGGGAGGACGGCGAAGAGCCCGGCGTCGTACGGGAGAAGGTCCCGGGGCCGGACGGAGGGGAGCCGGTCACCGCCATCTACCTCGTGCCCTTCCACCGCGCCGAACTCTCCCTCTCCGCCCAGCTGCTGCGCCTCCTGCGCACCGAGGAGGACCGGATGCCGGGCTTCCGTACGGTGGCCTGGGACAAGGCCCTCGCCTGGCTCAAGGGCCGTACCGGCACCGAGCTCGCGCCCGAGCAGGAGGCCGCCGTCAAGCTGGCGCTGACCGAGAAGGTCGCCGTCCTCACCGGTGGCCCCGGCTGCGGCAAGTCGTTCACGGTCCGCTCGATCGTGGAGCTGGCCCGCGCCAGGAAGGCGAAGGTCGTGCTCGCCGCCCCGACCGGCCGGGCCGCCAAGCGCCTGTCCGAGCTCACCGGCGCCGAGGCCTCCACGGTCCACCGCCTGCTGGAGCTGAAACCCGGCGGCGACGCGGCCTATGACCGGGACCGTCCGCTCGACGCCGACCTGGTGGTGGTCGACGAGGCGTCCATGCTGGACCTGCTGCTCGCCAACAAGCTGGTGAAGGCCGTGCCGCCGGGGGCGCATCTGCTGTTCGTCGGGGACGTGGACCAGCTGCCGAGTGTGGGTGCGGGGGAGGTGCTGCGGGATCTGCTCGCCGACGGGGGACCGATCCCGGCGGTCCGTTTGACCCGGGTCTTCCGGCAGGCGCAGCAGTCGGGCGTGGTGACGAACGCCCACCGGATCAACGCCGGCCAACACCCCGTCACCGACGGCATGAAGGACTTCTTCCTCTTCGTCGAGGACGAGACCGAGGAGGCCGGGCGGCTCACCGTGGATGTGGCGGCCCGGCGTATCCCGGCCAAGTTCGGGCTCGATCCGCGCCGGGACGTGCAGGTGCTCGCCCCCATGCACCGGGGCCCGGCGGGCGCGGGCGCCCTGAACGGCCTGCTTCAGCAGGCCGTCACCCCCGGCCGCCCCGACACACCCGAGAAGCGGTTCGGCGGCCGGGTCTTCCGCGTCGGGGACAAGGTCACCCAGATTCGCAACAATTACGAGAAGGGCGAGAACGGCGTCTTCAACGGCACCGTGGGCGTGGTGACCTCGCTCGACCCGGTCGACCAGCGGCTGACCGTGCTGACGGACGAGGACGAGGAGGTTCCGTACGACTTCGACGAGCTCGACGAGCTGGCGCACGCGTACGCCGTGACGATCCACCGCTCCCAGGGCAGCGAGTACCCGGCGGTCGTCATCCCGGTCACCACCGGCGCCTGGATGATGCTCCAGCGGAACCTGCTCTACACGGCGGTCACCCGCGCCAAACAGCTGGTCGTCCTCGTCGGTTCGCGCAAGGCGATCGGCCAGGCGGTGCGTACGGTGTCGGCGGGGCGGCGGTGCACGGCGCTCGATTTCCGGCTCGGATCGTACGGATCGCAAAAAAATGATCGATCAAATGAGTCGTGAAGGTCACAGAGGCTTCCGGATGGGGAAGACAGGGGGCAGGATGAGCAAGTTGACGGCACTCAGTGCCGCCAATAGGCCCGATGGTCGACCCCGAGTGCACTCTCCTGAGCCAAGTGGGGGATGGTAGAGACAGTCAGGGCAACCTCGAAGATGAGGCACAACGTCGGTGAGGGAAGACGTGAGCGACAACTCTGTAGTACTGCGGTACGGCGACGGCGAGTACACCTACCCGGTGATCGACAGCACCGTCGGGGACAAGGGCTTCGACATCGGAAAGCTCCGCGCCCAGACCGGTCTGGTGACACTGGACAGCGGTTACGGCAACACCGCCGCGTACAAATCCGCCATTACCTACCTGGACGGCGAAGCGGGCATCCTGCGGTACCGCGGCTACCCGATCGAGCAGCTGGCCGAGCGCTCCACGTTCCTGGAGGTCGCCTACCTGCTGATCAACGGTGAGCTGCCGACCGTCGACGAGCTCTCGACGTTCCAGAACGACATCACGCAGCACACCCTGCTGCACGAGGACGTCAAGAACTTCTACAAGGGCTTCCCGCGTGACGCCCACCCGATGGCCATGCTGTCCTCGGTCGTCTCGGCGCTGTCCACGTTCTACCAGGACAGCCACAACCCGTTCGACGAGCGCCAGCGCAACCTCTCCACGACCCGGCTGCTCGCCAAGCTCCCGACGATCGCGGCGTACGCGTACAAGAAGTCGATCGGTCACCCGTTCGTCTACCCGCGCAACGACCTCGGCTACGTCGAGAACTTCCTCCGCATGACCTTCTCGGTCCCGGCGCAGGAGTACGAGCTGGACCCGACCGTGGTCTCCGCGCTCGACAAGCTGCTGATCCTGCACGCGGACCACGAGCAGAACTGTTCGACCTCCACGGTCCGCCTGGTCGGCTCCTCGCAGGCGAACATGTTCGCCTCGATCTCCGCCGGCATCAACGCCCTGTGGGGCCCGCTGCACGGCGGCGCCAACCAGTCGGTGCTGGAGATGCTGGAGGGCATCCGCGACTCCGGCGGCGACGTCGACACCTTCATCCGCAAGGTGAAGAACAAGGAGGACGGCGTCCGCCTGATGGGCTTCGGCCACCGGGTCTACAAGAACTTCGACCCGCGCGCCAAGATCATCAAGGCCGCCGCGCACGACGTGCTGTCCGCCCTCGGCAAGTCCGACGAGCTGCTGGACATCGCGCTGAAGCTGGAGGAGCACGCGCTCTCCGACGACTACTTCGTCTCGCGCAGCCTCTACCCGAACGTCGACTTCTACACGGGTCTGATCTACCGGGCCATGGGCTTCCCGACCGAGATGTTCACGGTCCTGTTCGCCCTCGGCCGGCTGCCGGGCTGGATCGCCCAGTGGCACGAGATGATCAAGGAGCCGGGCTCCCGCATCGGCCGCCCGCGACAGATCTACACGGGCGTGGTCGAGCGCGACTTCGTTCCCGTCGAGGCCCGCTGAGGCCCCAGTACCGCCCGAGCCCCCGCATCCGGCTGCCGGATGCGGGGGCTCTCGCATGATCCCTCACGTGATTTCTTACGCAATGAAGAAGGCGCCCCGGAACGTCGGTCCCCCCACGGGCCGACGGCCAGGGCGCCTTCCCAGTCCCGGTGCGGATTCCCCCCACGGGATCCGGCCGGGCGTCTGTGAGGACAGCGCCTGAATCGCTGTGAGCACAACGAGCAAAACTCGTCGTACCTCTGTCGTGTGCGGTCTGCCGGGACAGCGCACGTCCGGGAGGGCCGCTCAAAGCTTCCCGGTGTGCGTGTCCCGGCAACGCATCTCTGGAGAAGTCCCCCAAGACATCTCCAGATGTCAGATCGCGCCCCCCAAGACGCTCTCTGACATCGTCAACTTAGACCTTCGAACCCCTTCGATGGTTACGTTCACATCACTGTGATCTGCGTCTCTTGCATATGTCCGTTAGCTACGCAAGAGCCCGGAAATGCCGTCCGGGACTCAAGCGTAAGGATGATGCGCGAGCCTTGTGAAGAGCTTATGTGAGCCGGGCCCGGGACTCCAGAGGGGCTCATATCAGGTTCGCCGCGAACTTAGGCCGAATTCAGGGGACTTCACCGGAATGTCCGGAGTCGCAGACTGTTCGTGACGACGAAGACCGACGAGAAGGCCATAGCGGCGCCCGCGATCATCGGATTCAGCAGCCCCGCGGCGGCCAGCGGCAGCGCGGCCACGTTGTAGCCGAAGGCCCACAGGAGATTGCCCTTGATCGTGGCCAGCGTCCGGCGCGACAGCCGGATCGCGTCCGCCGCCACCCGCAGGTCGCCGCGCACCAGCGTCAGATCGCCGGCCTCGATCGCCGCGTCCGTGCCGGTGCCCATCGCCAGGCCCAGATCGGCGGTGGCGAGCGCGGCCGCGTCGTTGACGCCGTCGCCCACCATGGCGACGACCCGCCCCTCGGCCCGCAGCCGCCGCACGGCGTCGACCTTGTCCTCGGGCAGAACCTCCGCGACCACCTGGTCGATCCCCACGGCCCGCGCCACCGACTCGGCCACCGCCCGGTTGTCCCCGGTCAGCAGCACCGGCGTGAGCCCCAGCGCGCGCAGCTCCCGCACCGCCTCGGCGCTGGTCTCCTTGACCGCGTCCGCCACGGCCAGCACGGCCCGGGCGGTCCCGTCCCAGCCGGCCACGACGGCCGTACGCCCGGCCCGCTCGGCCTCGTCCCGCGCGCGGGCCAGCTCCGGCGGTACGTCGTCGAAGAGCCGCCCCACGGCGACCTCGCGGCCCTCCACGCGCCCGCGTGCGCCCCGCCCGGGGACACTCCGGAAGCCCTCGACCTCCGGGAGCTGTCCGGCCCTCTTCTCGGCGCCCAGCGCGATCGCCCGTGCGACGGGGTGCTCGGAGGCGTGCTCGACGGCGCCCGCGAGCCGCAGCACCTCCTTCTCGTCGGCGCCCTCGGCGACGTACACCTCCTGGAGGGTCATCCGGCCCGTGGTGACCGTGCCGGTCTTGTCCAGGACGACCGTGTCGATCCGGCGCGTGGACTCGAGGACCTCCGGGCCCTTGATGAGGATGCCGAGCTGGGCGCCGCGGCCCGTGCCGACCATCAGCGCGGTCGGGGTGGCCAGGCCCAGCGCGCACGGGCAGGCGATGATCAGCACCGCGACGGCCGCGGTGAAGGCGGCGACACCGTCGCCGGTCAGCCCGAGCCACGCCCCGGCCGTGGCGACGGCGATCAGCAGGACCACCGGCACGAAGATCCCGGAGATCCGGTCGGCGAGCCGCTGCACCTCGGCCTTGCCGTTCTGCGCGTCCTCCACCAGCTTCGCCATCCGCGCCAGCTGCGTGTCGGCGCCGACCCGGGTGGCCTCGACGACCAGCCGGCCGCCCGCGTTGACCGTCGCGCCGGTGACCGTGTCCCCGGCCGTCACGTCCACCGGCACCGACTCGCCGGTCAGCATCGAGGCGTCCACCGCGGAGGCTCCCTCGACGACCGTGCCGTCGGTGGCGATCTTCTCGCCTGGCCGTACGACGAACCGGTCGCCGACGGCCAGCCGCTGCGCCGGGATCCGCACCTCGCGCCCGTCCCGCAGAACCGCCACGTCCTTGGCGCCCAGTTCCATCAGCGCCCTGAGCGCGGCCCCGGCGCGGCGCTTGGAGCGCGCCTCCAGATAGCGGCCCAGCAGGATGAAGGCGGTGACGCCGGAGGCGACCTCCAGATAGATCTGGGAGGCGCCGTCGCCGCGCGCGACCGTGAGCTCGAAGGGGTGCCGCATGCCCGGCATGCCCGCGTCGCCGAGGAACAGCGCCCACAGGGACCAGCCGAACGCCGCAAGCGTGCCGAGACAGACCAGCGTGTCCATGGTGGCGGCGCCGTGCCGGGCGTTCGTCCAGGCGGCCCGGTGGAAGGGCAGTCCGCCCCAGACGACGACCGGCGCGGCGAGGGTGAGCGAGAGCCACTGCCAGTTGTCGAACTGGAGGGCCGGAACCATCGCGAGCAGGATCACGGGCACGGCGAGCGCGGCCGAGACGGTGAGGCGGCGGCGCAGGGCCGACAGCTCCGGGTCCTCCTCGGCGGCGGGTTCCTCCTCGCGCGGGGGCGCGGGCTCCTCGGCGGTGTACCCGGTCTTCACGACGGTGGCGATCAGATCGGCGACCTCGGTGCCTGCGGGGTAGCTGACCCTGGCCTTCTCCGTCGCGTAGTTCACCGTGGCCGTGACGCCGTCCATGCGGTTGAGCTTCTTCTCGACGCGGGCCGCGCAGGAGGCGCAGGTCATCCCGCCGATGAGCAGCTCGACCTCGGCGGCCGCCGGCTCGCGGTCCGGCGGCGCCTGGGCGGTGGTGCTGGTCATGTCCTTCACTCCAGGAGGTGGCGGGGCGCCCGGGAAGCGGAACGGGCCGTACGGGCCGGGGCGGCGGCCGTACGGCCCGTACGTCGGTACGAGTGCCAGGCCTGGAGCGTCTCAGACCTGGCGGGTTGCGTTTCGTGCGGGCTCAGGCCTTGCCCGCCAGCTCGAAACCGGCCTCGTCGACGGCGGCGCGTACGGCCTCTTCCTCGAGCGGGGCCGCGGAGACGACGGTGACCTCGCCGGTCTTGGCGACGGCCGTCACCGAACTGACGCCGGAGATCTCGGAGATCTCGCCGGAGACGGCGCCCTCGCAGTGTCCGCAGCTCATGCCGCTCACCTTGTAGACGGTGGTGACGGGGCCCGTGGTGTCGGTCTGGGCGGTCATGTCGTTACTCCTCGTCGAGGCATGTGGGGCTGTGGGGACCCACGAGGGGCCCGCACACTTCCCCACTGTACCCCTAGGGGGTATCAGTACACGACGTCCTCGGCCAGGGGGCGCAGGTAGCGCAGGAGGACGTCCTTCAGCTCCTGGATGTACGCCTCCCGCTCGTCGCCCTCGTGGACCAGGATCAGCTCCAGGCCGGCCTTGTAGATGCCGACGCACATCTGGGCGGTGCGGGTGACGGCGGGGGCGGGCGCGTCGGGCACGAACGGGGCGAGGATCGTCTCGACCCGGGCGACCAGGGTCGTGTGCAGCGCGTCGTGCTCCTCGGCGATGCGCCCGGGGATGTCGGGGCCGTGCATGAGCGCGAAGAAGGCCGGGTGGCGGCAGCTGAACTCGATGAAGCGGTCGACGGTCCCGGTGATCACCTCCTCGATCGGGGTGGCCGCGGGGTCGATCGGGGCGAGGATCTCGTCGTACGACTGCCGCATCTCGTGCATGAGCCGCCCGCCCAGCTCGATCGCGATCGCTTCCTTGTTCGGGAAGAACTGGTACAGCGTGCCCGGTGAGACGCCCGCCTCGCGGGCGATGGCGTTGGTGCTGGCGGCCGTGTAGCCGGTCGTGGAGAAGACCGTGGCGGCGGCTTCGAGCAGCTGGGTGATCCGGCGCTCGCCGCGGGCCTGGCGACGGCGCGGCCGGTCCTCGGACGCCGTCGTGTCGGTTCCGGGCTTTTCGGTCTTCTCGGGCACGCGTTATCCCCAGGTCTCATCACGCGATTGACAAACGCGAGCGGCCGCTCGCATTCTGGAGCCAGAAATACGAGCGAGCTCTCGTGTTTGCCAGTCTATGGCAGCTCCGTGCTGTCAGGCTGCGCCTGGACACGGGTCACGGTGAAGGGGACACCGCACGATGACCGAAGTCAACACACCACCACGCACCGGCGGCTGGACCCGCTTCGTGACCGCAAGGCCCAGACTGTCGCTGCTGGTGGCGCTGGTGATCACCGCGCTCGCGGTGCTGGCCGGCAGCGGCGTCGCCGACCGGCTCGGCGCCGGCGGCTGGGAGGATCCGGCCGCCGAGTCCACCCGTGCGACCAAGGCCCTGGAGCGCGAGTTCCCGGGCTCCCAGCCCAACCTGCTGCTCCTGGTCGACGCGGGCGACGCCCCGGTCGACGACCCGGCCGTAGCCGCCGAGGCCAAGCGCCTCACCCAGCGCCTGGCGAGCGAGCGGGGCATCACCGGCGTCGGCTCCTACTGGCAGTCAGGCGCCCCGGCCCTGCGCGCCGAGGACGGCCACGAGGCGCTGATAGCCGCCCGTATCACCGGCGACGAGAAGACCGCCGCCGAGACCCTGGAGCGCATCGCGCCCCACTACCGCGGCGCGCACGGCCCGGTGGAGGTCACCGTCGGCGGCCCGGTCGCCGTGCGGCACGAGATGCAGACGATCATCCAGGAGGACCTGACCCGGGCCGAGCTCATCGCCCTGCCGGTGACGCTCGTGCTGCTGGTGATGGTCTTCGGCAGCGCGGTCGCGGCCCTGCTGCCGCTCGGCATCGGCATCGTCGCCATCCTCGGGACCAACGCGATCCTGCGCGGCCTGACCGAGCTCACCGACGTGTCCGTGTTCGCGATCAACCTCACCACGGCCCTCGGCCTCGGCCTCGCCGTCGACTACGCGCTGTTCATCGTCCGCCGCTTCCGCGAGGAACTGTCCACGGGCGCCGAGCCCTTGGCGGCGATCGGCACGACCCTGCGCACCGCCGGCCGCACGGTGCTGTTCTCCGCCCTCACGGTCGCGGTGTCGCTGGCCGCGATGCTGGTCTTCCCGCAGTACTTCCTGCGGTCCTTCGCCTACGCCGGGATCGCCGTGGTGCTGCTGGCCGCGGCTGCCGCGCTGATCCTGCTCCCGGCGGCGCTGATGCTGCTCGGGCACCGGGTCAACGCCCTGGACCTGCGGCGCGTGTTCCGGCGCGGACACCGGCCGGAGCCCGCCGGGGAAGAGGGCAGAGCGTGGGCGCGTACGGCGACGCTCGTGATGCGCCGCGCCCCGTTCTTCGCCCTGGGCACCACAGCCGTCCTCGTCCTGCTCGGACTGCCCTTCCTGGGCGTCAGGTTCGGCACCGCGGACGACCGCCAGCTGCCCTCGACCTCCGAGTCCCATGTCGTGCAGCAGCACATCCGGGAGGGCTTCCCCGGCAGCCCCGACGGCGGCCTCGAAGTGCTCGCCCAGGGCCGCGCGACCGAGGCGCAGTACGGCGCCTACAAGGAGCGGATCGCCGGCCTGCCCGATGTGCAGCGGGTCGACGGGCCGCTGGTGAAGGGCGACTCGGCGTACTTCACCGTGCTGCCGAAGGGCGAGGCGGTCGACGATCCGGCCCAGCGCCTGGTCGGTGAACTGCGGGACGTCCGGGCCCCCTTCGACACCGAGGTGACCGGCACCGCGGCCGTCCTGGTCGACTCCAAGGACGCCATAGGGGAGCGCCTGCCGCTCGCGGCCGTCTTCATCACGATCGTCACCCTGCTCCTGGTCTTCCTCCTCACGGGCAGCGTGCTCATACCGATCCAGGCGGTGGTGCTCAACGCACTCAGTCTGACGGCCATGTTCGGCGCGGTCGTCTGGGTCTTCCAGGACGGCCACCTGTCCGGCCTGCTCGGCTTCACCAGTCCCGGCTCCATAGAGACGACCCTGCCGGTCCTGATGTTCTGTGTGGCCTTCGGCCTGTCCATGGACTACGGGGTGTTCCTGCTCTCCCGCATCAAGGAGGAGTACGACCACACCGGCGACCACGACCAGGCCGTCCGGCACGGCTTGGCGCGCACGGGCGGGCTGATCACCGCGGCGGCGGTCATCCTGGCCGTGGTCATGGTCGCGATCGGCACCTCCCGGGTGACCAACACCAAGATGCTCGGTCTGGGGATCGCGCTGGCGGTCCTGATGGACGCGATGATCGTCCGAAGTCTCCTGGTCCCCGCGGTCATGCGCCTCACGGGCCGCGCCACCTGGTGGGCCCCGCGCCCGCTGCGCCGCTTCCACGAGCGCTTCGGCCTGAGCGAGGGCGAACCGGAACCGGCGAAGGAGAGTGAGGAGGCCAGAGACAAGGTCGGAGCCTCGCATGCCTGACCGCCCGGGAAGGCAGGGGTACTTCGGGGCCCTGGACGTGGGCGATCCGGACGTGGGCGACCTGGACGTGGTTGATCCAGGCGGGCACGATCCGGACGTGCGCGATCCGGACATGAACGAGAAGGCGGGTGGATCATGCGGGCCGTGGTGTTCGAGCGGTACGGGGAAGTGGCCGAGGTGCGGGAGGTCGCGGATCCGGAACCCGCGGAGCACGGGGTCGTCGTGCGGGTCGAGGCCACCGGCCTGTGCCGCAGCGACTGGCACGGCTGGCAGGGCCACGACCCGGACATCGCGCTGCCGCATGTGCCCGGGCATGAACTCGCCGGAGTCGTCGAGGCGGTGGGTGCCCGGGTGACCGGATGGCGGCCCGGCGACCGGGTCACCGCGCCGTTCATCTGCGCCTGCGGCACCTGCCCGTCCTGCGCGGCGGGCGACCACCAGGTGTGCGAGCACCAGACCCAGCCCGGCTTCACGCACTGGGGCTCCTTCGCCGAGTACGTGGCGCTGGACCACGCCGACGTGAACCTCGTGGCGCTCCCCGGGGAGCTGTCCTTCGCGACGGCGGCCTCCCTCGGCTGCCGGTTCGCCACGGCGTACCGGGCGGTGGTGCGGCAGGGCCGGGTCGCGGCGGGGGAGTGGATCGCGGTGCACGGCTGCGGCGGGGTGGGGCTCTCGGCGGTGATGATCGCGGCGGCGTCGGGAGCGCGGGTCGTGGCCGTCGACGTATCGGCCCAGGCGCTGGACCTGGCAAGGAAGTTCGGAGCCACGCGGTGCCTGGACGCCACGGCCGTGCCGGACACCGCGGCGGCGGTCCGCGACCTGACCGGCGGCGGCGCCCACCTCTCGCTCGACGCCCTCGGCTCACCCGCCACCTGCGCCGCCTCGGTGAACGGCCTGCGCCGCCGCGGCCGGCACGTCCAGGTCGGTCTGCTGCCCTCACCGACCGGCACGACACCCGTCCCGATGGCCCGCGTGATCGCCCTGGAACTCGAACTCCTCGGCAGCCACGGCATGGCGGCGCACTGCTACCCGCCGATGCTGGAGCTGGTCCGTGGCGGTGTGCTGCGGCCCGATCTGCTGGTGACGTCCACGATCACGCTGGACGAGGTTCCGGCCGCGTTGGCGGCGATGGGGACGGCGCCGGGAGCGGGGGCCACGGTCATCGAGCCGTGGAGCTGACGCCCCGGCACTCCGGCGCCTCGGCGACGAGCGGTCAGTCGTCTCTTCGCCCGCGGTTGCCGGGCCTGGAGGCGACCCAGGCCCGGACCGTGTCGGCGTACCAGTAGGGCTTGCCGCTCTCGACATGGTCGGGCGGTGGCAGCAGGCCGTGCTTGCGGTAGGACCGCACGGTGTCCGGCTGCACCTTGATGTGTGCCGCGATCTCCTTGTACGACCAGAGCTTTCGGTCGGTCATGACGTGCACCTCCCCGCGCGCACCTCGGCGGGGGCCGGGGACGGCCGTCCGGGGGAGCCGGGCGCTGCGCTGGCGATCAACAAGCCTGTGGTCGGTCAACGACGCTCGGTGACATGGGGCAGGGCCTGTGGGCCGGGTGTGACGGAAGACCTGTGGACGCGCGACATGTGTGACAGGAAGGGGGCGTTTGTGACACAGCCGGGGCAAAGGCGCGCGCCGGATCGTCGGCGGGGCAGCTTGACGCGGCACCTTGGCGCGGCACTTTGAGGCGGCACTTTGAGGCGGCACCGGGGCGTCGGCTCGTGCACGGCGCCTCAGCCGTCGAGGAGGCGCCAGGTCGTGAGGGCCAGGCCGGCACGCAACAGGCCGGCGGGCTCGGTGAGTTCGATTCCCAGGGTCTTTCCGATCTGCTCGAGCCGGCGGGCGACGCTGCTGTGGTGCAGATGGAGCAGGTCGGCGGCGCGGCGCAGGGAGCCGGTGGCGCAGTAGGCGTCCAGGGTCTCCAGGTCCTCCGGGCTCTCGGCGACGCGGGCGATCGCGGCCACGTCGGCGTTGTCCCGCGCGGCGTCCGGGGGCACCCGGGCGAGCAGGGCCAGCGCCCCCAGGCTGTCGTGGTCGACGACCGGCCGGCGCGCAGTGGTGAAGCGGAGGGCGGTGCGGGCCTGCTGCCAGGACCGGTCGGGGCTCTCGGCGGCGCCGATGCCCGCGCGGACGCCGTCCGGGAACCGGGCCCGGTCCACCGTGGTGGCCAGGATGACACCCACATCGGCGAGGGGCGCCGCCTTCACCGGGCGGGACGGGCAGAGCAGAACGCCGATCCGGTCGAGCGGAAGCCGCGACCGTACGGCGACGACCCGGACCGGCAGGTCGGCGGCGAAACCCAGGAGCCGTAACGCCCGGGCTCTGCCCGCCTCGTCGCAGTCGGAGCTGACGGCCAGTTCGACGAGGGCGGGGTCGGCCATGGTGGTGCGGGCGGGCCCGTAGCGCTCGACGACCGCGGCGGTGGCGAGGGCGAGGCGGTCCAGCAGCACCTCGTCGAGCGGCAGGGGTGTGCCGGGCCGCTCCAGCCACACCGTGCCGATCTCCTCCTCGTCGAGGGTGATCGGCACCGTGGTGGAAGCGGGTGCGGGCGGGGCGGGGACGTCCCGGCCGTCGGGCGAGACGCGGATGGCCCGCCCCGTGCCGTGCAACCGGATACCGGCCGTGCATTCGGCCAGCCCCGCCGAGGCCCGGGCCAGCGCCGGGAGGTCCACGCGCCGGCGCATCAGGGTGTCGTAGAACGCGATGACGCGGATCGCGCCCTGGGCGTGCGGGTCCAGTTGGGACAGCCGTTGGGCCAGTGCCTCCATGGCGGGAGGATAGGTGCCCTCTCGCGGGGAGGACAGGCGCCGGGCGGCGCGCAACAGGGCTGGAACGCCCGACAGTTGGCGGGTGATCCCGGGGCGGACGGCCGTGAGGATGTCGGCATGGATCCCGAACTCGAACCCTTCATCCCGATGCTCGCCGGCCCCGACCTGACCGATCCGGCCATCGCGCGCGAGAACTACGCCGAGCGTGCCGCCGCGGCGCCGGCGCCGGACACCACCGGCCTGGAGATCGAGGCCCGCACGGTGCCCGGCGATCCGGACGTGCCGGTGCGGATCTACCGTCCGGCCGGGGCACGGGCCACTCTCGTCTGGTTGCACGGCGGTGCATGGGTCATGGGCGATCTGGACACCGACCGCCACTGGGCCGCCCGGATCGCGGCCGCCTCCGGCGCGGTGGTGATCTCGGTGGGGTACCGACTGGCCCCCGAGCACCGGTTCCCGGCCGCCCTGGACGATGCCTGGGCCGTCCTGACCTGGGCCGCCGGGCACGCGGCCGAACTCGGCATCGACCCGGACCGGATCGCGGTCGGCGGACACAGCTGCGGTGCGAACCTCGCGGCGGCGGTGGCGCTGCGGGCGCGTGACGAGCGAGGGCCGTCGATCCGCTTCCAGCTGCTCAACGAGGCGATTCTCGACGACCGGCAGCAGACGTGGTCGGCGCGCAACTTCACCGACACGCCCTGGAACACGCGTGCCGTACGGGCCGCGGCGCTGGAGCACTACCTGGGCGCCACGCCCGCCACGCCGTACGCCGCACCGTCCCGGGCCGCCGACCTGTCCGGTCTGCCCCCGGCCTACGTCGCCACAGCGGAGTTCGACCCGAACCGCGACGAGGGCATCGAGTACGCGCTGCGCCTGCTCCAGGCGGGCGTCCCGGTCGAGTTGCACCAGTGGCCCGGGACCTTCCACGGCTCCCAGGCGATCCTCTCCGCCGACATCTCCCAGCGGCAGCTCGCCGAACTCACCGCGGCCCTGCGCCGCGCCCTGGCCGAGTGAACACATCGCGGTGGAGACCCCCGGCGACATCATGTCCGTCACCCTGCCGCGCGGCAGCCGTCTGGAGAAGCGGACCGGCATCGAGGCCTGACAGCACGACTCCGTGAGACCCGGACCAGGACACGCGGAAAGCGCTGTCATGATCTGGTCCGAATGTCCGGACAAAACATTGACAGGGCTTCGGGAAGGGGGCTACAACACCGGGGAGAGCCGACACCGAGGGGTATCCGATGGCGTACGACCTGATCACCATGGGGCGGATCGGAGTGGATCTGTATCCGCTCCAGACGGGCGTCCCGCTGCCGCAGGTCACGTCCTTCGGCAAGTTCCTCGGCGGCTCGGCGACGAACGTCGCGGTCGCCGCGGCCCGCCTGGGACGGCGGACCGCGGTGATCACGCGCACCGGCGACGACCCCTTCGGCACCTACCTCCACCAGGCCCTGAAGGACTTCGGCGTGGACGACCGCTGGGTCACCCCGGTCCCCGGCCTCCCCACTCCCGTCACCTTCTGCGAGGTCTTCCCGCCGGACGACTTCCCGCTGTACTTCTACCGCCGCCCCAAGGCCCCCGACCTGGAGATCGACGCCCACGAGCTCGACCTCGACGCCCTCCGCGACGCCCGCGTCTTCTGGGTCACCGGCACGGGCCTGAGCGAGGAGCCGAGCCGCACGGCGACCCTCGCGGCCCTCGCCCACCGCGCCAAGTCCGGCACGACGGTCTTCGACCTCGACTGGCGCCCGATGTTCTGGAGCGACCCGGAGGCGGCCCGCCCCTTCTACGCGGAGGCCCTGCGCCACACCACCGTCGCGGTCGGCAACCTCGACGAGGTGGAGGTCGCCACCGGCGTGCGCGAACCCCACGCCGCCGCCCGCGCCCTCCTCGACGCGGGCGTGGAGCTCGCCGTCGTCAAGCAGGGGCCCAAGGGCGTTCTGGCCGTCAACAGCAAGGGGGACCAAGCCGAGGTCCCGCCGCTCCCCGTGAACGTCCTCAACGGACTGGGCGCGGGCGACGCCTTCGGCGGCTCCCTGGTCCACGGCCTGCTGGCCGGCTGGGACCTGGAGAAGACCATGCGGCACGCCAACGCCGCCGGCGCCATCGTCGCCTCCCGCCTGGAGTGCTCCTCCGCGATGCCCACCCCGGGCGAGATCGAGGCGGCCGTCACCGCGGGGGCCGTCAAGTGACCGTCGACGTCTCCGAACTCGTCCGCATCCGCAGCCACCACCCGGAGGCGATCGCCGAGGCCGCCGCCCGCCGCCCCCGCCGGCCCCTGCTGAACGACAACGGCCGGCTGATGATCGTCGCCGCCGACCACCCGGCCCGCGGCGCCCTCGGCGTCGGCGGCCGCAGCATGGCCATGGCCAACCGCGCCGGCCTCCTCGAACGCCTCTGCCTGGCCCTGTCCCGCCCCGGTGTGGACGGCGTCCTCGCCACCGCCGACATCCTCGACGACCTGCTGCTGCTCGGCGCCCTCGACGGCAAGGTCGTCCTGGGCTCGATGAACCGGGGCGGCCTCCAGGGCGCGAGCTTCGAACTCGACGACCGCTTCACCGGCCACCGCCCCGAGGACATCGAGCGCCTCGGCTTCGACGCGGGCAAGCTGCTCCTGCGCGTCGACTACGACGACCCGGGCTCCCTCACCACCCTGGAGTCCACCGCCCGCGCGATCGACGCCATGGCCGCCCGGCGGCTCCCCGTCTTCGTCGAGCCGTTCATCTCCCGCCGCGACGAGACGGGCCGACTGCGCAACGACCTCTCCGCCGAGGCCGTCACCAAGTCGATCGCCATCGCCTCCGGCCTGGGAGGCAGTTCCGCCTACACCTGGCTGAAGGTGCCGGTCACCGACAACCCCGACGACATGGCCGAGGTCATGGCGGCTTCCACACTGCCCGCCGTCCTGCTCGGCGGTGAGGTGGGCGGCTCCGCCGAGGACCAGGCCGGGGCGTACGAGAAGTGGCGCGGCGCCCTCCAACTGCCCACCGTGCGGGGGCTGGTGGTCGGCCGTTCGTTGCTGTACCCGGCGGACGGCGATGTGGCCGCCGCCGTGGACACCGCCGTAGGACTCCTGTGAGGGCCGCTTCATGACCAGTGAGCTGTACGTTCCCAAGGGCACCACCGGTGATGTGAACTACGTCCTGGACATCGACCCCAAGCGGGCCGGCTGGACGCACTGCAGCCTGCGGATCGTGGAGCTGGCACCGGGCGGCACCCACACCTTCACCACCGGGGACAGCGAGTGGATCGTGCTGCCCCTGAAGGGCGCGTGCACCGTGCGCGTCGAAGACGAGGAGTTCCACCTCTCGGGCAGGAGGAGCGTGTTCGCGTCGGCCACCGACTTCGCGTACGCGCCCCGTGACACCCGGGCCCAGATCGCCTCCGGCGCGGGAGGCCGCTTTGCTTTGGCAGGAGCGAAGTGCGAGCGACAACTCCCCGCCCGCTACGGCCCCGCGCCGGAGGTCCCCGTCGAGCAGCGTGGCAGCGGCACCAGCCTGCGGCACGTCCGCAACTTCGCCTCGGCCGACGCCTTCGACTGCGACAAGCTCATCGCGGTCGAGGTGATCACCCCCGGCGGCAACTGGTCCTCGTACCCGCCGCACAAGCATGACGAGCACCGCCCCGGCGAGGAGTCGGAGCTGGAGGAGATCTACTACTTCGAGATCGACGGGCCGAACGGTTTCGGCTATCAGCGCGTATTCCCCTCGCGTGAGGGCGGCTCCGACGTCCTCACGGAGGTCCGCTCCGGCGACGCCGTCCTCGTCCCCGACGGATGGCACGGCCCGTCCATCGCCCAGCCCGGCCACGACATGTACTACCTGAATGTCATGGCGGGTCCGGGTGACACGAGGGAGTGGCGGATCTGCTTCCACCCGGACCATACGGAGGGGTACCGATGACGACGACCCGGCTGACCGTCGCGCAAGCGCTGGTTCGTTTCCTCGCCGCCCAGTACACCGAACGCGACGGCGTACGGCAGCGGCTCATCGGCGCCACCTGGGGCATCTTCGGCCACGGCAACGTCGCCGGTGTCGGGCAGGCGCTCCTGGAGTACCCCGACGCGATGCCGTACCACCAGGGCCGCAACGAACAGGCCATGGTGCACGCCGCCGTCGGCTACGCCCGGCAGTCCAACCGGCTGTCCACGCACGCGGTCACGACCTCCATCGGCCCGGGCGCCACCAACCTGGTCACCGGCGCCGCCCTCGCGACCGTCAACCACCTGCCGGTGCTGCTCCTGCCCGGCGACGTGTTCGCGACCCGCCCCGCCGACCCGGTCCTGCAACAGCTCGAAGTGCCGTACGCGGGCGATGTGTCGGTCAACGACTGTCTGCGCCCGGTGTCGAGGTACTTCGACCGGATCACCCGGCCGGAGGCCCTGATCCCCTCCGCGCTGAACGCGATGCGCGTCCTCACCGACCCCGTCGAGACCGGCGCCGTCACTCTCGCCCTGCCCCAGGACGTGCAGGCCGAGGCGTACGACTGGCCCGAGGAGTTCTTCGCCGAGCGCGTCTGGACCGTACGGCGTCCCGGCGCCGACCCGACGGAACTCGCCGAGGCGGTAGGGATCATCCGCGCGGCGGCCAGGCCCCTGGTCGTCGCGGGCGGCGGCGTCCACCACAGCCGCGCCGAGGAGGCACTCGCCGAGTTCGTGGAGACCACCGGCATCCCGGTCGCCTCCACCCAGGCGGGCAAGGGCTCCCTGCGCCACGACCACCCCCAGGACGTCGGCGGCGTCGGCCACACCGGCACGGCGACGGCGGACGAGCTGGCCCGCACCGCCGACCTGGTGATCGGCGTGGGGACCAGGTACACCGACTTCACCACCGCCTCCGGCACCCTCTTCGCCGGGGAGAACGTCCGGTTCCTCAACCTCAACATCGCGTCCTTCGACGGCCACAAGCTCGCCGGGCAGCCCCTCGTCGCCGACGCCCGCAGCGGTCTCACGGAACTCACCGAGGCCCTCCGGCTGCACGCGTACCGGGTCGCCGACTCGTACGCCACCGAGTACACCGAGGACAAGGAGCGCTGGGAGCAGCGCGTCGACGCCTGCTACGAGGTGGACGAACCGGACACCCGCCCGACCCAGCCGCAGGTCCTCGGCGCCCTGGACGCCCTCGCCGACGAGTCGGACATCATCATCAACGCCGCCGGTTCCCTCCCCGGCGACCTGCACAAACTGTGGCGGACGCGCTCCTGCGACCAGTACCACCTGGAGTACGGCTACTCCTGCATGGGCTACGAGATCCCGGCCGCGATCGGCGTGAAGCTGGCCGCCCCCGACCGGCCCGTGTGGGCGCTGGTCGGCGACGGCACGTATCTGATGATGCCGACCGAGATCGTGACGGCCGTGCAGGAGGGCATCGCGATCAAGGTCCTGATCATCCAGAACCACGGCTACGCCTCCATCGGCGGGCTGTCCGAGTCGGTCGGCGGAGAGCGGTTCGGCACCGCCTACCGCTACCCGTCCGAGGACGGCACGTACACGGGGCCGCCGCTGCCGGTGGACCTCGCCGCCAACGCGGCCAGCCTCGGCATGCGCGTGCTGCGCGCGAAGACCGTACGGGACCTGCGTGAGGCGCTCGCTCAGGCCCGGGCCGCCGACACTCCCACATGTGTCTACGTCGAGACCCAAACGGCAGACACAGTGTCGGGCGCGCCTCCCGCGCAGGCCTGGTGGGATGTACCTGTGGCCGAGACCGCGACACGGCCGTCCGCGGTCAAGGCACGTGAGCTGTACGAACGGCACGTCTCCACCCGACGCCGCCATCTGTGAAGGAGTTCCCGGCCATGACGAAGATCGTCAACCACTGGATCGGCGGCAAGACCGTCGAAGGCGCCTCGGGCGCGCACGGGCCGGTGACCAACCCGGCGACCGGCGCGGTGACGACGAAGGTCGCGTTCGCCTCGGTGGACGAGGTGGACGCGGCGGTCGCCGCCGCCAAGGAGGCCTACGCCACCTGGGGCCAGTCCTCGCTGGCCCAGCGGACCTCGATCCTCTTCAAGTTCCGGGCGCTGCTCGACGCCAACCGGGACGCCATCGCCGAGCTGATCACCGCCGAGCACGGCAAGGTGCACAGCGACGCGCTCGGCGAGGTGGCCCGCGGCCTGGAGATCGTCGACCTGGCCTGCGGCATCAACGTCCAGCTGAAGGGCGAGCTGTCGACGCAGGTCGCGAGCCGCGTGGACGTCTCGTCCATCCGCCAGCCGCTCGGGGTCGTCGCGGGCATCACGCCGTTCAACTTCCCGGCGATGGTGCCGATGTGGATGTTCCCCATCGCCATCGCGTGCGGCAACACGTTCGTGCTGAAGCCGTCCGAGAAGGACCCGTCGGCCTCCCTCAAGATCGCCGAACTGCTGGCGGAGGCTGGGCTGCCGGACGGCGTGTTCAACGTCGTCCACGGCGACAAGGTGGCCGTCGACCGCCTCCTGGAGCACCCGGACGTCAAGGCCGTCTCCTTCGTGGGCTCGACCCCGATCGCCCGCTACATCCACACCACGGCCTCCGCGAACGGCAAGCGCGTCCAGGCCCTGGGCGGCGCCAAGAACCACATGCTGGTGCTCCCGGACGCCGACCTGGACGCCGCGGCCGACGCCGCCGTGTCCGCCGCCTACGGTTCGGCGGGCGAGCGCTGCATGGCCATCTCCGCCGTCGTCGCGGTCGGTTCGATCGGCGACGAACTGGTGGAGAAGATCCGCGAGCGCGCCGAGAAGATCAAGATCGGCCCCGGCGACGACCCGACCTCCGAGATGGGCCCGCTGATCACGGCCGTGCACCGCGACAAGGTGGCGTCGTACGTCGAGGGCGCGGCGGCCGAGGGCTGCGAGGTGGTCCTGGACGGCACCGGCTACACGGTCGACGGCTTCGAGGACGGCCACTGGATCGGCATCTCGCTGCTCGACAAGGTGCCCACGTCCGCGAAGGCCTACCAGGACGAGATCTTCGGTCCGGTGCTGACCGTGCTGCGCACCGAGACCTACGAGGAGGCGCTGGACCTGATCAACGCCTCGCCGTTCGGCAACGGCACCGCGATCTTCACCCGGGACGGCGGCGCCGCCCGCCGCTTCCAGCTGGAGGTCGAGGCCGGCATGGTCGGCGTGAACGTACCGATCCCGGTCCCCGTGGGCTACCACTCCTTCGGCGGCTGGAAGGACTCGCTCTTCGGCGACCACCACATCTACGGCAACGACGGCACGCACTTCTACACCCGTGGCAAGGTCGTCACCACCCGCTGGCCGGACCCGGCCGACGCCCCGGCGGGCGTCGACCTGGGCTTCCCGCGCAACCACTGAGTTTTTTTCTCCGGGGGCGCCTGCGGTTCTCGCAGGCGCCCCCGGACCTGTTCCCACTGACCTCAGGGTGCTCAAAAAGACAGTCAGATCGCCTTTCTGCTGCGGATTTCGCAGGCAAAGAGGCATTGACGTGCTGCTTTTCGTCGGGGTTCGATGCTGCGCACATCCACCGCCGAGCCGATGGGAATCGCCGCATGACCGACACGCTCCGCCCTGTCGAGACAGCCGTGGCGCACGCGCCGGACAGTCACCCCAGGAAGCTCAAGCGCTCCATCGGAGTCGTCGGCGGCACCCTTCTCACCCTCTCCTGCGTGACCCCCGCGTCGACCCTCTTCGTGGTCGTCCCGGACCTCTTCGGCTCGCTCGGCACCGCCACCGCCCTCACCATCGCCGTCGGCTCGCTGCTCTGCGTCGCGGTGGCGTTCTGCTACGCGGAGCTGGGCACCCTCATCCCCAGCGCCGGCGGCGAGTACGCGATGGTCTCGACGATGGCCGGGCGCCTCGCCGGCTGGCTCGTCTTCGTCCTCTCGCTCCTGGTCGTGATGATCGTCCCGCCGGTCATCGCGATGGGCACGGCCGACTACCTCGCCCCGGTCGCCCACCTCGACCCGTCCTGGACGGGCGCCTCGGTCATGCTGCTCGCCACCCTCGCCGGCCTGCTCGACCTGCGCGCCAACGCCTGGATCACCGGCGTCTTCCTGGTCCTGGAGGTCATCGCGGCGGCCGTCGTGGCGGTACTGGGCTTCACCCACGCGGAACGCGGCACCGGGAGCCTGGTCTCGATGGAGGTGGCGGGCCCGAACGGCACCCCGGACACGGTGACGGCCCTCCTGGTGGTCTCCGGCCTCGCGATCGCCCTGTTCGTCACCCAGGGCTTCTCCACCGCCGTCTACCTCTCCGAGGAACTGGAGAACCCGCGCCGCACGGTCGCCCGCACGGTCCTCGCCACCCTCGCCATCTCCGCCGTGATCATCCTGGTCCCGGTCGCCGCGATCACCCTGGGCGCGCCCGACCTCGCCGCCCTGACCGGCGGCGACATCGGCACCATGGTCACCGCCTGGTCCAACTCGGCCGTCGGCACGTTCGTCAGCCTCTGCGTGGCCCTGGCGATCATCAACGCCGGGATCGTCATGGTCATCCAGAACTCCCGCGTCCTGTTCGCCTCGGCCCGCGACAAGGCCTGGCCGGACCCGGTGAACACCCTCTTCTCCCGCCTCGGCCGCTTCGGCTCCCCCTGGGTCTCCACCCTCGCCGTGGGCGTCCCCGGCGCGGCCCTGTGCTTCGTGAACCTGGACACCCTGTACGGCGTCACAGGCGTCTCGGTCACCGGCATGTACCTCCTGGTCGCGATCGCCGCCCTGCGCACCCGCCGCGGCCCCCACCGCCACACCCAGGCCTGGCGCATGCCCCTGTGGCCGACGGCCCCACTCCTGCTGATCGCGGTCCTGCTCTACGTCCTGATCCAGCAGGACCCGACGTACCTCCTCTGGACAGGCGGCATCACGGCCGCGGCGACCCTGTACTGGGCGCTGTACCTGCGCCCGCGCAGGGAAACGCGCTGGCTGGTCTCGATTCCGGAGGCGTGAGGGCCTGCTTTTCCAAGGACGCGGGGAACTGCGCGACAAGCCACAACGCACCCGCACCTGGTACCGCACAGCCCCCGCCGAGCTCGAAGCCGTACACCACCCGCAGTACGCCGAAACCCCGTGTACACCCCTGGAATGGCCCTCACTTCGGCCTCCGGTCGACAACTGTTCGACAGGTTGACCCCGTACCGTTGACGCATGGATCTTCGACTGCCCGGACTCCACGGGCTGCTTCGGAGGCCCCGGAGGCTCCTCGCCGCCGGGGCCGCCGTCGTCGTGCTCGCGGGCGCGGGAACGTGGACGGCCGTCGCGAACGACGAGACGCCCCCCGTCCACCGCGAAGACCGGACCTTGGCCACCGGCGACGGCGTGCGCGTCGACACGTCGTACTTCACCTCCGGCGGCGACGGCCGCCGCCCCGCCGTGCTGCTCGGCCACGGCTTCGGCGGCAGCAAGAACGACGTACGGCAGCAGGCCGAGGGCCTCGCCAGAGACGGCTACGCGGTGCTGACCTGGTCGGCGCGCGGATTCGGCAAGTCGAACGGGAAGATCGGGCTGAACGACCCCAAGGGCGAGGTCGCCGATGTCTCGAAGCTCATCGACTGGCTCGCGAAGCAGCCCCAGGTCGAGCTCGACAAGGCCGGAGATCCACGCGTGGGCATGGCCGGCGGCTCCTACGGCGGCGCCATCGCGCTGCTGACGGCGGGCCACGACGACCGCGTCGACGCCATCGCCCCGGCGATCACCTACTGGAACCTCGCCGACGCGCTGTTCCCGAACGGCGTGTTCAAGAAGCTGTGGGCCGGCATCTTCGTCAACTCCGGCGGCGGCTGCGAGAAGTTCGAACCCGCGCTGTGCCGGATGTACGAGCGGGTCGCCGAGTCGGGCACACCCGACGCCGAGGCGCGCAAGCTGCTGGAGGAGCGCTCACCGTCCGCCGTCGGCAAGGACATCGACGTGCCGACCCTGCTGATGCAGGGCCAGTCCGACTCCCTCTTCCCGCTCGGCCAGGCCGACCAGGCCGCGAAGGCCATCCGCGCCAACGGCGCACCCGTCGACGTCGACTGGATCGCGGGCGGCCACGACGGCGGCGACATGGAGACCGGCCGCGTCCAGGACCGCGTCACGACCTGGTTCGACCGCTACCTGAAGGACGACAAGGCAGCCGACACCGGCCCCGCCTTCCGCGTCACCCGCACCCTCGGCACGGGCTCGGGCGACGGCGAACCCCGCCTGACCGGCGTGACCTCGGACCGCTACCCCGGCCTTGAGGCCGAGCAGCGCTCCATCGCCCTGGCCGGCCGTGAGCAGAGCTTCGACAACCCGCCCGGCGCCAGCCCGCCCGGCGTCTCCGCCCTGCCCGGCCTCGGCGGCGCCGGCGGCCTCAGCCAGCTCTCCACGCTCGGCATCGGCATCTCGCTGGACTTCCCCGGCCAGTTCGCCGCGTTCGAGTCGAAGCCCTTCGGCGAAGACGTCCAGATCACCGGCTCGCCCACCGCCACCGTCCACGTGAAGTCCACCAGCGACGACGCCGTGCTCTTCGCGAAGGTCTACGACGTCGGCCCGGGCGGCGCCTCCCAGCAGGTCCTGCCCTCCCAGCTCGTCACGCCCCTGAGGGTCGAGGGCGCCAAGGCGGGCAAGGACGTCACCATCACCCTCCCGGCGATCGACCACGAGATCGACGACGGTCACCGGCTGCGTCTGGTCCTCGCGTCGACGGACCTCGGCTACGCCTCCCCGGTCTCCCCGGCGACGTACACCGTCTCCCTCAAGGGAGATCTGAAGGTCCCCTCGGCACTCGGCCAGCGCGACACCGAGGGCGGGCTGCCCGCCTGGGTGTGGTGGATGCCCATCGCCGGCGGCGTGATCGCCCTGGCCCTGATCATCACGGGCCGTCGCCGCACCGCGGCCCCCGCCCCGCCGGACCCGGCGCTCGCCGAAGTCCCCCTCCAGATCACCGACCTGAGCAAGCGCTACGCCAAGTCCGCCGACCGGTACGCGGTCAAGGAGCTCTCCTTCCGCGTGGAGAAGGGCCAGGTGCTGGGCCTCCTCGGCCCCAACGGAGCGGGGAAGACGACCACCCTGCGCATGCTGATGGGCCTGATCAGGCCGGACGGCGGCGAGATCCGCGTCTTCGGCCACGCCATCAGCGCGGGCGCCCCGGTCCTCTCCCGGGTCGGCGCCTTCGTCGAGGGCGCGGGCTTCCTGCCGCATCTGTCCGGACGCGAGAACCTGGAGCTGTACTGGCGCGCCACCGGCCGCCCCGCCGAGGACGCGCACATGGAGGAGGCCCTGGAGATCGCGGGCCTCGGCGACGCGCTCGCCCGTGCCGTGCGCACCTACTCCCAGGGCATGCGCCAGCGCCTCGCCATCGCCCAGGCCATGCTCGGCCTGCCGGACCTGCTCATCCTCGACGAACCGACCAACGGCCTGGACCCGCCGCAGATCCGCGAGATGCGCGAGGTGATGATCCGCTACGCCGCCGCGGGCCGCACGGTCATCGTCTCCAGCCACCTCCTCGCCGAGGTGGAGCAGACCTGCACCCACCTGGTCGTGATGGACCACGGACAGCTCGTCCAGGCGGGCCCGGTCGAGGACATCGTCGGCTCGGGCGACACGCTGCTGGTCGGCACGGCCACGCCCGTGGACGAGCCGGTCGTGGAGAAGGTCACCGCCCTGCCGGGCGTCGCCTCGGCCGTACGCACCGACGAGGGCCTCCTGGTCCAGCTCGACGCCGACGGCTCCCCGCAGCGCCTGGTCGCCGAACTCGTACGTCTCGACGTACCGGTGCGGTCGGTCGGCCCCCACCGCCGCCTGGAGGACGCCTTCCTCACCCTGATCGGAGCCGAAGCATGAGCAAGCTCGCCGAGCCGCCCGTCGAGGTCGCCGACGGCTACCGCGCGGGCCGCACCCTGCCCTTCCGCGTCGAGCTGGTCCGGCAGCTCAAGCGGCGCCGCACGATGGTCATGGGCGGCGTCCTGTTCGCCCTGCCGGTCATCCTGCTCATCGCCTTCCAGGTCGGCGGCGCCCCGGGCGGCAACAACAACCGCGTGAACCTCATGGACACCGCGACCGCGTCCGGCGCCAACTTCGCCGCGGTCAACCTCTTCTCCGCCGCCGGGTTCCTGCTGGTCATCCCCGTCGCCCTGTTCTGCGGGGACACGGTCGCCTCGGAGGCCAGCTGGTCCTCCCTGCGCTATCTGCTCGCCGCGCCCGTGCCCCGGGCCCGGCTGCTGTGGTCCAAGCTCGCCGTCGGACTCACCCTGAGCTTCGCGGCGATGGTCCTGCTCCCGGTCGTCGCCCTCGCCGTCGGTACCGCGGCCTACGGCTGGGGCCCGCTCGAACTCCCCACCGGCGGCAGTCTGTCCACGGGTACGGCGGCCCAGCGCATCCTGATCGTCGTCGCGTACATCATGGTGTCCCAACTGGTCACCGCCGCCCTGGCGTTCTATCTGTCGACCCGGACGGACGCACCGCTCGGCGCGGTCGGCGGCGCGGTGTTCCTCACCATCATCGGCAGCGTCCTCGACGAGGTGACGGCCCTCGGCGACTGGCGCCACTTCCTGCCCGCGCACTGGCAGTACGCCTGGCTCGACGCCGTCCGCCCGCAACTGGAGTGGTCGGACATGATCCAGGGCACGTCGATCTCCGTAACGTACGCGCTCGTGCTGTTCGCCCTGGCCTTCCGAGGTTTTGCCCGCAAGGACGTCGTCTCCTAGGCCCTGTCGTCACATTCCCGTCGTCCGCCCGGAGGGCGGGCCTCGCGGTGTCTGGTGCGTGCGATCGCAAGGCGCCGGAGCGCCCTCGTGGCGGAGCCACGTGGGCGGTTCGGCAACGCGGCGAGCGTGCGTGCCAGGCGCCGCGAGGCAGGCGGGAATGTGACGACAGGGCCTTAGGTCAACGGAGGATCACCCACCGGTCTCGAAAGCCGGTCCCCGTGGCCGCTTCGAGACGCTTCCGCAACGCTCCGTACCGCACGTTCTCACCCCCTGCCCCGTCACAGTCGCAAGAAGCCGACACCAACGGACCCAGGGGGCACCGACGATGGAGCGGTACCGGAATCGAAAACTGCTGCTCGCCCTGACGTCGGCGAGCGGACTCCTGCTCACCGCCTGCAGCGGAAGCGCCGACAGCGCCGGGGGCGGCAAGGCCGCCGACCGGGACGGCTACAGCTCGGGCCTGACCGCGCCCACGTACGGCGACGACCTCAGCGAGCAGGAGGACGACCGCCGGGAAGACCCCGGTCACCTCTCCACCTTCGCCCTCGACGTCGACACCGCCTCCTACGACTACGCCCGCCGTGCCCTCGCCGACGGCCGGTCCCCCGACCCCTCGACGATCCGCCCCGAGGAGTTCGTCAACAGCTTCCGCCAGGACTACGAACGCCCGGACGGCGACGGCTTCTCGGTCACCGTCGACGGCGCCCGCACCGACGACGAGGACTGGTCCCTGGTCCGCGTCGGTCTCGCCACCCGCTCCGCGGAACGCACGGGCGAACGCCCGCCCGCCGCCCTCACCTTCGTCATCGACGTCTCCGGCTCCATGGCCGAACCGGGCCGCCTGGACCTCGCCCAGGAGTCCCTGGCCGTGATGACGGACCGGCTGCGCGACGACGACTCGGTCGCCCTCGTCGCCTTCAGCGACGAGGCCGAGACCGTCCTGCCCATGACCCGCCTCGACGGCAACCGCGACGAGGTCCACGACGCCATCGAAGAGCTGGAGATCCAGGACTCCACCAACCTGGGCGCGGGCGTCGAGACCGGCTACGAACAGGCCGTCGAGGGCCTGCGCGAGGGCGCCACCAACCGGGTCGTCCTGGTCTCCGACGCCCTCGCCAACACCGGCGACACCGACGCCGACGCCATCCTGGAGCGGATCTCCGGCGAACGCCGCGAGCACGGCATCACCCTCTTCGGCGTCGGTGTGGGCAGCGACTACGGCGACGCCCTCATGGAGAACCTCGCCGACAAGGGCGACGGCCACACCGTGTACGTGTCCGACCCGGGCGAGGCCCGCAAGGTCTTCTGCGAGCAGCTCCCGCGCCACATCGACCTCACGGCCCGCGACGCCAAGGCCCAGGTCGCCTTCGACCCCGAGACCGTCGAGGAGTTCCATCTGGTCGGCTACGACAACCGCCGCGTCGCCGACGAGGACTTCCGCGACGACCGGGTCGACGGCGGCGAGGTCGGCCCCGGCCACACCGTCACCGCCCTGTACGCCGTCCGCACCGAGCCGGGCGCCGAGGGCCATCTCGCCACCGCCACCGTCCGCTGGCTCGACCCGGACAGCCGCGCCCCCCACGAGGAGTCGGGCGACATCGAGGCCGACGCCCTGCACGACTCCCTGCGGGACGCCCCGAGCCGCTTCCAGGTCACCGCGACGGCGGCCTACTTCGCCGACGCCCTCCGCTCGGGAGCAGACGGTCTCCCGGGAGCCCCGGCCGGCTTCGGCGAACTCGCCGACCGCGCCCGCGCGTTGGCGGACCGTACCGGGGACAGGGCCGTGGACGACCTCGCCGAGGCGATCGGACGGGCGGGCCGAGGGCGGGACTGAGAAGCCTGCCGGCCTTCCCCCGCACGGCGGGCCAACCGGGTGAACCTGCGGAACCAATCCTCCCGTGCCGGGTTGATGAGGCAGTAGAGCGGGCGGCGCTGCGATCTTTCACCGCTGCCCCATTCTTCAAGCAGGAGGACAACTACATTGCGACAGACCCTGAGCAAGGGAGCGTTCGCGGCGGCCGCCGCCACGGGGATTCTGTCCCTGTACGGCAGCCCCGCTCTGGCTGACGCCGACGCGTCCGGCGTGGCGAAGGACTCCCCTGGCGTGCTCTCCGGGAACAGCGTCCAGGTGCCGGTCCACGTGCCGGTGAACCTGTGCGGCAACACCGTCAACGGACTCGCGGCGCTCAACAAGGCGATCGGCAACTCCTGCAAGAACACCTCGCACAAGTCGAAGGGCCACGGCGCGGGCGCGGACGCGTCCGCGGTCGTGAAGGGCTCTCCCGGTGTGGGTTCCGGGAACAACGTGCAGCTGCCGGTCGACGCGCCCACGAACGTGTGCGGCAACTCCGTCAACGGCGGTGCGCTGTTCAACACGGCGTACGGCAACGACTGCGAGAACGAGTCGTCCGGTGGCGGCTACGGTCACGACCACGGCCACGACACCCCGTCGACGGACGAGGAGAAGACGCCTCCGGTCAAGGAGGTCCCCTCCAGGCCGGACCACGAGACCCCGGACTCCACCACTCCGGACACCGAGACCTCGTCCACCTCCGAGGAGGAGGAAGTGGAGGAGGGCCCGCTGCCCCAGCTGGCCGAGACCGGCAGTGAGGCCCTGGCCGCCGCGTCGGCCGCCAGCGCCGCCCTGATCGTCGGCGGAGTGATCATGTACCGCCGCGGGCGCACCACCTCGTCCCGATAGCTGTTCCCGGGTGCCGGACGCGACCCGTCCGGCACCCGCGCCCCACCCGCGCCCCCCGTCGATCATGATCCGGGGGGTGTCGGCCGTCCCCCCCACCCCGCATGCCCCGGCCGCGGGTCCCCGCACGGGAAGGGCCGCTGACGGCTCCGTAGCCGTCAGCGGCCCGTCGGCCACCGTGCGGTGCCCCGTCAGCGGTGTACCGGCGACACCGACTCGCTCCGGTTGCCGTCCACCGGCGCGGGGACGGTTCCGGCCGCCGGCAGCGCCCCGAGCCGGCGGCGGACCCCCGCGACGAGCGTCGACGCCGTGAAGGCCGCGCCCTGGACGAAGCGCATCGCCGGGCCGAAGCCCGAGGCCGTCACCAGGCCCGCGAGGAACAGGCCCGGGTGGGAGGACTCGAAGCTGTGCCCGACCTCAGGGGAGCCGTCGGGCAGCGCCGTCAGCGTGCCGCGCAGCTCGGGGGCGAGCAGTCCGAGCCGGTCGCAGCGTGCCCGGAACCCCGTGGCGGCGATGACGTGTTCGGTCTCCAGGCTGCGCGGGGCGCCCGTACGGCTCACCGTGTCCAGCCGGACCCCGCCCGGCACCGCGGAGGCCGCGGCGACCTCATGGCCCGGCAGCAGCTCCACCACACCCTCCACCCGGTCCCGCACCCACCAGGCGCCCGCAGGACCCAGCGCGGTCGTCGCGATGCGTGCCCGGGTCGGCTCCGGCAGCCGCCGGAACAGGCCCGGGCGCTCCGCGTAGAACCAGTTCCGCCAGCCGGGGCCGAGGCCGCTGTGCGGGGAGCGGGCCGACTGCCACCAGGGGCGCTCCCAGGCCGGCGGCACATCGTTCCACACCAGCTGTTCCGCCCGGGCCAGCACCCGCACGCGCGTGCCCTGTTCGGCGAGCAGCGCCGCCGTCTCCAGGGCCGCCTGACCGCCGCCGATCACCGTGACGTCCTTGCCGCGGAACCGGTCGAGATCGCTGTGGTGGCTGCTGTGCGTCACGAGCGCGGGGTGCAGTCCGCGCAGGGCCTGCGGTACCTCGACGAACGGCATCACACCGACCGCCAGGGCCACCGCCCGCGCGTGCACCTCCTCCCCGTCCTCGGCGACCGCCGTGAAGCCGCCGGGCCCGGCCGACACGCGGGTCACCGTGCGCTCGTCCACCCCTGGTACGGCGTTGCGCGCGAACCACAGGCCGTACTGCGCGAACGCCTCGACGGGGATCGGCTTCGCGTGACGCGCCGTCAGCCCCTGCTCCGCGCAGTAGACGTCCAGACGCCACCGCCCGGCCGGGTCGGAGAGGTTGGACGCCCAGGGTTCCGACTTCAGGAACATGCCGCGGGGCATGTTGTCCCGCCAGGACGCCATGGGCCGGCCGAACACGCGCAGGTTCAGCCCGGCGGCCGCGGCGTGGGACGCGATCGACAGGCCGTACGGGCCTGCGCCCACCACCAGAAGGTCGTACACCATCAACTGCTCGCTTTCTCGTTGTCGGTCAGGGAGGGCGAGGCCGCCCGGGGGATCAGCCGGGGCTCCGGCGCCGCCACCGCCGGCGTCGTCGTGCCCAGCCGTTCACGCAGCCGGCGGGACACATGCCGGCACCACAGGGCCCACATGACCCGTCCGGGGGAGCGGTCGTCCCCGGCGTACCAGGCCAGTTCGCGTTCGCGGCCGCCCGGCGCCGCGCTCAGGGCGGCCAGCGGCGCGTAGTTCTCCACGACGAACGTCCGCCCCGCCAGCGGGGACCCCTCCGGCTGCGGACGGCCCGTCATGTCCAGGTGCAGGGCCCGTACGACGTCGAGACCCGCGCTGTCCGCGAAGAGCCGGAACTGGGCGCCGGTGCGCGGGTTGAAGTCGAGCAGGTGGTAGCGGCCCGTCGTGCCGCAGCGGCGGAAGTCGAGGTCGAAGATGCCCCGGTATCCCAGTTCGTCGGTGAGCCGCTCGGCCAGCGCCTGCACCTGTGCGTTGGGCGTCCAGCAGCCCACCGCGGTCAGCCCGGCCCCGCGCGGCCAGGCAAGGTGCTTGCGGCCGGGTCCGCCCCCGCGCACGGTCCCCGCGTGGTCGGCGTAGCCGTGGAAGAACCAGTCCCGGTCCGGCCCCGGTGCCAGATACGCCTGGAGCAGCAGCCGGCTGCCCGCCTCGCCGGTGCGCAGGAACAGCTCCCGGGCCTGCTGCACGGACTTCACCAGCACCGTGCTGCGCAGCCCGCTGCCGGCGGGCAGCAGCCAGGGCCGGCTCCACTTCGCCACCACCGGCAGCCCGAGCCGCCGCATGGCGTCGGCGACCTCCGCGGGGCTGTCCGGGACCAGCGTCTCCGGGTACGGGACGTCGACGGCCGCGCACACGGCGGCCAGTTCCGCCTTGTCGGCGACGCGCTCGGCCAGGGTGCCCGGCATCGCCGGCAGCAGATAGGAGGGGGCGAGTTCGTCCCGCATCCGCCCCACGGCGATCGCGCTCGCGTCGTCCATCGGGACCAGGACGGCGGGCCGCCCGATGTGCTCCGCCACGCGGCGCAGCACGGCGAGGATGTCGTCGGGGGAGGCCCCCGGGAGCGGCGGGGAATGCATATGGCGTACGTAGCGTGACGCGCCGACGGGACTTCCCGCGGAATCAGCGACGACGTGCACCTCCACGCCCGCCCTGCCGAGCGAACGCGCGGCCCCCAGTGTTCCGTGATGAAAAGGGTTCCGGTCGATCCGCATTACTACAGCGGGGACGCGGGTGTCGAGCAGCGACACGAATTCTCTCTTTCTTTTTCGGTCGGCTCACCCGCACGGGCGAGCCCGGCACTCGAAAGCCGCAACGGCAGTGGCGTCATTGCCTTTTCTATGACTGACTTCATATGACTGCCCGTCAATAACAAAAGCCAAGGCAGTAGTCCGGACGAGAGCGAAGAATGGAGCAGGCATGGCCCCACAGCACAAGCGGGCCGGGGTCCGCCGGCTGGCCTTGGGAGCGGCGGCGGTCGCCGCGTCGGCCGCCCTGGCGTCCGCCCCCGTGGCCGGGGTGGGGGTGGCGCGAGCCGCCGAACCCCGGGCTCCGGCGCCGACCCCACCGCCGTCGCCCGTGCCCACGCCCTCGGCCCTCGCGCCGCCGGCCGTCCCCCAGCCGTCGACTCCGGCCCCGGCCGCCACTACCCCGGCCCCGGCCGCCACCACTCCCGCGGCGGGCGAGGAGGACCCGGCCTTCGGTGTCTTCCTCAAGTCCGATGCCCGAGGCGTGGCCCGGATGCCGCTGTTCAGCCACTGGCTGGGCGGTACGGAGCTGCGCGCCGGCCACACCTATCTGCCGGGCCACCGCTGGCGCGACATCGAGGGCGCTCCCGGGTTCCTCGACGTGTGGGCGCACTGGCGCAACAAGAAGGACGACCGGATGCTCGTCCTCAACGTCCCCATGCAGGAGCGCAACGAGGAGGGCGTCTCCGACAGCGAGGTCCGGCGGCTGCTGCAACGGGGCGCGGCCGGGGAGTTCGATCACCACTTCCGTGTCCTCGCCGAGCGGCTGGTGGAGTTGAAGGTGCCGGACACGGTCCTCGTGCTCGGCTGGGAGATGAACGGCACCACGTACACCCATCGCTGTGGGCCGGACCCGGAGGCCTGGAAGAAGTACTGGAACAGGATCGTCACCACCATGCGTTCCGTGCCAGGTCAGGAATTTCGGTTCGATTTCACGCCGAGCCGTGGCCGCGACGCCGTTCCCTGGACGAAATGCTATCCGGGTGACGACACGGTCGACATCATTGGCATGGACTCCTATGACCAGCCTGCCGGGATGTCGTTCGAACAACAGGTGAAAGAGCCCTACGGGTTGCAGGACCACGTGGATTTCGCCAAGGCTCACGGCAAACCCATTTCCTATCCGGAATGGGGGCTCTTCCGCAACGGTGACAATGCCGATTACATGCGGGACATGCTCGCCTGGATGGAGGAGCACAAGCCGCTCTACAACACGCTGACCGACTACTGCCCGCACGGCGTGTGGCAGTGCGGGGCCAACCCGAAGTCGTCCCAGCTCTACCGGTCCGTCCTGTTCGGCCGTACCGACCAGGCGACCCCGCCCCTCGCGCCCACGCCGAAGCCGACCCCGCCCGGCACACCGCCGCCCCCGGCGGACTGCACGCCGCTGGACCTGGGCAGCTGGGTGGAGGAGTGGCTCGGCGGGAAGCTCTGCCTGCGCTTCGACTGGTGGTAGTCCGGCTGATCCGACGCGACCCGCCGTCGTCACCGTTGTCCGCGGACATCGGCGGCGGCGGCCGGGCTCGGCACCGAGGGGGCCGGGGCGGGTTCGTCCTCCTGGCCGTTCTTCCTCGGCCGCGCCAGCAGGGCCAGGCCGCCCAGCAGACCGCCCGCGCTCGCGCCGACCAGACCGGTCACCGCCGTCGACGTGGAGGTCGGCTCGCTCGGCTCCACCGCCCGCGAGAACTGCACCAGCCGCACATGGGTGTTGCCCCGGGTGTCGTCCGCGTGCCGGGTCAGCGAGCGGGTGACCGCGTTGGCCATGTCGACGGCGAGCTCGGGGCGCGAGGAGGTGGCCGAGACGGCGACCATCGGCGCGTCCGGCGAGGTCGCCGTGCGCACACTGCGCTGCAGGGTGCGCACCGGCACGCCCGCGTACACCTGCGCGTCCCCGAGCACCGCGAGCTGCGTGGCGACCCGGCCGTACGCCTGGGCGAACCCGAGGGCGGCGTCCGGCGAGGACTTCCCCGCGGGCACGGCGATGACGTAGCTGGTGGCCGTGTACGTCGCGGGGGTGAGCAGGCCGTACGAACCGCCGAGCAGGCCCCCGACGAGGGTGCCCGCCGCGACCACGGACCACAGGGGAAGCTCCCTGAGGCGAGCCAGGGACAGGCGGTGCTGACGGATCGGAGTGTCGGTCATGAGGAGTCGGCTCCCGGAGACGAAGGGGAAGAGACGGGGGAAGAGGGGGACGTCGAACTGGAGACCGCTGCCGCGTACACGTCGGTGAGACGGGCCGCGCAGTGGGTGATGCTGTAGTGCCGCGCGACCTCCGAGGCCGTGCGCGGCCGGGTACCGGCCGCCCGTGCCTCGGCGATCGCGCGGGCGTATGCCTCGGGGCCGCCGGTCACCCGCCGGACCCCGGCGTCGGCGGGCGGCCGCACGTCCTCGATGGCCGGGCAGGAGGCGTAGAGCACCGGCAGGCCGGCGGCCAGTGCCTCCACGGCCGCCAGGCCGAAGGCCTCCTCGGTGGACGGGGAGGCGAGCAGGTCCATCGCCGAGGTGAGCGAGGGCAGGTCGGGTCCTGACGAACCGTCGGGCACATAGGGACGTTCGCCGGTGAACACCACACGCCCGGCCACACCGGCCTCCTGGGCCGTGCGGCGCAGGAAGGGCTCCTCGGGGCCCCCGCCCACCAGCAGCAGCCAGTGGTCCTTCGGGAGCAGCGTGAGCGCGCGGACGAGGACGTCGAACCGCTTCCCCCGGCTGAGCCGGCCGACACCGCCGACGACGAACGCGCCCTCCGGCAGGCCGAGATACCGGCGCGTGCGCTCGCGCCGCTCGGCGTCGAAGCGGAACCGGTCCAGGTCGATGCCGTTCGGCACGACCTCGATGCGCGGCGCGGGCACGCCCCAGCGCTCCAGGCGGCCGGCCACCGTCGGGGAGACGGCGACCGTCGACGAACCCAGCCGCTCGCTGGCGAGATACAGCCGGCGCACCCCCGCCGTCAGCCTGCGGCCCTCCATCTGCGAGTCGCCCAGGGAGTGCTCGGTGGCGACGACCGCCCGGACCCCGGCGAGGCGTGCGGCGAACCGCCCGTAGACACAGGCCCGGTACAGATGCGTGTGCACCAGGTCGTAGCCGCCGGCGCGGATCAGCCGGACCAGCCGGGGCAGCGCGCCCAGGTCGCGGTTGCCGCCCATGCCGAGATGGGTGACGCGGACCCCGTCGGCGGTGAGGCCCTCGGCGACCGCCCCGGGGTTGGTGAGCGTCACGACGTCGCAGTCGACGGGCAGATGACGCAGCAGCAGCCGCAACTGCTGTTCGGCGCCGCCGACGCCGAGGCCGGTGATGATGTGCAGAGCCCTCATCTCACAGGCCCTCCACCGGGCGCCGGCGCAGCCGGTGCAGCCGGTGCTTCAGATGCAGGCGCATCGCCGTGTCGTTCTGGCCGACGTGCACACGCGGCAGGGCGTGCGGCCCGGTCAGCGGACCCGGGTCGATGGCGCAGGCGTAGGTGTAACCCGCTTCCCGTACGGCCTCGACGGCGCGGGCGTCGACCGTGCCGTACGGATAGCAGAAGCCGTCGACCCAGGCGCCGGTCAGCTCCGTGAGCAGCGCCCGGCTCTCGCCGACCTCCGCCCTGAGGGTGAGGTTGTCCGCCCGGGTGAGGTCGACGTGCGTCAGCCCGTGCGAGCCGATCTCCACGCCCTCGGCGGCCGCGTGCCGGATGCCGTCCGCGGTCAGCAGCGGCTTGCGCGGGCCGAGCGGGTCCCAGGCGTTGTCGCCGCCGAGCCGTCCGGGCAGCACGAAGAGCGTCGCGCGGCAGTCGTAGCGGCGCAGCAGCGGCAGGGCCTCGGTGACGAAGTCGGCGTACCCGTCGTCGAAGGTGAGCCCGACCAGGCCCCGTGCCTCGCCCCGGGCGCGGGCGGCGAGCAGCTCGGCCACGGACACGCCCCGCAGCCCCCGGCGGCGCAGCCACGCCAGCTGCCGGTCGAGCCGCTCGGGCGTGACCGTGATGCGGTACGGGTCGTCCGAGCAGTCGCCCACCGAGTGGTACATCGCCACCCAGGGGACGGGGCCCCGGTGCGGGGCCGGGGGTCTGCCGGTGTCGAGGGAATCAACGGAAGCGGCCATGTGCGAGCCTTCGTGTGACGGCGCGTAGGGAGCGCAGAGCGGACGCGGAGCCCTGGGCACCGAGGGCCCAGGTGAGCGGAACGAAGACGAAGGTCACGGTCAGGAGGCCGGCCGCGAGGCCCGCCGCCGGGGAGTCCGGCCGGCTCGCGGCGAACGACCCCGCGAGCGTGGCGACGACGGCCGCTCCCACCAGCCTGCTCAGCTCGGCCAGGACCTGCGGGACACGGACCGAGACGCTGTGCGGGCTGTTCAGCCGGCCCGAGCGCAGCCCGGCGAGCAGCAGGGCGGCCGTGACGGTGATGCCGAGGGCGTTGGCCGCGGCGATCCCCGCCACGCCCCAGGGGTGCACGGACGCGGCGCCGACGAAGGACGTCACGACGATGCCCGCCGTCATCGCGCCCAGGGGATACCAGCTGGCCCGGCCCGCCGAGAAGTAGGCGCGCACGAGGGCTCCCACCAGGGTCTGGCCCAGCAGCCCGAGGGCGTAGACGCGCATGACGTCCGCCGTGGCCGCGGTGTCGCCCGCGGTGAACGCGCCCCGCTGGAAGAGCAGTTCGATCATCTGCGGGGCGCAGGCGATCACCGCGCACATGCCCATCAGCACCAGAGCGGCGGCGAGCGCCAGATCCCGCTCCACGCGGCTGCGGGCCCGTGCGGTGTCGCCGTCCGCGAGCGCCCGCGCCACCACCGGGAAGGTGACCGTGCACACCATCAGCGACAGCGTCATCGGGATCTGGGCGACCTTCTGCGCGTAGTTGAGGTGCGAGATGGCACCGGCGGGCAGGCCGGAGGCGAGGAAGCGTTCGGCGAGGACCTGCGACTGGCGGCACAGCGCGAACAGGAGGACGGCGGCGACCAGGGCGACCTGCATCGGCCGCTCCTCGACGACGGCCCCGGCCTTGGCGAAGGGCTCGGTACGCGAGGCCAGTCGCCGCCACAGCGACGGCACCTGCACCGCCACCATCAGACAGCCGCCCGCCGCCACCCCGACCGCGGCCGAGCGCACGCCCCAGCCCTCGCCGAGGAGGAACATCGCGGCGATGATGCCGGTGTTGTATGCGACGTAGATCGCCGCGGGCGCGAGGAAGCAGCGGTGGGCCCGCAGGGCGGCGCTGCAGTACCCGGCGAGCCCGAAGGCCAGCACACAGGTCGCCGTGATCCGGGTGCAGTCGGCGGCGAGCCGCGGGTCGGGCAGGCCGGGTGCCAGCGCCTGGACCAGGTAGGGAGCGGTGCCGGCGACCAGCGCGGCCACCGCGGTGAGGGCGAGGCACAGCCGGGGCAGGGTCGCGCCGACCAGGGCACGGACCGGGTCGCCAGGGGCGCCCCGGGCGCGGCGGGCCAGCGCCATGCTGAACGCCGGGATCAGCGCGATCGCCAGCCCGTCCTCGATGAGCAGCGTGGCGGCGAACTCCGGCACGGTCCAGGCGACCAGGAAGGCGTCCGTGTCGCTCCCGGCACCGAACAGCCGCGCCAGCGACTGGTCGCGCACCAGGCCGAGCAGCGAGCCGGCGATGGACAGCGACGCCGTCACCAGCGCGGCTCTGGCCAGGAAGCTTCCGGAGGCCGACCCCGAGGCCGGGGCCGCCGGGTCGGCACCGTCCCCGGCCTTGACGGCGGCACCGGCACGCGCCGGGGGCACGGTCGTCGCGCCGTCCGTCTCGGGACCGGGGGTCTGCGAAGGCACCACCGTCATCGCGCCATGGCCTCCTCGGCGCGCTCCCGCACCACGGCCCGGGGCGGCTCCGCAGGCGCGTCGCCGGGCAGCGCCCACCACGCCACGAGTCCCATGCCGACGGCGATCAGCACGGTCGAGGGACCGCCGATGTCTCCGTACACGAAGTCGGTCAGCAGCCAGACCAGCAGCCCGCAGGCGACGAGCCCGCAGTCGAGCCCAGGGCCGCGGTCGCGGACGCGCAGCAGCCGCCGCACCCCGCACACCAGCAGCGCCAGCCAGCTCCCGGCGAGCGCGAGCAGCCCGATCAGGCCCTGCTCGCTCAGCACCAGCAGATACATGTTGTGCGGCGACAGCAGCGGCTGCCGCTGGTACGCCACTCCCGCGCCGTCGGTCTCGCTGCCCGACGACAGCGCCAGCGTGGCGTGCCCGTCCCGGTACTCGGGAAAGCCCTTCAGCCCGACGCCGGTCAGCGGGTGCCCGCGCCAGATGTCCGTGGCGGACGCCCACAGGGTGTACCGGTCGACGACGGACTGGTCGGGTGCGTCGGCGACCTGGGCGATGCTGTCGATCCGCTGCTGCAGAAGCGCCGAGCCCACGCCGAACCCGCCCACCAGGATCACGCCCGAGGCGACGGCGGCCGCGGCCACCTTCAGCGCGCGCCGCCACCCGGTCAGCACCAGCTGCACGGTGCAGGTCAGGACGGTCGCGATCCAGGCTCCCCGGCTGAAGGAGAGCGCCAGCGGCAGCATCAGCACCAGCGCGCACCCGGCGGCGGCGATCCGCTGCCGGGCGGAGACCCGGCCGAGCGCGATCCCGACCGCGCACACCAGGCCGAGCGAGACCGCCGTCGCCATGCCCATCACGTCGTGCGCCCCGAAGGTGCCCACCGCCCGGATGTTCGCGCCCTGGTAGGAGGCGCCGGTCCGGGTGACGAACTGGTGGACTCCGACGGCCCCCTGACACAGCCCGAGCCCCACGAAGGACCAGGCCACCAGCCGGAAGCCGGTCCGGTCGCGGAGCAGCAGCAGCACGGCCGCCGGGACGAGGACGAAGGTCTGCAGATAGCGTCCGAGGCCGGTCAGCCCGGCCTGGGTCGAGAACGCCCCCATGGCGGCGAGCGCGAGCCCCACCACCGGCAGGCCCAGCACCACGGCCGCGACGGGCGTCAGCGGGCGCCGCCGTTCGCGCAGGAGACGGATGACGCAGTACACGACCACGAGCCCGGAGAGCACGTCGGCGGGCCCCGCGCCGTCCGTCGTCCGGGGCAGGGCCAGCAGAGCGGGTACGGCCACCACGGGCAGGGCCGGCGTCAGCGCGACGACGCGGCGCGGGAGCGGTGTCAGAGCGAGGCTCACCTCTCAGCTCCCCGTCGGACGGACCACCGTGGCCGCGGTGCGCAGCAGGATGCACACGTCCTGCCACAGGGACCAGTCGTCGATGTAGGCGTTGTCGAACCGGCAGCGGTCCTCGATCGAGGTGTCGCCGCGCAGCCCGTGGATCTGGGCGAGGCCGGTGATGCCGGTCCGCATCCGGTGGCGGACCGAGTAGCCGGGGTAGGTCTGGCCGAACTGCGCGACGAAGTAGGGGCGTTCGGGCCGCGGCCCGACCAGGCTCATATCGCCCCGGAGCACGTTCCACAGCTGGAGCAGTTCGTCGAGCGAGGTGCGCCGCAGCATCCGGCAGAACCAGCGCATCTCGTTCTCGTTGGCCACGCTCCACCGGGTCGCCGACTCGTGCTCGTCGACCGGGCGGTGCGTACGGAACTTCAGCAGGGTGAACGGCTCCCCGTCCTTGCCGATGCGCTCCTGCCGGAACACCACGCCCGGCCCGTCGCTGAGCCGCAGAGCCACGGCGAAGGTCAGCAGCAGCGGGCTGACCAGCAACAACAACGCCCCCGACACCAGGATGTCGAGGGCCCGCTTGCCGGCGCCGCCGTGCCGGGCCGGGGACAGGTCCAGACGCCGGCAGGAGAACCCGGCCAGCCGCTCCCGCGTCGCGTACGACGGGGAGTCGGCGTCGACTTCCCAGACCACGCAGCCCGACTCGGCCAGCGCCCGCAGCAGCGGCCCCTGTTCGGCGCGTACCGAGGGGTGCACGGCCAGCACCGCCCGCACCCCGTTCTGGATGACCGCGCGCTCGACCTCCTCGGCGGTCGTCAGCACCGGCAGGGTCTCGGTGCCGTCCGGCTGCCCGGCGACGATCCCCACCGGCCGTACACCGCACCGCGGTTGACGCAGGACGGCGGCGGCCACGCGCTGCGCGGTCGCGACCGGGCCGAGGACGAGCGCGGTGTGCGGGTGGCGCAGCAGCGCGGCGCGCCGCCGCGCGTGCACGGCCCCGCGCAGCACACAGCCGGCCGTCGCGTGCAGCGCGAGACCGGTCAGCACGGTACGGAGGGGCAGCGCGTGCTCCGGCCGGTACGCCGCGAGGAGCGCGGCGAGCGCCAGCCAGGCCACCGCGACGCGGCCGCACACGGCGGGCAGTTCCTCCAGCAGCCCCGGTACCGGCGGGCGTCCCTCGCGCCGGCGCAGCAGCAGCGACGCGAGGATCAGCAGGGTGACGAGCAGAAGTGGGCGCTGGGCCGCGCTGAGCGCCGGCGCGCCCGCCAGGGCGGCGACGCCGTCCGCTGCGAGCAGCGGCACGGGCGACGCGGGCCGGGCCGGGCGCCGCGGCGCGGGCAGCCGCAAGCCGGGGGCGGTGCCGCGCGGCGGCATGACCGAGACTGGTGAGGATCCGTGCTCCCGTGGCGGTACGCCGGGGGAGGGCACGGTACGTTCGGCGGTCACGAGTGGATGGACTCCCTGTACTCGGTGGGCTCGACGCGCTGTGTCGTCCGGTTCGGCTCGGCGCCACGCCCGGGGTCGAGCCGCTGACCGTGCTCAGCGCCGGTGTTGGCGGCGGTCCATGGGCCGAGCAGATCGCGATAGACGTCCGAGACGGCCTCGGCGGTGTGCCGCACGTCGTGGGTCGACAGCACATGCCGGCGGCCCTGCTCGCCGAGCGACTCGCGCAGCAGCGGGTCGATCAGCAGTTCGGTTACGGCCCCGGCCAGCGCCGCCGGGTCCTCCGGCGGGACCAGGCACCGGGCGGAGAAGGCGGGCGGCAGGCTCTCGCGGGCGCCGTCGACGTCCGTGACCACCACGGGCCGCCCGCAGGCCATCGCCTCCAGCGGCGCCAGGGCCATGCCCTCCCAGCGGGACGGCAGGACGACGAGGTCGGCGACCTGGTACCAGGGGGAGGCGTCGGCGACGGCTCCCGCGAACACCACGGATTCCGGGGCGTCCTCGCGCAGCCGGTCGTGGTCCGGCCCGTCGCCGACCAGGACGAGACGGGCGTCGGGCACCTTGCGGGCGATGTCGTCCCACGCCCGCAGCAGGACGTCCTGCCCCTTCTGCCGGCACAGCCGCCCCACACACACCACGAGCGGTGCCGCCGGGTGGACGCCGGTGAGCGGTGCGAGGCCGGAGCGCACGAGGCCGGCGGTGGCCGGGTGGAAGCGCTCCGGGTCGATTCCGTTGGGGACGACGGTCCACCGGCCGGTGATCCTGGCGCCCATACCGGTCGCGCGCTCTGCCTCGCTCACACACACCGTGCGTGAGGCCCACCGCGCGCCCCAGCGCTCCCACATGAGCGCCAGGGCCGCGGTGGGCCCGCCGACCGCCTCGAACGACCAGGCGTGCGGCTGGAAGACCGTCGGGATCCGCCCGCGTACCGCGAGCCGTCCGACGAGCCCGGCCTTCGCGCTGTGCGCGTGCACCAGGTCGGGACGCACCTCGTCGATGACCCGGGCCAGGTGCCGCACCTCCCGGACGAGGGACGTACCCGGCGACCGCGTCGCGTGCCAGTGCCGTACGCGCGCGCCGAGCGTCCGCAGTCTCGCGGTGAGCACGCTGTCGGGGCAGGCCACGGTGACGTCGAGGCCGTCCGACAGCTGTGCCGCGACCAGGTCCGTCACGACGCGCGCCACGCCGCCGTCCACCGGTTGGGTGAGATGCAGGACTCTGGGGTGGGGAGCGGTGGATGACAGATGCATGTGCGCGGATTCCTCGCTCGCGAAGGCGTTCGGGGCGGGCGGCGACGTACTCACCGCCGTGCGTCTACGGCGACGAAGAGCACGCCGGCCCACGCCGCGTCCTGCTGGGACTGGATCCGGAAGGTCGCCTGGTCGCCGCCCTGCCGCAGACCGTCTCCGAGGTCGAACACATCGGAGTCGTAGCCGAGGGTGTTGGCGTGGGCGGGCACCCGCGACGCGTCCGCCCCGGGCTCGCTGATGGTGGAGTTGAGGACGTCGTCCCGGGGGTTGGCGCCGTTGGTGAGAGCGACCCCGGACTGGCCGGTGGCCACGGTGAGCGAGTCGCCGCCGGTGCCGCGGTCGCCGTTGTACGTCACCAGGCCCGCACGGCCCCACGCGCCCGCGGCGAAGCCCAGGCCGGTCACGCGGATCTCCTGGGCATTGGACCTGAGCGAGGTGAAGCCGTCCCAGACCGCGAGGTTCCGCAGCGGGTCCGACGGGTTCTCGTAGGCCACCACGAGCGTCCAGCCGCCCCACGCCCCGGCCGTCGACCTGCCCATGGCGACGTTGATCTGCGCCACGGTGTAGAGGCCCGATCCGCCCTCCCGCACCAGCCCCGTCACGTCCGCCGAGGCCTGGAAGGCGTCCATGCCGTCCAGCACGCGGTGGCCGACCAGCGTGTCGGCGAGCAACTGCTTGTACTCCCCGCCGGGTTCGGCGATCAGCACGCGCCCGTTGTCCTCCGGCGGCTTCTGCTCGCCCACCCGCAGGTTGCCGCCCCAGTAGAGGCGCGCGTAGGTCACCCGGGAGCCGCTGGGCAGACGGACCTGCGAGCGGGAGGAGTTGTAGGTGTTGGGGTCGCGGTCGACGTCGACGTAGAACATGTCGAAGTCGCCGTTCGCGGCCACACCGCCCGCCTGGGCGTCCGGGCACGAGGGCCGCTGGGCCGCGCGGCAGGTGATCGAGGCGTTGGCGGCGCGTACGATGCCGCCGTGCTGGAGCGCGCGGTACCGCTCGGCGAAGGCGAGGCTCTCGGCCTCCGGCGAGGGCGCGGCGGCCGGTGCGGCGGCCGGGCAACTGCTGGCTGCCCACAGGGCGGCAAGGGCAAGGACGCCCACGGTCGTGCGGCGAAACAGCGGGCCCAGGGAATGGCGCATGACCGGTCGTTGCCCTTTCGGAACAGGTGGCCGTGGCAGCAGCGCCACGAGTGCGATGTGTCCGCGCTGAGGAGTGCGTCGGGCGGTTCGCAACTCTAGTCATCAATCGGACATAGTCGATGAAATTCGGTGAAGTCTGACAAGTGTGTCGGAATCGTGAAATCGCAAGGGTTTGCGGGTTCCGGCGGCCGCCTCGGGGCCGGGCGGCGCCACCGCCCGGCGGGGGCCCGGCCATTACTCCATCAGGGGGCCACGGCCGTGTGACGTGACAAAGCGTCTGATCAGGCCGGACGCGGCGAAAGGGGGAATTATGAATTCCCGAAAAGCCTATGAATGCTTGCGGAAAGGCCCTGTTTCTTTCACGGTGGGCTCAAGATCCATCGCCGTCGAAAGGAACCTCCATGCGTGCTCTGCCCGCACGGCGCATCGCGTCCAGCGCACTGTGCGCCGCCCTTCTGGTCGGGATCACCGGCCCCGTCGCAATGGCGGCCGACTCGGCCCGCGGGCACGGCCATGTGGCCTCCGATGCCCGGCTTCCCGGCGCTGATGTGCGCCTCGTACAGATCGGGAAAATCAACTGGGGCACGCTCACCCCCGTCGCCGACCTGCTGAACGCCGTACTCCGGGACAACAACGGCCGGCTGACCGCCACCGAGGCCATCAAGCTGGGAGACGCCGCGAAGGCCGCCCTGGCCGAGGCGGCCGCTGAGGACGACGCGCAGACCCTGTCCCCCGTGGCGCCCCTGACCCCCGTGCCGGTCATCCTGCCGGCTCCCGTCCTGCCCGCCCTGCCCGCCATGGTGCCCGAGCGGCGCGCCGCCGACCCCGTGACCGACCTGCTGGATCTCGTGCTGGGCGCTGTCGACGGCCTGCTGCAGGCGATCACCGGTGGCGTCGGAGGCGTCCTTCCCCTGGTCGACGACCTGCTGGGCGGGGTGGACGAGCTCCTCGCCGAACTGACCTCGGCCGACCCGGCGCTCCAGGACGAGGACACCGTGACATCGGTGACGTCCAGCACCTCGACGACCCCTGCGGCGGAGCCCGATGAATTCTTCTCGCCCCAGATCTCGGTGCTGACGCCGCTGCTGCCGCCGGCCCCGTGAACCCGTCCAGTCGTGGTGCCGGCCTCAGGGAGCGGCGCCACGACTGCTGTTCTTTCACAGCCTGAAGTACCGCCCGAAGTCCGGTCCTTTAATAGATCTCGTATGAGGTATTGGCAATCTTCGGCAGTTCCGGTTTCCGCCCAGGCCAGGGCTCGTTAGGCACGGCGACAGAAACCACTCCGGCGACGTGCGTTGCCGAAGAAAGGAACACGATGAAGTCTCTGAAGGCTGCCGCCGTCTTTGCCGGGTCCTTGATCGCCGCTGGTTCCGCCACCCCGGCGTTCGCCCAGGACGCCATGGTCGCCCCGAGCGCCCCCGCCGCTCAGAGCGTTCCGGACGTGCAGAGCGCTCCGGTGGCCCAGAGTGCTCCGGCCGCCCCGGTTGCCCAGTCCGCTCCGGTTGCCCAGTCCGCTCCGGCGCAGAGCGCGCCCGTCGCTCAGAGCGCTCCGGTCGCCCAGGCTGCCCCGCAGCCCGCTCCGGCCGCTCAGCCCGCTCCGGCTCCGCAGCCTGCTCCGGTGGCTCAGCCTGCCCCGGCTCCGCAGCCTGCTCCGGTGGCTCAGCCTGCCCCGGCTCCCCAGCCTGCCCCGGTCGCTCCGCCCGCTCCGCAGCCCGCCCCGGCCGCTCAGCCTGCCCCGGCCGCCGAGAACTCCCGCGACCTGGCGTCCACCGACCTCACCGGCGGCGTGAGCACCAAGGTCCCCCTGGACGTGACCGCCGAAGGCAAGGAGTCGCTGGTCCACACGGTGAAGAACGCCGCGTCCACGGTCAACGACGCCAAGCCGGCGCACGGCAACCTGTGGTTCTAGGGCTGGAAGCACGCCCGCGGAGGGCCGGTACTCGGAACGTCCGAGGACCGGCCCTCCGTATGTCCGGCCACTGACGCGAGCCCCTCCCCGCCCGGACGGACACCGATGATCACTTGTCTGGCCGCGCGGCGGTGACCGCGCGGGACGTCCGGCGGTTACGGCTACGACACCGGAAACCGGACGAGGAGTTGGGCCATGGCCGTCAGCATCGGCGGAGCACCGGCGGGGGACGGGGCGCCGGCCTCCCCGCCGGCAGGCAGTACACGGCGGGAGGTGACGCGCGGCCTGCGCGTCTGCGCCCTCGCCGCGGCACTGGGGGCCCCGGTGGGAGCGGCCTTCTGGCCACAGCTGTTCGTAAGGGACGCCCCGGGCGGCACCGCCGTCGCCGAGACCTACCGCGGCCGTCGCATCGGCGTGGCCTGGAGCCCGCCGCACGGCCCGGCCGGGCAGGGCCGTTGGCACGTCACCGTGGACGGCCGCCCGCTCCATCTGATGCGCCGGGCCGACGGCACCTGGCTGAGCATGGTCGACCACTACTGCTCCTACCGGACACCCCTCGAGGCCGCCCGCGCCGCGGTCGACGCACTCGGCCCCGGCCAGCGGCTGCGCGCTCCGGGACCGGGAGGCGCCGGGCACATCCACACGGAGGACCGGCGTGGCGTACGTACGTAGGGACGCCGCCACGCTCACCAGGGCCGAGCAGCGCCGGTTCGTCAGGGCGCTGCTGGAGGTCAAACGGCGGGGCGAGTACGACGAGTTCGTCCGGACGCACGTCGAGTACTTCTCGGCGGACGGCGAGCACGGGCTGCGCGCCGCGCACATGGGCCCCTCCTTCCTGCCCTGGCACCGCCGGTTCCTGCTCGAACTGGAGCGCGCGCTGCGCCGGGTGGACTCCTCGGTGACGGTGCCCTACTGGGACTGGACGCGCGATCGCACGACCACCTCCGCGCCCTGGACGGACCGTCTCCTCGGGGGCGACGGGCGCCGCTCCGACCACCAGGTGATGACCGGCCCGTTCGCCTACCGGCACGGCAACTGGACCATCAAGGTGAACGTGACCGACAGGGAGTTCCTCACCCGGGAGCTCGGGCGCCCCCGGGGACCGATGGACCTGCCCACGAAGAGCGAGCTGGCCTGGGCGCTGAAGGACCCCGTCTACGACGTGGCGCCCTGGGACTCGACGGTCACCCGGGGCTTCCGCAACAAGCTGGAGGGCTGGGGCACCGGCCGGGACAACTCGTCCTGGCGCAACCACAACCGGGTGCACGGCTGGGTCGGCGGGGACATGCTCGGCGGCGCCTCCGTCAACGACCCCGTGTTCTGGCTGCACCACGCCTTCATCGACCTGCAGTGGTACCGCTGGCAACGCCGGCACCGCGGTGCCCGCTACCTCCCCGCGACGCCGCCGGGCCGGGGCGACCGGCAGCACGGCCGGATCGTGGCACGGCGCCAGAAGCTGCCGCCGTGGGACGTGACGCCGCAGGAACTGGAGGACGTCGGCCGGATCTACCGCTACGCGTGAGGGGGCAGCGGACCCGTACGAGGTGTTCGTACACATGGGGAGAGCCCCGGCATTCGGGGGGCCGGGGCTCTCGGGTCATGCGGCAGACGTCAGTGGCGGTGGCCGTGCTTCTTGCCGTGCCGCTTGTTGTCCTTCTTGTCGCCGTCGTTGTTCTTGCACTCGTTGCCGACGGCCGGGTTGAGCGCGCCGATGATGTTCACGGTGTTGCCGCACACGTTGACCGGAACGTGGACCGGCACCTGAACCACGTTGCCGGACAGCACGCCGGGCGAGCCGATGGCCGCGCCCTTGGCGCCGGCGTCCGCCGCGGCGAGACCGGCCCCACTGAGCACCACGGCGCTCGTGCCGAGAGCAACAGCGCCAACCTTCGCGATGCGAGACATCACGTTCTCCCTTACTGACTAGGTAGGTGCGGCAGCAGTACGCGCTACCGCACTGCCCGTTCAACGCGGCGGCCCCGGACCGGTCACGAGAAATCTTCTGTGGATCACCCATCTTGAACAGGGGCTCCGCCAAATGGGTGCTCATCGGCGGCCGACCGCGTAGTTCCCGGCCGTCTCCTCGTTTACCGGCCGGGACCGCTCCGGGCGTGCGGCGGGGCCGGTCCCGTCCGTCGTGAGCAGCGGCTGCCCGAACGGGAGTTGGCTCGGCGTGGCGGCCCGTAATGGACCACCTGGTGGAACCGCCGCAGCGCTGTGACGTGCACTTTCACAAGAAACCCACGCAACAAGGCGTTTCGCGTGGCAAAAGTCGCAAACGCCGCTTATCTTAGCGACTGTCAGTGACCGGACCATAACGGTCTGTGTCGATTCGAGAAATCGGAGAAGTAATGCGCAAGTACCAGAAGGCCGCGGTCGTCGTGGCCATGCTCGGCAGCGTCAGCTTCCTCGGCGCTGGCGTTGGTCACGCTGCGGGCGGGGACGGGAAGTTCAAGCTCGAGAACGAGCAGGCCCAGTCCTGCGAGCAGAACGACAGCACCCAGGGTCTGGTCAACGTCGACGACGTGAACGTCAACGTCGCCGCCCTGCTCGGCCTGGCCAACCAGGACAACAGCGAGCGCGAGTCGCTGACCTGCTCGCAGTCCTTCTCGCTGCGTGGCGGCCACTGATCAGGTTGATCCAGGCAGGCCCCGGGGTTCGAACCATGTGTCCGAGCCCCGGGGCCTGCCGCCCTGCTGAAGGAAAAAGGTAGATGTTCAACTCGAAGAAGATCGCGGCGGCAGCGGGAATCCTGGGGAGCTTCGCCCTGATCGGCGTCGGCGCCGTCCAGGCCTCCGCGCAGGGTGGTCCCGGCACGTGTGTCCAGGACAGCAAGGGCAATGTCAGCTGCGTGCAGATGAGTGAGTATCAGGTCCTCAGGGACAAGAGCGGCAACGTCACGGTCCGCAACGACTCGACGCAGACCTGTCCCACCGCTCACAGCCAGGTGAGCTGCGTCGACAGCGTCACCGCCCCCGGCCGGAGGGGCTGACGACTCCGTCGGTCGGCGCGGTCGTACAACAGGTTTTATCCAGAAAATTACGTGATTGGGCGTTTCGCCCCAGCAAGAGGCGCACACGCCGCCTAAAGTTGGCGACTGTCGGTGACCAGCCCATAACGGTCTGTGTCAAATCGAGAAATCGGAGAAGTAATGCGCAAGTACCAGAAGGCCGCAGTCGTCGTGGCCATGCTCGGCAGCGTCAGCTTCCTCGGCGCTGGCGTTGGTCACGCTGCGGACGGCGACGAGCAGTTCAAGCTCGAGAACAAGCAGGCCCAGTCGTGCGAGCAGAACGACTCGCGTGAGGGTCTCATCAACATCGACGACGTCAACGTCAACCTCGCCATCCTGGGTCTCGCCAACCAGGACAACAGCGAGCGCGAGTCTGTGACCTGCTCGCAGGCCTTCTCCCTGGGCAAGTAATCACCGACCAGGTGATGCAGGCAGGCCCCGGGGCTCGAACCAGGTGTCCGAGCCGCGGGGCCTGCCTCTTGGTTTCTCAGCCGGTATTGGCTTCTCGGCCGGTATATGCGTCAGGAACGACTCCTCGCCCGGTGGCGGGGAGTCGACCGCAAAGGAAAAGGTAAATGCTCAATTCGAAGAAGATCGCGGCGGCAGCGGGAATCCTGGGGAGCTTCGCCCTGATCGGTGTCGGTGCCGCCCAGGCCTCCGCCCTCGGTGACCCCGGCAAGTGCGTCGACGACGGCAACGGCCAGGTTCGCTGCGTGGAACTGAGCCAGTACGAGTACACCACCGACAAGGGCGGCAAGGTCACCGTCGTCAACAACTCGACGCAGGACTGCCCGACGGCGCACAGCCAGGTCTCCTGCACCAGCAGCGCCGTCGTCCCCGGCAAGAGGGCCTGACTCCCGCCGGGCCCGAGGCGCCGCCCTGTCCACGTCGGCGCCCCTGGCGAGAGTCCACCCGCGCAGCGGAGGATGGCCGGGACCCGATCCGGGTCCCGGCCATTGGTGTGTCTCCTGCCGTGTCCCCTCCTGCCGTGTCCCCTCCTGCCGTGTCCCGTGCCGTGCCCTACGGCATCAGGGCAGCCGTCGCACTGGCTCGCCCGCGAGGAACGCGCGGATGTCCTCCACCGCCTGACCGTAGTACGTCGTGTAGTTGGCCTCGGAGACGTAGCCCAGATGCGGGGTGGCGAGGAGGCGGGGGGCGGTGCGCATCGGGTGGTCGGCGGGCAGGGGCTCGATGTCGAAGACGTCGATGCCGGCGCCGGCGATCCGGCCCTCGCACAGGGCGGCGAGCAGGGCCTCCTGGTCGACGATGGCCGCGCGTGAGGTGTTGATCAGATACGCGGTCGGCTTGAGGAGCGCGAGTTCGGCGGGCCCGAGCAGTCCCCGGGTGCGGTCGCTCAGCGCGAGGTGGACGGAGACGAAGTCGCTGCTTGCGAGAAGCTCCTCGCGGGAGGGGGCGAGTTCGACGCCGATCTCGTCGGCGCGCTCCTTGGTGAGGTTCTGACTCCACGCACCGACGCGCATGCCGAAGGCGAGGCCGACCCGGGCCACCCGGCTGCCGATCTTCCCGAGACCGAGAAGCCCGAGGCGACGCCCGTGCAGATCGGCGCCGACGGTGGACTGCCAGGGGCCTCCGGAGCGCAGGGCGTTGCTCTCCTCGACGACACCGCGGGCGAGACCGAGCAGCAGAGCCCAGGTCAACTCCACGGGAGGAGTGGAGGAACTGGCCGTCCCGCACACGGTGACGCCGTGCTCCTCGGCGGCCGCGTAGTCGATCACCGAGTTGCGCATCCCGGAGGCGACGATCAGCTTCAGCCGGGGCAGGCGGGCGATCAGCGACCCGGGGAACGACACGCGCTCGCGCAGCGTCACCACGATGTCGAACCCGGCCAGCGCGGCGGCCAGGGCGTCCTCGCCGTCCAGATGGGTGTCGAACGAAACGACCTCCACCTCGCCCGAGATCGCTGACCAGTCGACGATCTCGGTCGCCACCCTCTGAAAGTCGTCCAGCACAGCACAGCGCAGCCGCATGTCGCACCCCTTCCTCGGCCCAGCTCCGGTTCCAGGACCATGATCGGGCCTGGGACGGGCAGCGGGAAGCCCCCTCAGCGGCGGACGGCGGGGTATGTCAGGAGAGGGCCCTCGCCAGGCCCCCTGGTGTGGCCGCCGCGCTCCGTATGGACAGTTGGCCGGCGATCGTGACCGTAACGACGGCGACCCCCACCGCGCCGAAGGCCAGCGCGGCCAACGGCCCACCGGCCAGGGCCGGGACCGCGGAACCGGTGACCGCGATGCTGAGTGGCACCAGCACCGACGCGCAGACCAGGGCAGCAAGCAGCAGCGCGACCACGCAGGTGAGCACGGCCTCCCAGGCCAGCATGCGCAGGACCTGCGCGGACTGTGCGCCGGCCAGGCGCCACAGGGCGAACTCCCGTCGGCGGCCCGCCGTCGCCATGCTCAGGGTGTTGACGACGGCGACGGCCGTGAACACGTTGATCATGGTCAGCAGCAGCAGGACGAACAGGTTGGCCGCCGTGCCGGAATCCGCCTTGCCGGAATCCGCCGCGCCGGAATCCACCGCGCCCTCCGTGGCTCTGTCACCGATCCGCGCGCCCGGGAAATCGGCTGCCAGGTCCTTCAGCTCTCGCTCGACAGCGCTGCGATCGGCTCCGGGGGCGCTCCGTACGAGAACGGTGTCGTCCAGCGGGGCGGCCGCGTGCCGGGCCGCCGAGACGCGGGGCAGCAGCGCGTCGGCGAAGTCCCGGTCACGGGAGTAGACGGCCGCGACACGGTAGGTGTCCCGGCCGCCGTCGTCCCAGTTCACCCGGACGGGGTCGCCCACCGTGACGCCCAGACCGCGGGCCGCGCTGTCGCCGAGCGCCACGGACGAGTCCCCGAGCCGGGCGAGCGAGCCCGCGCGGACACCGAGATCAAGGAGGTCGGGCACCGCTTCGGCCCGCATCGCGACGAGACTGCCGCCGACGACTGACGCTTCGCCGTCCTGGCCTGTGTCCGCGCGGCTCAGCTCGCCGTCCACGGACAACTGCCCGGAGGCCGCCGCCACGCCGGGGAGCCGGGCGGCCCGCTCCGCGTAGCCCGGCGCGATGCCCGGCCCGCCGGCCGAGGACACGACGTGATCCGCGAGCAGGCGCTCCCGTTCCGCCCGTTGCGCGCCCTGCGACGTGATCAGCGGCACGCAGAGCAGGGTGCCGGTGAGGGAGAGGGCGAGCACGAGCGGTGTCACGGTGGCGGCCAGCCGTGCGTTCTGCCGGAGGAGGTTACGGACCGCCAGCGCACCTTCCCCGGGCAGGAACCACCCCACCGGAGCCAGGAACAGGGCACCGGCGACCCGGCAGATCAGCGGCGCCAGCAGCGCCATCCCGATCATCAGGACGAGCACCATGCTCTCGGTCGTCCCGCCGCCACCGTCGAGCCGGCCGGTCGCCACCGCGCCCAGACAGCCGCCCGCACCGGCCAGCACGCCCAGACCGAGCAGTACCCGTCGCGGGCCGAGCTTCGGGGTCGGAGCTGCCGACTCGCGGAGCACCTCCACCGGCCGTACCCGCGACGCGCGCCGCGCGGCGGCGAACGCCGCGAGCTGCGCCACGATCGCGGCCAGCACGACGGTCGCCCAGGGCGCGACCGGCCCCACGGACAGGGCGAACGACGGAGGCAGCACCTCCCCGTCCACCAGCACCCGGTGCAGAAGCATGGCCACGCCGATCCCGCCCGGTACGCCGAGAAGCGCGGCCGCCACCGTCACCAGCAGCACCTCCACCGCGATCATCCGGCGGATCTGCCCCTTGGTGGCCGCGACGGCCCGCAGCAGTCCGATCTCGGTCAGCCGTCCGGCGACCGCGAGCGTCAGAGTGCCGGAGACGACGAAGCCCGCGACGAACAGCGACAGCACGCCGAACGTCCCGACGAGCGAGGAGAGAGTGCCCGCCGGGGACGGCACGTCCCAGAACTCCGCGTCCGCCCGCCCGGCGCCGGAGGCGACCACGAGCGATGTGGCATCGTCGCCGTACAGCGCCGAGACGGCCTTCTGCACCTGCCGCCGGAGCGCCTGCGTGTCCGTCGTCCCCTTCGCCAGCACGCCCACGGCCCGCACCGGCTGGGCCGAGCCGGCGAGCCGCTCCGCCTCGCGCGAGGCGTGGAACGCCGCGTACTGACGCGCCAGTCGCCGCGGCGGGTCGGCGACGCCCGACACCTCATACGGACGCAGCCCGTCCGGGCCGGCCAGCCGTACGGTGTCGCCCACCCCGGCGTCGAGGCGCCCGGCCAGCGCGCCGTCCAGCACGACCTCGGAGTCGCCGGCGGGGGCGCGGCCCTGCCGCAGGGTGAAGGGGCCGAGCACCGCACTCTCCCACGAGTGCCCCAGGGACGGCCCGTCCCAGGGCGCCTCGACCGTCCTGCCCGAGGCGTCCACCGCCGTGCTGGGGAAGGACAGTTCCGGAACGGCTCGCTCGACGGACGGCAACCGCTCCAGCGCCGTCCGCAGTTCCCCGGCCCGGGGCACGAACGGCTGCCCGGCGACGACCACGTCCGTCCCCGCGTAGCGCTCGGCGGATGACTCCCCGCGGTTGCTCGACTCCAACAGCACGGCACACGCCGTCGTCATGACCAGCGCCAGCACGAGAACGACGAAACCTGCCGCCCAGCTTGCCCTGCGCCCCGAAAGGGTCCGCCATGCGATGCGTAACACGGGTGCCTTTCGAAGTGGGCGTTGGCTGTAGCACGCGAGTGGCACGTGCGGTGAACCCTGTTCAGGTGGCATGCGCTCCCTTCGTGCGCTGGGTGCCACCTTGTGTGACCCGCCAGAGCGCCGCACGGTTGAGGCGGATGCTGCTCGGTGCTGTGTTCCAGGATCACCAGGGAAGGGCGGTACGTCGTGGGTTCAGCCAGTCCATGGGCACGCGAGACGTTCGGAGACGTCGCCGGTGAACTGGCGGACATCATCCCGGCTTGCCTCGTCAGGGCCCATGAGCGGGCCCGCACCGGGCACGAGGGCGTCCACACCCAGACGCTCGAAGCCTACGGACACGGTCTCTACGCGGTGCAGTACGAGGAACTGGCCGCCGGCATCGCCGGGATCGGGGAAGCCGTGCGCCTGCAAGGACGCACGATGATGCTCGTCCGGGGCCATCTGATCTACCCCCTCCGCTACGCGAAGAAGGACGTCCCTGTCACGGCCGCCCGCCTCCGTCGGGCCTCAGGCTTCCGAGCAGACCTGATCCGCCGCCACGGCCCGCCTCCCAGGCAACAGGCGTTCGACCTGGACTGGGGAGAACTCGACGAATCCGAGGTACATCCAGACCTGGAACTGCTTCCCGAAGACGTACGACTCGTCCTCGTCGCCTACACCTGCTCCATGGAGGCGGGCGTCATGCGCATCGAGTGGGGTTCCGCGGAGTTACGCCGCGAGGACCGCTACCTGATCTGGCACCGGCACGAGCCGTTGACAACCAGAGCGTGACCCGGGCCGGTGTCAGGGCCCAATCGATGTGCTCACCTGCGTCTTCGCTGGTCGCTCGCGATTGAACGCTGTCAAAGCGCTTGCTGTCGTGGGACCGGTCGTGCGCGTTCCGCCTCAAGTGCGGGATCGACGCAGGCGAACCCAGGAATCCCGCTGCTCTCAGGTGGCTGCGAGCGCTTGAAATCGTCCCAAGTGGCAAACCCCGCCGGTGGCGGCGGTATGACGTCGAAGGTGAGTTGGAACTTCTTGATCGGCGTCATCGGGAAACTGTATGGGCGCGTACCGGCACCGAAGCTCCGGGCGCTGTCTCTGTGCGGATCGAGGTCTCACATGACGTGCGCGTTACGGGAACGATGGTGATCAAGTCGTCGAGGCTCTTGAAGTCGTCGGGGGTCGGCGGTGAAGAGGGGGAGTCCCTCGGTGGCCGCGACGGCGGCGATCACGAGGTCGGCCCCACGTCGAAGGGGGTGGGATCGCATTCGTTTCCGACGTGCCGCAGGACGTCCATCGGCTGCGGTCGTGGTAGTTGCTGTACTCCGCCGCTGTACAGCAACCCGCGCCAAGTGCAGCACGCTGGCGGCATGCCGTTCGGCTATTTGGCCAACGAAACGAGATGCCGTGCCGGGCGTCGGGGGCGTCAAAGGACTTCGAGCTGTGATCATGGGGCGTTCATTGAAAGTGATCGACGAGAAGTTCCTGGTCGCGGGGCCTCGGCGTCGCCGCCGTGGGGCACGGGTGGAAACACGCTGTAGGTGATCTGATGAACTGGTTGACCTCGCTGCCGGCGGTGGTGCTGGTTGTGGGCGGGCTCTTGCTTGCCCTACTGGTCGCGGCCGCGGCGCGCATCGGCGTCCGGATGCTCGTACCCGTCGGGGAACGGGATCGGGTGCCGCAGATCGCCACACCTCTGATGCCGACACTCGGTGCCGCCTTCGCGATCTTTGCGGCACTCTCACTGGCCAGCGAGGCCGGCTACCTGCGTGCAGCCGAGGGGCTGGTGAGTGACGAGGCGGCCGCGGCCTCCCGCCTGGCATGGGCGGCGACAAGTCCGCGAGTCCAGTCGGAGCCGATCCATGCGGCACTTCTGGACTACCTGCAGACCACGCGTGCCAGGGAGTGGAGCGGCACAGCGGCGGCGTCCGGTGACGACCCGGCCACCGCTCGCACAATCGCCCGGATGGAGCGGAGTGTTCGCGCCGAGGCGGCCCGGCCCGAGGCGGGAAGCGCGGCAGGGACGGAGTTGCTGTCCTCCCTGGACGGTGTCACCAGTAGTCGTCGCGCCCGCGTCGCGGCCGCCTCGCGTGATGTCCCGTCGCTTTACGTCGTCACACTTGTGGTCAGCGGACTGGCCTTGATCGTGAACTCCGGCGCCCTGGTCTTCCGCAGCAGCCTGCGAACGTCGCTGCTCATCGTGGGCGTCGCGAGTGTGGTCGGGCTGAGCCTGGCGTTGCTCTTCGCACTCAGCGCGCCGTGGGGTGGACCGTTCATCGTGAGTGGGTATCCACTCAACGCCGTCATCGGGGACCTGAAGTCCGGCTTCTTCGAGGGGCAATAGGCGGCGTGCGCGATCGTCCGCCGACACGCGGTCGTTGCCGTCAGCACTGGCGTCAGAGACGCGAAACGCCCTAAAGGGGACGCCCCCTCTGGGGCGTTTGTGCTGGTAGGAGTGTGCGCCCCCGGCAGGACTCGAACCTGCGGCCAAGCGCTTAGAAGGTGCGCGGGCCCGAGCGATGTGCTCACCTGCGTGTTCGCAGGTCGTCCACGAACGGAAATCGTCAAAGCGCTTGCTGTCGATTCCGGGATCTCTGCTCGATGGGCGTCTCTGGTGGCGAAGGCGCGTGCCGTCGGCCGGAGCCAGGAGGCGCTCGAGTCCGGTGACGCTGCAACAACCCCACCATGAGGTACTTGGGTATTATGGCAGCGGAGGTGTGTCATCGATGACGACAGCGGCGAAGCCGGTACGCCAGTCCCCGCTGAAGGTGGACCCGGCGACGGACAAGTTGATCAGCCAGGGCGCTCATTTCCTGGGGCTGACGAAGAAGGACCTGGTGGCTGAGGCGGTCCGGGCGTATCTGGAGCAGCGCCGTGAGGATCTGCGGTCCGGCATGGTGGAGGCGCTCAGTGTGCTGGATGGATCGCTGAAGTCGGATGTGATGCTGCTGACCGGGCTGACCGCGGAGGAGATCGACGCGGTCGGGGGAATCGAGGAATGAGCGGACCCAGCCCGCTGCGCCCGGCCCGCCCGACACTGCGCTGCTTACGCGAGGATTTGTGCCTCGCGGTGCCGCCGGTCACGGCGCCGCTGGACGAGATCGACCACCCGGTGCTGGCCAAAGCGTCCGAGCAGTTCGCGGACGAGGACGGCAAGCACGAACGCATCCGGTCCGTGGATGACCAGGTGCTGTTCAAGGTCAAGGTGCAGCGGTGGCGCGGCGCGGTATGGCTGGACGCCGACCTGCCGTGGCTGGTCGCGGCGGGTCGGCGAGAGGACGGCTCGGGCGATGACTTCTATGCAGCCCTTGAGGCCGATGGCCGCGCCGCCCGGGCGCGCTACAACGCGGAACATTCCGACGGTCTGAAGACCACGACGCACACCGCTTACCTCCTGCCCGCGCGCGAGGACCACGTCCGATACCGCGCCGAGGCGGGTGTCCGCTTCGTGCGCCGCCTGCGGGCGACTTTGTTGGACCTGGCGCACGCCACGCTGCGCGACGGCCGAGAGCACACGCGCGAGTTCGACACTTTCACGCTTGGCCTCCAGGTGCGGGCGGACGACGGCCACGAGACCTACCTCGCCGTCCGGATCACCGGCTCCGTTCCCCCGAACCTGACCGTGCTGATCCTGCGCAACGTCCCCGGCTGCGAGGCTGAAGGCTGGTATCCGGAGTACGCCCTGCCTGAGCGGGACCTGCTCCCGGCGGAACAGGCGTGGTCCAACCTCATGGACCCAAGCGCGGCCGCCCAGGTGCTGGACGACGAGGAGGGGTAGCCAGGCGTCCGTTGGCGCGAACTACAACCCCGATGTCGGGGTTGTCCACGATCGTGGGCAGCCAAGGCGCTTGGTCTCACAGCGATGTGCATCCGGACATCAAAGAACCCCTCACGCGTTTCCGCAGGAAGAGGGTGTGTGCGCCCCCGGCAGGACTCGAACCTGCGGCCAAGCGCTTAGAAGGCGCCTGCTCTATCCACTGAGCTACGGGGGCCGGGTGTGGTGGCCTCTGTCGTGGTGCCCTGGTGCGGGCTGATCCGTGACGTTGCCGGGGACAAGGATAGGGCTCCCGCGTCCTTGCCCCTGTTGCTTCGCCTCCGTGGCTCGATGTGGAGGTTCAGTGAAGCGGTCCTGATAATCGCAGGCAGGTACGAATCGTGCATCGCTTTTGAAGTCTCAGGCGCCGGGTGTTGTGCACTCGTTATGCCTGGAGTGTGCCTGTGTCCCAGTCGCCCCTTCCATCCCTTGTGTCCTGTCGGCGCGCAGACATGCTCATATGCTTCAGAATTCCCCTAAAATTGGGCATTCTTCACATGTGGTGACCTTGGACGTAAGGCCTCAGCTGCTCGACGCACTCTCCGCCCTGCGCGACCGTGTCGCCGCCGCACGCTTCCCGCTGCCCCTCGCGGGGGCCCCACGCGCGCGTGCCAACCGCGACGAACTGCTCGCGCAGCTCGACGACTACTTGGTGCCCCGGTTGCGGGAGCCCGAAGCACCGCTTCTGGCCGTCGTGGGCGGATCGACCGGAGCCGGGAAGTCGACGCTGGTCAACTCCCTCGTGGGGCGGCGGGTCAGCGAGGCGGGCGTGCTGCGGCCCACGACCCGGACCCCCGTGCTGGTCTGCCATCCGGAGGACCATCACTGGTTCGGCGGAATGAGGGTGCTGCCCGATCTCACGCGCGTGTGGGCACCCCAGCGCAACGACACGGACGATCTGCTGCTCCCCGGCGAGGACCCCGCGCGCGTGCTGCGCATCGAGAGCGCCGACACGCTGCCGCCCGGCCTCGCCCTGCTCGACGCGCCCGACATCGACTCCCTGGTCTCCGACAACCGTGTCCTGGCTGCCGAGCTCATCTGCGCGGCCGACATCTGGGTCATGGTCACCACGGCCGCCCGCTACGCCGACGCAGTGCCCTGGCACATGCTGCGCACCGCCAAGGAGTACGACGTCACCCTCGTCACCGTGCTCGACCGGGTGCCCCACCAGGTGGTCGCCGAGGTGTCGCGGCAGTACGGGGCGCTGCTCACCAAGGCCGGTCTCGGACACGTGCCGCGGTTCACCGTGCCCGAGCTGCCCGAGTCGGCCTTCGGCGGCGGTCTCCTGCCGGTCACCGCCGTCGCCCAGCTGCGCACCTGGCTGATCCACCAGGCCCAGGAGCCGGGGGCCCGGCAGCAGGTCCTGGCCCGCACGGCGTACGGCGTCCTCGACTCGCTCAAGTCCCGGATGCCCGAGCTGGCCGGCGCCGCAGCCGCGCAGTACTCGGCCGCGCTGCGGCTCACCAGCGCTGTCGAGGGGGCGTACGACAGCGAGCACAAGCGCGTGCGAGGCCGGTTGCAGGCCGGGGCGGTGCTCGCCGGGGACGCGCTCAAGCGGTGGCGTGCCTTCCCCCTGGACTGCACCGCCGGAGAGCTCCTCGACGCGCTCGTGGAGAGCCTCAGCGCGCTGCTGCTGTGCGCCGTCACCGCCGCCGACGAGCGCGTCGACGACGCCTGGCGGCGCGAACCTGCCGCGGCGGCGCCGGAGCTCGCGCCGCGCGATTCCGCGGCGGAGAGCGCCGAGCACCGGATCGGGCTGGCCGTACGGCGGTGGCGGCGGGAGCTGGAGGAGTACGCCGAGGACGAGGTGAGCGAACTCGAGCGCAATGTCGCGCCCGACCCGGAGCTGGTCGCCGCCCTGGTCGCCACCGGGCTGCTGGGCGGCCGCCGGGGCCGGATGGCGGGGGAGGGGCTCGCCGAGCGGATCGGCGCCCACGGCGCACTGCGGCTGCGCGACCGGGCCGGCCGGCTGCTCACCCAGCATGTCGACCGGGTCCTGTACGCCGAACGCGAGCGCCGGCTCGCCCCGCTCGACGCGCTCGACGTCCACCCCGAGCACCAGGCCGAACTCATCGCCGCGCTGTCCGTACTGCAGAAGGAGAGGTGACCGGTGACCGCCGTCACTGACCAGGACCACACCGAGCACGCCGATCAGCCGGGCGACGGGGACAAGGCAGGATCCGCCGGGAGCCCCTCCGCGCGCGCCTCTCAGGCCGCCCAGCACGCGCGCGTGGGCAACGACCCCCACGCGCGCGTGGAGGACGCCCGTACGGACTCCACGGGCGCCTGGGACGACGGGCTCATCGCGCGCCGCGTCAACGAGACGCCGGACGGAGGCCAGTTCGCCGTCACGGACGGCAGGTCCGCCGCCCCGCCCGCGATGAGACCACTGGTGTACGACGGGGTGTTGCGCTCGCGCCTCGAAGCGCTGCGCGAACTCGTGGGGCTCTCCCGCACGCGGCTCGACAGCAGGACGCTGTCGGAGGCGGGCCGGGTGCTCGACGAGGCGTCCGCCCGGCGCAGGCTCTCCGGGCAGCACACCGTCGTCGCCATCGCGGGCGCCACCGGCAGCGGCAAGTCACAGCTGTTCAACGCGCTCGCCGGTGTGGCCATCTCGGAGACCGGAGTGCGCCGTCCCACCACCGCGGCGCCCATCGCGTGCAGTTGGAGCGACGGGGCGGCGAGCCTCATCGAACGGCTCGGCATCCCGCCCCGGCTGCGCCGGCGGCCGTTGCCGACCGGGGACGCGGAGTCCCGGCTGCACGGGCTGGTCCTGATCGACCTGCCCGACCACGACTCGGCGGCCGTACAGCACCGCGAGCACGTGGACCGCATCCTGGCCCTCGTCGACGCGGTCATCTGGGTCGTCGACCCGGAGAAGTACGCCGACGCCGTCCTCCATGAGCGCTATCTGCGGCCGATGGCGGCGCACGCGGAGGTCATGTTCGTGGTCCTCAACCAGATCGACCGGCTGCCCGGGGAGGCCGCCGATCAGGTCCTCGACGATCTGCGGCGACTCCTCGACGAGGACGGCATCGCCCTCGGGGAGTACGGCGAACCGGGTACGACCGTGCTCCCGGTGTCCGCGCTCACCGGGGAGGGCATCGGGGACCTGCGCGAGGTGCTCGGCCAGTTCGTAGGGGAGCGCGGGGCGCCGGCCCGCCGTGTCTCGGCCGATGTGGACGTCGCGGCGGCGCGGCTGTGGCCCGTCTACGCCACCCGGCGGCGGACGGGGCTGAGCGAGCAGGCCCGGGAGGAGTTCGCGGACCGGCTCGCCGACGCGGTGGGCGCCACGGCGGCGGGCGAGGCGGCCGAACGCGCGTGGCTGCGCAACGCCAACCGCGCGTGCGGCACGCCCTGGCTGCGGTTGTGGCGCTGGTACCAGGACCATGGCGAGGCCACCACGGGTCGGCTGCCCTCGCGCACGCAGGCCGACGAGGAGGCGACCGCGAGACAGCGCGTGGAGCAGGCGGTCCGTACGGTGGCCGACCGGGCCTCGGCCGGGCTGCCCGTGCCCTGGGCGCAGGCGGTGCGCGAGGCGGCCGTCCGCGGTTCCCAGGGGCTGCCCGAGGCGCTGGACGAGCTGACCGTGCGCGCGGGAGTGCCGACGGGGCGGCCGCCGCGCCCGGGGTGGTGGCCGATGGCTGTGCTGTCCCAGGCCTCCATGACGATCCTTCAGTTCCTGGGCGGCCTGTGGCTGCTGGGCCAGATCTTCCAGGTCATGTCGCCGAACCTGGGCGTGCCGGTGCTGCTGATGGTGATCGGCATCGTCGGCGGTCCGCTGATCGAGTGGAGCTGCCGGATGGCGGCCCGCGGCCCGGCCCGTCGCTACGGCCTGGAGGCGGAACGCCGACTACGCAAGGCGGCGGCCGGCTGCGGAAGAGCCCGCGTGCTGGATCCGGTGGCGGCGGAGCTGCTGCGGTATCTGGAGGTACGGGAGCAGTACGGGAGGGTGGTGGGGGCCGGGCGGTGACGGCGAGGGCGTGGCGGCTGTGACGGGCCGCATGCGCGGGTACGGCGAGGGCGGCGTCCGGTCCGGGCGTCGCCCTCGCCGCGTCGGTGCCCGTGCCCGCGTCCGTGCCCGCGTCCGTGCCCGTGCCCGCGTCCGTGCCCGTGCCCGGATCCGTGTCGGGATCGGTGGTCGGATCGGTGTCGGGCACGGGGGCGGGCGTGGCGTGTTGCTCGGTGTCGGACACGGCGCGTTGCTCGGCGTCGGGCTGGGCGGCGGGCTCGGCGTGTGGCCGGGCGGCGGGCTCGACGTGTGGCTCGGCTTCACCCGTCGGGGTGGCGGCGTTGTCCACAGGCCGGCGGTGATCCACAGCGCTCAGCGGCCTCGGCCCGGGCACGGCAGTCTGGCGGACACAGCCGTACGGGACGGGCCCGGACGGGGGTCGGCCCGGCGTCGAAATCCGGGCGAGGGAGGGGTTCGCGATGAACGAGACGATGGTCTGCGCGGTAGGCAGGGTGGCGACGCAGCCGGTGTACCGGGAGATGGCGTCCGGCCCGTCGGCGAGGTTCCGGCTGGCGGTGACGGCGCGCTACTTGGACCGCGAGAAGAACACGTGGACGGACGGGCACACCAACTTCTTCACGGTGTGGGCCAACCGCCAGCTCGCCACGAACACGGCGGCGTCGCTGACGGTGGGCGAGCCCGTGATCGTGCAGGGCAGGCTGAAGGTGCGGACCGATGTCCGCGAGGGGCAGAACTGGACCTCGGCGGACATCGACGCGGTCGCGATCGGCCATGATCTCGCCTGGGGCACGTCGGCCTTCCGACGCGGCGGCAAGCCTGAGACGGCCGCCTCGCCGACTTCACCGGAGCCCAACTGGGAGACATCCCCGGACGATTCAGCGGTGCGCTCGAACGCGTCCGCTCAACAGCAGCCGGAGCCCGCTGTCTTGACGTGACGTCAGTCACCGCCGCCCTGTCCGAACTACGGCTTATCGATGAGTTCGCACCATGCGACCAGCGGTGGATTTGTCGATAAGCCCTGTCCGTAAGGGATCTTGGTGATAACGATTCCGAGTCGGATCACGCATCCGACCGCCTGACCGGCGGGCGGGCTCCGACGCCTCCCTAGGATGCCGGGACATGACTCTCGGGGCTCTCGATGCCTGTGAGGCTTCTGATTTCTGCTGGTGGGACCGTACCCCCCACGTCAACGGGTCCTGCTCGAAAGGAAATTTGGTGTTTGCTTCGTTCTCGGCGGTGTTCGTACGCAGGCGAGGGGCGGCCCGCCTCGGCGCCACGACGCTGGTGTCCGGGCTCGTCGCCGCGGGCGTGCTGGCCGGTGCCGGCCAGGCGTCCGCCGACGAGACGACGCAGGGTGAGGGCGGCGCGACCGCGACCATAGCCGGACTCAAGACGTACGGCACCGCGGTGATACACGGCGGCACCGGGGACCAGCAGGTGTCGGCGGGCCTGTTCCAGATGTCCGTCGAGGGCGGCGGCATGCTGCAGACGTACTGCGTCGACCTCCACAACCCCACGCAGCGGGACGCCAGGTACCACGAGACGCCCTGGGGCGGCACGTCCCTGGGCGCCAACAAGGACGCCGGCCGGATTCGCTGGATCCTGCAGAACTCCTACCCGCAGGTGAACGACCTCGCGGCGCTCGCGCGGAAGGCGGGCGTGCGCGGTGCGCTGACCGAGCAGGACGCCGCGTCCGGCACGCAGGTGGCGATCTGGCGCTACTCGGACGACGTGGCCGTCGACGCGCTCGACCCGCAGGCCGAACAGCTCGCGGACTACCTGGAGAAGAGTGCGCGGAACCTGCCCGAGCCCAGGGCCTCGCTCACCCTCGACCCGCCCGCGGTCTCCGGCCGGCCGGGCGAGCGGCTCGGCCCGGTCACGGTGCACACCAACGCGAGCGGCGTGTCGGTGGCGCCGCCCGCGGACGCCGCCACGAGCGGCGTGCGGATCGTCGACAAGCAGGGCAGGGCCATCACGTCCGCGGCCGACGGCGGGCAGGTGTTCTTCGACGTGCCCGAGGACGCGGCGGCGGGCTCGGCCGAACTGACCGTGCAGGCCTCGACCACCGTGCCGGTCGGCCGGGCCTTCGCCTCCGAGAGCCGGAGTCAGACGCAGATCCTGGCCGGCTCCAGCGAGTCGACGGTGTCCGCGACGGCGGGAGCGACCTGGGCGAAGCAGGGTGCGATACCGGCACTGTCGGCGGCGAAGAACTGCGACAAGGGCGGCGTGGACATCATCGCGTCCAACAAGGGCGACGAGCCGTTCACCTTCGAACTGGCAGGGCTGGAGCACACCATCGCCGCGGGCGAGACCAGGACGGTGACGGTCCCGCTCCAGGAGGACCAGGCGTACGACTTCACGATCCACGGCCCCGGCGGCTTCACCCAGCGCTTCACGGGCATGCTGGACTGCCAGACCCGGAGCAGCGAGACGGGCACGGCCACGCAGACCCTCAGTGAACCGAGCCCGGCCACGGTGGGCGGCACGGCCTCCGACACCAACCTCGCCGAAACCGGCTCCTCCGGCGTCACCCCGCTCATCGCGGGCATCGCCATCGCGTTGGTCGTCATCGGTGGGGCAACCTTGATCGTCCTCCGGCGCAAGGCGACCCCGACGAGCCACTGACCGGCCCGGACGAGCCACTGACCGGCCCGGACGAGTCACTGACCGGCCCGGACGGGCCTATGGCGGCTCGGAGTTGTGCTCGCCATAGGCTCAGTCCATGAAGATCACGGTGCGGCCGGCAGCCGACGCTGACCTGACGGCGCTCTTGGCTCTCTACCGCGAACTGAACCCGGACGACGCGCCGTTGTCCGAGGCGGTTGCGGAAGGCATCTGGGCGGCCATGTCCGGGCAGCACGGGCGGACCGTTCTGGTCGCGGATGCCGACGGCACCGTGGCCGGTACGGCCGACTGCGTTGTCATGCCGAACCTCACGCGCGGGGGCAGGGCCATCCTGTTCGTGGAGAACGTCGTGGTGGCCGGCGGGTATCAGCGGCGTGGCATAGGGCGGCAACTGATGGAGGCGGCCGTACGGCTGGGGGAGTCCGCCGGCTGTTACAAGGTGCAGCTGCTGGCCGCGGACGACGCGTATGTCCACAGCTTCTACGAGGCGTGCGGCTTCAAGGCCCTGGCACAAGGGTTTCGCCGCTACGTCGAGTAGCCGCGCGCATCCGCGCGGGGGAACCGAACCGATCGCCCTGACGTGTTCCAGTGCGGGGGTGGTGGTTCACGCTGCGATCCGATCAAGATCGAGGCAAGGCCGGTGCGGATGTCAGTGCCGGCAGCGATACTTGCGGTGACGGATGACCATGGGGGAGGTCACAGTGACACACCTGCCGAAGAGCAGTTCACCACCACCGGGCCCCAGCACGCCCATTCTGCCGGCCGTTCCGGCACAGCCGGCACCACCGGCCAGGCCTCCGGGCAGCAGCGGCCCCGCCGCCTCCACACCCCCGGCGCCCCGTCGCACAGCCTTCGCGGAGGGCCTCGACCAACTCCGCGCCGCCGCGACCACCGAGCCCGGCCGCCTGCGCATCATCGGCGCCTTCCTGGCCCTCCTCGTCGTCGCCTTCGGCGCCGTCACCGCCTGGCAGATGACCGACCGCGCGGCCGCCGCCGACGACGTCCTCACCAGCAGTCAGCCCCTCAGCTCGGACGCGGCCGACATCTACCGCTCCCTCGCGGACGCCAACACCGCCGCGTCCAGCGGCTTCCTCGCCGGCGGCCAGGAATCGGCCGCCTCCCGTGACCGCTACGAGCAGGACATCCGCACGGCCGCCGACAAACTCGTCAACGCCGCAGCCAACGCCGACCCGGACTCCCCGTCCACCGCGACGATCGCCAAGCTCAACAAGCTCCTCCCGGAGTACAAGGGCCTGGTCGAACGCGCCCGCACCTACAACCGCCAGGGCTTCCCGGTCGGCGGCGCCTACCTCCGCTACGCCAACGAGAAGATGCAGCAGCAGATGCTCCCGGCGGCGGAGGACCTGTACAAGAAGGAGAACCAGCGTCTGCGCGCGGACTACGCGGACGCCACGCCCTACCCCTGGGCGGCCATCGCCCTCGGCCTCGCCGCCCTGGCCGCCCTCGCCTGGGCCCAGCACCGCAACTACCGGCGTACGAACCGGGTGCTGAACCACGGCCTGGTCGCCGCCACGGCCACCGCGACGGTGGTCCTGCTCTGGCTGGTCGTCGGCCACAGCATCGCCCGCGTGGGCCTGAACGACTCCTACGACCACGGCGTCCGCTCCCTGAACGTGCTGCACGACGCCCGCATCGCCTCCCTCAAGGCACGGGGGAACGAGAACCTGACCCTGGTGGCCCGCGGGGCCGAGACGAAGAAGGTCGGCGCGCAGACCTACGACGCCTACGACCACGACTTCCGTACGGACATGACCGACCTCGGCAAGTATCTGGCCGCCGCCGCGAACCTCGCCGACGACACTTCGGGCGAACAGCCCGTCACCGCCGCCGTAGGCAACATGACGGAGTGGAAGAAGCGCCACACCGCCGCCCGCGAGCAGGACGAGAACGGCAACTACCAGCAGGCGCTGGACCGGGTCATCGGCACCAAGAACGCGACCGGCGAGTGCTTCGACAGCGTCGACGCGAACCTGCGCACGGCGCTCGCGCACGAGGAGACCGAGTTCAAGCGCGCGGCCGGCGACGGCCGGGACGCCCTGACGGGCCTGTCGGCGGGCGCGGCCGTCCTCGCGGTCCTGGGCGCCGCGGGCGCGGTCCTGGGCATCGGCCGCAGGCTGTCGGAGTACCGATGAACGGGGCGCGGGATACACGGGATACACGGCGAGACGTGAAAGGGGGCGTGAGCATGCGAGCACGACGTCTGCGGGCCAGCCTGAAGGGCTGGGGCGGGGTGGCCACGATGGCGGTCGTCTGCGCCCTGGTGGCGGTCTTCGCGCTGTGCGTCCCGCTGTCCGGACCGGGTATCGGTGACGGCCGGTCCGTCACCCAAGCCTCCCGGGCCACGGTCGGAAAGGCCGAAGAGGACTGCGAGGCCCCCGAGAAGCAGACGCTGTCCCCCTCCTCCGCCGACGGCGACACCATCAAGGCGATCAAGGACCGCGCCGGCGAGAAGCGCAAGCTGATCGTCGGCGTCGACCAGAACAGCTACCGCTGGGGCTACCGCAACCCCAACAGCGGCAAGACCGCGGAGCTCGAGGGCTTCGACATCGACCTGGTCCACCGCATCGCAGAGGACATACTCGGCGACCCGGACGCCGTCCAGTTCAAGGCGATCCCCACCGACCAGCGCATCCCGGCGATCCAGGACGGCCGCGTGGACATGGTCGTCCGCACGATGACGATCAACTGCGCGCGCATCGCGGACGTCGCCTTCTCCGCGCCCTACTTCAAGACGGGTCAGCAGGTCCTTGCCCCGAAGTCCTCGCCCGTCAAGGGCTACGACGACACGCTCGCGGACCGCAAGGTCTGCACGGCCGCCGGCTCGACGGCGTACTCCACGCTGGAGGCAGACCAGAAGGACGGCAAACTCCCTGCCACCACCGACATCTCCACCACCGTCCCGAACCAACTCGACTGCCTGGTAAGGCTCCAGCTCGGTGAGGTCGACGCCGTGGTCACCGACGGCGCGCTCGCCGCGAGCCAGGCGGCACAGGATCCGACGGTCCAGCTCAAGGGCGACGCGTTCACTGCCGAGTACTACGGCGTGGCGATGAAGAAGGACGCCGACGATCTGGTACGCCGGGTCAACCAGATCCTGGTGGACTACCGCAAGGACACCGCGAAGGGCTGGCAGGCGTCGTACGACAAATGGCTGTCGGCGACACTGGGCAAGGATGCGAAGAAGTCGGAACCACCGGCTCCGCAGTACCTCCGCAGCACCTGACCACTCGACCGCCCACCCTGACCGAACCCGACCGCCAGCCCCGACCGCCAACCTCAACCGGCAAGCCGACCGAAACCTGACCACCACCCCGACCACCACCCCCACCACCCCCCAACCACCAACCCGACCGGCACTACCGCAGCGAGAGGTGATCGATGGGCGTCACGGGATCCACCGGGCCGGTGATGGACCGGGACGAGGTGGACCGTGCGCTGGCGCGGCTCGGCGCGGAGCACGAGGCGATCGAGACCTCGCTCCTCGCCCTGCAGGACCACGCGGGCCGCAGACTCCTGGAGGGCGCGGAGCTCACCGGCGTCACCCAGGAGCGCTGGACGTCCACGGAGGCGTCGATCACGCTGCTGTGGACGTACTTCGACGCGTACACGGACGCCCTGCGCACCGCCCGCGACATCCGCTCGCGCCGTCGCTGGTCCAGCCGCGAGGACCTGGTGGAGCTGACGGAACTGCTGAACGGCGAGTCCGTCACGGTCGCGGGAAGCGCCACCGCGACGGCCAACGCCCCCACCCTGCACGGCGCCGCCAGCAGACTCAGCGAGCGCTACTCGCTCACCACCCTCGTCGACCGGATGAACGAGCTGTACGCGACGAGCCTGGACATGGTCGTCGCCGCCGACGCCGTCTGGTCGGCGCTGCCCGCCCGGATCGACCTGCTGGCGGCCGAACTGCAGCGCACCCGCCGGCTCGCGCACTCGGTGGGCGTGCGCCCCGGCGAGCACCCGGCGGGCGACGACCTGGAGCGCATCACACGCACGCTGACGAAGCTGCGCGAGCAGGTCGTCTCGGACCCGCTGGAGTTCTGGCTGGCGGCGGAGGGCAGTTCGGCCCCGGGAGGCGGCAGACCGGACACGACGGTCTACGACCGCGAGGCGCGCGCCCTGGAGGACGTCCGCCGGGAGATCGACGCGGTCCTCACGGTCCGGCAGGACGCCGAGAAGCGGATCGTCAGGCTGCGGGACATCCTCAGCCGTGCCGACCGCACACTGGCCGAGGCGCGCACCGCCCGCGGCGAGGTCCTCGCGAAGATCGCGGCGACGGAGGTACCGGTCGTCAGCGGGCCGCCGACGGTGTTGCAGGAGCAGGTGGCGGCGGCAGCCGACTACCGCAGGCAGGGGCAGTGGCACCGGCTGTCCCCGCTGCTGGAGTCGCTCGAGCAGAAGGCCGAGGACGAACTGCTGCGCGCCCGCGAGTCGTTGACCGCGGTCACCGCGCCCCTGGCGGTCCGGGCCGAGCTGCGCGGCCGGCTCGACGCGTACAAGGCGAAGGTCGCGCGACACGGCTTCGCGGAGGACGCGCTGCTGGTGGAGCGGTACGAGAAGGCGCGCCGCATGCTGTGGAGCGCCCCCTGCGACCTGCGCGCCGCCGAAGGGGCCGTGCTGCGCTACCAGCAGGCCGCCCTGGAGCTGCTCGGCGGCCCGCGAGTGCCGGACCAGGGCGTACGCGAGGACGACCGGAGGGGGCCGGGCGCATGAGCGACGAGGGGGAGTCCATGACCGAGGCACGCACCTGTCAACGCCCCACCTGCACGGGCACCTACGAAGATGTGGGCGGCGGCGAGCTGTACTGCGACACCTGCGGCCTCGCCCCGGTCGTGGCAGCGAACGGCATGGTCGCCTCGCCCCCCACCGGCATCACCGCAGGCGGCAAGGGCGGCTCGCGAGGCTCGGGCGCGAGTGGCAGCTCCCGCTCCAGCAGCCGTAGTTCGCGTACGTCGTCCCAGTCGTCGAAGTCCCGCCGCTCGGTGTCGGGACGCCTCTCGCGCTCCCTGTCGGGCAAGTCGACGAGCCGCTCGGTGTCGGTGCGCAGTTCCGGTTCCGGCGCCGGTTCCTCGTCCCGGGGCCGGCTGGGCGCCGGTCTTGTCCAGGTGCCGCCGATCCCGCGGCCCGACCCGCGCGAGATGGTCCTGGACAACCCCGAGGTGCCCGAGCGGAAGCGGTTCTGCTCGCGCTCCGACTGCGGGGCTCAGGTGGGCCGGGCGCGCGGTGACCGGCAGGGGCGCACGGAGGGGTTCTGCACCAAGTGCGGCCACCCGTACTCGTTCGTGCCGAAGCTCAAGTCCGGTGACGTCGTGCACGGCCAGTACGAGGTGGTCGGCTGCCTCGCGCACGGCGGCCTGGGCTGGATCTACCTCGCCGTCGACCGGGCGGTCTCGGACCGCTGGGTGGTCCTCAAGGGCCTGCTGGACACCGGTGACCAGGACGCGATGGCCGCGGCGATCTCCGAGCGGCGCTTCCTCGCGGAGATCGAGCACGCCAACATCGTGCGGATCTACAACTTCGTGGAGCACCTGGACCAGCGCACGGGCTCCCTCGACGGCTACATCGTCATGGAGTACGTCGGCGGCAAGTCGCTGAAGGAGATCGCCAACGGCCGCCGCACGGCGCAGGGCAGACGCGATCCGCTGCCGGTGGAGCAGGCCTGCGCGTACGGCATCGAGGCGCTGGAGGCGCTCGGTCATCTGCACAGCCGCAACCTGCTGTACTGCGACTTCAAGGTCGACAACGCGATCCAGACCGAGGACCAGCTCAAGCTGATCGACATGGGCGCGGTGCGCAGGATGGACGACGAGGAGTCGGCCATCTACGGCACGGTGGGCTATCAGGCGCCGGAGGTGGCCGAGGCCGGCCCGTCGGTGGCGAGCGACCTCTTCACCGTCGCCCGTACGCTCGCCGTCCTGACCTTCGACTTCCAGGGCTACACGAACGTCTACGCGGACTCCCTGCCCGACCCGGACCACATCGAGGTCTTCCGGCAGTACGAGTCGTTCTACCGCCTCCTGGTCCGCGCCACCGACCCCGACCCGGCCCGCCGGTTCGCCTCCGCACAGGAGATGACCGAGCAGCTGACCGGTGTCCTGCGGGAGGTCGTCTCCCTCCAGACGGGCCGCGCCCGGCCCGCCCTGTCCACCCTGTTCGGGCCCGAACTGCGGGTCACGGACACGGAGCTGTTCCCGAGGCTGGACGGTGAGGTGTCCCGGCTGGGGGCGCGGGTGGTGCGGACCCGGCGCGGTTCCCCGACCGCCGCCTCCGGCCCGGTCGCAGCTCAGCTTCCCGCCGGCGGGCGGCAGCCTCACGCCCAGCACCCCGACGGTGGGGAACAGGGCCAGGCCGCGGCCCAGCTCCCCACCGGCGGGCGGCAATCCCACGCCCCGCTTCCCACCGGCCTCGTCAGAGCCGTCGACGCCCCCGCCGCCACCCTCGCCCTGCCCGTTCCCCGGGTCGACCCGTCCGACCCCAACGCCGGTTTCCTGGCGGGCCTGATGACCTCCGCGCCGGCCGAGCTGCTCGGAGCCCTCGCCGCGGCCCCGGCCCGGTCGACCGAGACACGGCTGCGGCAGATCCGGGCCTGGCTGGAAACCGGTGAACCGGCCGCCGCGCTGGAGGCCCTGGTCGCGCTGGAGGGCGAGCGGCCCGACGACTGGCGGGTGGTCTGGTACCGGGGCGTGACCGCGCTGGTCACCGGCGACCACGAGGGCGCCGCGCTCGCCTTCGACGCGATCTACGACGCCTTCCCCGGCGAGATCGCGCCCAAGCTGGCGCTGGCCCTGTGCGCGGAGGTACTGGGCCAGCTCGACAACGCCGCCGAGTACTACCGGCTGGTGTGGTCGACCGACCCGAGCTATGTGAGCGCCGCGTTCGGGCTGGCCCGCGTACAACTGGCCACCGGTGACCGGCACAGCGCCGTGACGACGCTGGAGTCGGTCCCGGAGTCCTCCATCCACTACACGGCCGCGCGCGTGGCGGCCGTACGGGCGCGGCTGAGGCAGCGCACGGCGGCCGCCTCCGACGTACCGTTCCTGGAGGATCTCACGGCCGCCGCGGCGCAGGTCGAGGCGCTGGAGGCGTACGGTCTTGACCCGGCGCGACGGGAGCAGTTGTCGGCCGAAGTCCTCGGCAGCGCGCTGGACTGGGTACTCTCCGGGGGCCAGGGTTCCGTCCCTCCCGCCGCCGGGGGACGGACGCTGCTCGGCAGCGGCCTGGACGAGCGGGGCCTGCGTTTCGGCCTGGAACGCTCGTACCGCACGCTGGCCCGGCTGGCGCGGGGCGGCGAGGAGAGGATCGACCTGGTGGAACGTGCCAATCGTTACCGCCCCCGGACGTGGGTGTAGTTGATGTCGCAGATGCCCCAGTTGTCCGCCTGCCCGAGTTGCGAGGAACCCCTCGAATCGGGTGACCGTTTCTGCGGCGCGTGCGGATATGACCTGTCCGCCGTGCCCGAGCGGCCGCAGGACAACCCGACCATCACCATGAACGGCTCGGTGCCCGCCCAGGGCGCTCCGGCCGGTGAGTATCCCGAGCGCCCGCCGGCGCCACCCTCCGGCGCGCCCTGGCCGGCGCCAGGCCCGGCGGACCCTCAGGCCCCGCCCGCGGGTGGCCCCATGCCACCGGAGGCGCCCCCGGCCGCCGGTGTCCGGTTCGACCGGCGGCCCGACGGACCTGCCGCGCCGCCGGAGACGTATCAGCCCCAGCCCGATCAGCCCCACCCCGACGAGTACCTCCTCCAGGCACCGGACCCACGGGTGTCCGCCCAGCCCGCGGCCCCGGCCGCCGGCGTGGGCGGCAAGGTCTGCGTGGCCTGCCGTGCCGGCCGCGTGGACGACGACGGCTACTGCGAGAACTGCGGCCACGCCCAGCCGCGTGAACGGGACCACATGGAGCAGGAGTCCGGCCCGATGGCCGCGGTCAGTGACCGCGGCCTGCGCCACCACCGCAACGAGGACGCGTTCGCCATCGGCACCACGGCGCTGCCCGACGGCACTCCCGCCTCCGTGGCGATCGTCTGCGACGGCGTCTCCTCGGCGACCCGCCCCGACGACGCCTCCCAGGCGGCGTCGAGGGCCGCGAGCGAGGCGGTGCTGGCCGCCCTGCCGCGCGGCGCGCACCCGCAGCAGGCGATGCACGACGCGATCGTCGCCGCCTCACGCGCCGTCAACTCGCTCGCCGAGGAGCCCGCCACGGCCCGCGAACAGGCCCCGCACCAGAACGCCCCGGCGTGCACCATCGTCGGCGCCGTGGTGACCTCTGGCCTGCTGATCGTCGGCTGGGTCGGCGACAGCCGCGCCTACTGGGTCCCGGTCGACCGGAGCGCTCCCCCCGCCCGGCTCACCGAGGACGACTCGTGGGCCGCGCAGATGGTCGCCGCGGGCCTGATGAACGAGGCCGAGGCCTACGCCGACGAGCGCGCCCACGCGATCACCGGCTGGCTCGGCGCGGACGCCTACGAGCTGGAGCCGCACACCGCCGCGTTCAAGCCGGACCGGCCGGGCGTGGTGGTGGTCTGCACGGACGGGCTGTGGAACTACGCGGAGGCGGCCGAGGAGATGGCCCGGGTCCTCCCGCTCGACGCCACCGCGCAGCCGCTGCACAGCGCTCGGGTGCTCGTCGGCCACGCCCTGGACGGCGGGGGCCACGACAACGTAACAGTGGCCCTCGTGCCGTTCCCCGCCGTGCCCCAGGGGGCAGGATCGGCCTGAGGCCACGTACGGGGACGCCTCGGCGGACCGGAGGGGACCGGTCCGCCTACCGTCATCACCCCGCTCCGGCGGGTGCTTTCGAGGGGGATCGAAGCAGGCATGGCCATTTTCTCGAAGTCGAACGTGCCGCAGTTCTCGGTGGACGTGTACCAGAACGAGTACCTGCCGGAGGGTGCCGTCGAGGTCAACGCCATCGTCACGGTGACGGCGACCGGCGGCGGCACGATCGGCAGCGCGGCCGCGGCTCCCCACCTCTACTCGCCCGGCCAGGGCCCGTCCGCGGCCGTGGCGGTCATGGTCGACTGCTCGGGGTCGATGGACTACCCGCCGACCAAGATGCGCAACGCCCGGGACGCCACGGCCGCCGCGATCGACACCCTGCGCGACGGCGTGCACTTCGCGGTGATCGGCGGGACGCACGTGGCCAAGGAGGTCTACCCGGGCGGCGGGCGCGTCGCGGTCGCCGACGCCACCACCCGCGCGCAGGCCAAGCAGGCGCTGCGCTCACTCAGCGCGGGCGGCGGCACGGCCATCGGCACCTGGCTGAAACTCGCCGACCGCCTGCTCTCCTCCGCGGACGTCGCCATCCGGCACGGCATCCTGCTCACCGACGGTCGAAATGAGCACGAATCGCCCGAGGACCTGAAGGCCGCGCTCGACGCGTGCGCCGGGCGCTTCACCTGTGACGCGCGCGGCGTGGGAACCGACTGGGAAGTGAAAGAAGTCACAGGGATCGCCTCCGCCCTGCTCGGCACCGCCGACATCGTCGCTGATCCGGCCGGGCTCGCCGCCGACTTCACACAGATGATGGAGACGGCGATGGGCAAGGAGGTCGCGGACGTCTCCCTGCGGCTGTGGACCCCGGTCGACACCACGGTGAAGTTCGTCAAGCAGGTCGCGCCGACGGTCGAGGAACTGACCGGCAGGCGCACCGAGGCGGGCCCCCACGCGGGCGACTACCCCCTTGGTTCCTGGGGTGATGAGTCCCGTGACTACCACGTCTGTGTCGAGGTGCCGGCCGCGCACATCGGGCAGGAGATGCTCGCGGCGCGGATCTCGCTGGTCATTCCGCAGTCCGACGGCAGCGTCCAGAACCTCGGCGCGCAGGGCCTGGTGCGGGCCGTGTGGACCGACGACATGGTCGCCTCGACGTCGATCAACCCCCAGGTCGCCCACTACACCGGGCAGGCCGAACTGGCACAGGTCATCCAGCAAGGGCTGGACCTTCGCAAATCTGGGGATATGGATGGAGCAACGGCCAAACTGGGCCGGGCCGTTCAGCTCGCGAGTGCCTCCGGGAACGCCGATACTGCGAAACTGCTTGCGAAGGTGGTGGACGTGGTCGATGCCGCGACCGGTACTGTGCGACTGAAGGCGAAGGTTCAGGAGGCCGACGAGATGACGCTCGAGACCCGGTCCACCAAGACCGTTCGTGTAAAGAAGTGACCTAGAAGAGATCGAAGGAGGGACGGGCCGACATGCCGACCTGCCCGAACGGACACCAGTCGGGTTCCGACGACTGGTGCGAGGTCTGCGGTCACCGCATGGCGGGTGCCGTGCCTCCGCCCCCTCCACCGCCCCCGCCCGGCGGCTACGGCTTCCCGCCGCCCGGCGGTCCTGGTGGCCCCGGCGGTCCGGGTGGCCCCGGTGGCCCGCCCGGCGGCCCCGGTGGGCGCCCTCCGCACCTGTCCGCCGTACCGAACGCCGAGCCGGAGCTCTGCCCGCAGTGCCGTACGCCGCGTGAGGGCGGCGCACCGTTCTGCGAGGAGTGCCGGTGGAACTTCCTGACGAACACGGCGACCTCGTACACCCCCGCGGCCCCGCCCCCGCAGGCACCCGGCCCGGGCATGCGTTTCCAGCCTCCGGGCCAGCCCGGCCCCGGCCCGTCGGGCCCCTCCTACGGCGGCGGTGACTCCTACGAGTACCAGGGCTCCCGCCCGTCGCAGATGAACCGTCCGGCCGAGCCGATCCCGCCGTTCGGCAGCGATCCCTCGGGCCCTCCGCCTCCTCCCGGCGGCGGTTTCCCCGGACCGGGCGGACCCGGTGGCCCTGGAGGCCCTGGTGGCCCCGGCGGCTACCCCGGTCCCGGCGGCCCTCCCGGACCTGGTGGGCCTCCCGGCCCCGGCGGTCCCTCCGGTCCTGGTGGACCTCCCGGCCCGCCCGGATTCGGTGCCGACCCCTCACGGCCCGTCCCGCCGCCGCCCGGCCCCGGCGGACCCGGTGGCCCCGGCGGACCCGGTGCTCCGCAGGCCTTCCAGCAGTCCGGCCCGCCGGCCCCGCCCGGATTCCCGCAGGAGACCCAGCGGCCGCAGCAGGGCGGTCCGTTCGGCGGCGGTGACGAGGACTGGGTGATCTCCCCGCCGACCACCGGCCCGGGCGGCCCTGGTGGCCCCGGCGGCCCCGGTGCCGGTCAGGGCGGCGGCTATGGCTTCCCCCCGCCCGGTGCGACGCAGGCCCCGCCCGCTCCCGGCCAGGGCGGTGGCTACGGCTTCCCCCAGCCCGGCGCGACGCAGGCCCCGCCCGGCCCGGGCGGGGGCTATGGCTACCCGCAGCCCGGTGCGACGCAGGCTCCTCCCGGCCCCGGCGGCTTCCCGCAGCAGCCGCAGCAGCCCCAGGGACCCGCGACCTGGACCGCGACCATCGGCCCGGACCGCGACTACTTCATGGCGATGATGCAGCGTTCCGGACCCGAGGCCGCGGGCCTGAACCTGCCCGCGTACTCGCCCGAGCAGCAGCGCACGCTCACCGGCAACCAGCTCACGATCGGCCGCCGCCGGCACTCCACCGGCGACACCCCCGACGTCGACCTGGCGGTGCCGCCGGAGGACCCGGGCGTCTCGCACCAGCACGCGGTGCTGGTCCAGCAGCCGGACGGCAGCTGGGCGGTCGTCGACCAGAACTCGACGAACGGCACGACGGTCAACGGCTCGGACGAGCCGATCCAGCCGTTCGTGCCCGTGCCGCTGCAGGACGGTGACCGGGTGCACGTGGGCGCCTGGACGACGATCACGATCCGCCGGGGCTGAGCCCCGCCAGGATCAAGAGGGGAGGGGCCAGGCGTACGGCCCCTCCGGGTCGTCCAGCCAGGCCCACTCGTGGTCGCCGCTGACCGTGATGCCGTAGCGCTCCCGCTGCGGCATGCCCTCCTGCTCCCACAAGGCGTGCGCCTCCTGGGGATCGAGGCTGCCCCGGGTCAGCGTCAGCAGGAAGCGGAAGAGGTCGTCCTCCCTGGCCCGGCGCGGCACTCCGCCCAGCTGGGCGGGTTCACCCCAGGACCGGCTCCCGCCGCGCAGCGGCACGAAGTAGGCGGGCGTGTGCAGGAACCGCCCCTCGGCATGCCCGGCGTCGCTCACCGTGAGGACGATCAGGCCGGTGCCGAGCGGCATGAGGATCCGGCCGCCTGGACGGCTCTGCGCGAGCCAGGCGCGTGGCACGGTGCTCAGGGCGCAGGTGGCGATGATCCGGTCGAACGGCGCACGCTCGGGCACGCCCCGGGCGCCGTCGCCGGTGACGACGACCGGGTGGTACCCGGCCGCGGCCAGGTGCCGCCGGGCCGACTCGGTGATCTCCGGGTCGAGGTCGACGGTGGTGACCTTGTCGTCGCCCAGCCGGTGGGCGAGCAGCGCGGCGTTGTAGCCGGTGCCGGCGCCGACCTCCAGGACCGCGTTCCCGTCCCGCACGCACAGCGCGGCCAGCATGTCCGCCATCAGGGAGGGCTGGCTGCTGGAGGAGAGCAGTTCGCCGTCGCGCAGTCGCGTCGCCAGCGGGGTGTCCTCGTAGGCACCGCGCACCCACCGCTCACGCGCCCGGGGGTCGGGGCTCTCGCCCCAGCGTCGTTCGTAGCCGCCGGCGACGCCGACGTAGTAGTACGGCACGAAGAGATGGCGCGGGACCGCCGCGAACGCCTCGCGCCACACCGGGTCGGCGGCCCAGGCCCCGCTCGCGTCGATCCGGCGCACCAGTGCCGCCCGCGCGGAGGCGGCGAGCCCGTCCGGCCCTTCCGGTTCCCTGTCGGGTGCATGCCCGCCCATACCCCCACACTAAGGGCAGCGGTGCCCGGTAGCGGGCGGGTCCTAGGCCTTGAGTCCTATGTCCTCGCGTCTGAGAGCATGGAGGGCGTGAATGAGATTCGGCGCGGCACGCTTCAGGAGCAGACCTTCTACGAGCAGGTCGGCGGGGAGGAGACCTTCCGTCGGCTCGTTCACCGTTTCTACGAGGGAGTCGCGGAGGACCCGCTGCTGCGGCCCATGTATCCCGAGGAGGACCTGGGCCCGGCCGAGGAGCGCCTGGTGCTGTTCCTCATCCAGTACTGGGGCGGCCCGACGACGTACAGCGACAATCGCGGCCATCCCCGTCTGCGGATGCGGCACGCGCCCTTCACGGTCGACCGTGCGGCGCACGACGCCTGGCTGAAGCACATGCGGGTCGCCGTCGACGAACTCGGGCTGTCCGAGGAGCACGAGCACACGCTGTGGAGCTACCTCACGTACGCGGCGGCCTCGATGGTGAACGCGCCGGGCTGACCCGCGAGGGAGGGGGCGCGGTGGTCAGCGGACGCTGACGTCCAGCGCCCCGAGCCCGGCCCGTCGTACGGCAACGGATCCGTACGGCGTGCGCAGCCGGAGCCAGGCGCCCGAGGAGAACAGCCCCAGCGGCACCCCCGGGCGCAGGAAGCCGAGCGACTGCGCGGCGTGCACGACCCGCACGGGGAGGCCGGTGTCGCCGACCGTGCGGGACCAGATGTCCCGCCCGATCCGGTCCAGCTCGGCCCTGGTGCGTCCCTCGGACGGCAACTCCTGCGTACGGGACCGGAACTCGGCGACCACGGCGGCGACCAGGGACCGCAGGGCGTCCGGCGCCGGCAGTCCCGGCTCGGCCCGCCAGCCGCCGCGCGGCGGCAGCACACCGGCCCACGGCGGCCCGGTCACCGCACCCGGCACCACGGCCGTCGCGGCCTTCTCGTCCACCGACTCCAGCAGTTCACCGGCGGACACGGTCACGTCGAGCGTGACGTCCAGCCCGTTCTCGTACGGCTTCGCAAGCCGCACCGCGCGCACGGCCAGCACCTCGAAGGACGGCGGCCGTCCGAAGACGGCCAGTGCGGTGCCCGAGGCCTGCAGGCGCACCGCGGCTCCACGGTCGTAGTGGAGCAGCCGGGAGAGGAAGGCCGCGAGATCCGCCGCCTCCCCCTCGTCGACGAGGTGCAGGACCGTCATGCGGCGACGGCCTCCTCCTCCGCGTCATCCGTGTACTCCTGGAGGAACTCCCGCTCCTCCGCGGTGATCCGGCGCGGCCGCTGTGCCTCGAAGTCGAACGGCACGACCACCGTCGAGGCCCGGACGTAGACCAGGTCGTCGTCCTTCACCTCGTAGCTGATGGTGAAGGAGGCGGCCCGGATCTCGCTGATCCACAGCTCGATGTCGACCGGGTGGTGCCGGTGGACGAGCTGCCGCTTGTAGTCGATCTCATGGCGTGCCACCACGGACCCCTGCTGGAAATCCTTCTCCGGCCGGAAGAGGAAGTCGATACGGGCTTCCTCCAGGTAGCGCACGAAGACCGCGTTGTTGACATGGCCGTACGCGTCCATGTCCGACCAACGCAGCGGGCAGCGGTAGTTGTGCCGCAAGATCGATCAGCCCCGGGTCAGCTTCTTGTAGGTGGCGCGGTGCGGACGGGTGGCGTCCGGGCCGAGCCGCTCGATCTTGTGCTTCTCGTACGACTCGAAGTTGCCCTCGAACCAGAACCACTTGGACTCGCCCTCGTAGGCGAGGATGTGCGTGGCCACCCGGTCCAGGAACCACCGGTCGTGGGAGACGACCACGGCGCAGCCCGGGAACTCGAGCAGCGCGTTCTCCAGGCTGCTCAGGGTCTCGACGTCCAGGTCGTTGGTCGGCTCGTCGAGGAGCAGCAGGTTGCCGCCCTGCTTGAGGGTGAGCGCGAGGTTGAGACGGTTGCGCTCACCGCCGGAGAGCACTCCGGCCGGCTTCTGCTGGTCCGGGCCCTTGAAGCCGAAGGCGGAGACGTAGGCACGGCTGGGCATCTCGACCTGGCCGACGTTGATGTAGTCGAGCTCGTCGGAGACCACGGCCCACAGGGTCTTCTTCGGGTCGATGTTCTCGCGGCTCTGGTCGACGTACGAGATCTTGACGGTCTCGCCGACCTTGATGGAACCGGAGTCCGGCTCCTCCAGGCCCTGGATCATCTTGAACAGGGTCGTCTTACCGGCGCCGTTCGGGCCGATGATGCCGACGATGCCGTTGCGCGGGAGCGTGAAGCTGAGGTCGTCGATGAGGAGCTTCTCGCCGAAGCCCTTGCTGAGGTTGTTGATCTCGACGACGACACTGCCCAGACGCGGGCCCGGCGGGATCTGGATCTCCTCGAAGTCCAGCTTCCGCATCTTCTCGGCCTCGGCGGCCATCTCCTCGTAGCGGGCCAGACGCGCCTTGGACTTGACCTGACGTCCCTTGGCGTTGGACCGGACCCACTCGAGCTCTTCCTTCAGACGCTTCTGCCGCTTGGCGTCCTTCTGGCCCTCGACCTTGAGGCGCGCGGCCTTGGTCTCCAGGTACTTCGAGTAGTTGCCCTCGTAGGGGTAGAGCCGGCCGCGGTCGATCTCGCAGATCCACTGGGCGACGTTGTCGAGGAAGTACCGGTCGTGGGTGACCGCTACGACGGTGCCCGGGTACTTGGCCAGGTGCTGCTCCAGCCAGTTCACCGACTCGGCGTCGAGGTGGTTGGTGGGCTCGTCGAGCAGCAGCAGGTCGGGCTGCTCCAGCAGCAGCTTGCACAGCGCGACGCGGCGGCGCTCACCACCTGACAGGTTGGTGACGGGCCAGTCGCCGGGCGGGCAGCCCAGCGCGTCCATGGCCTGCTCGAGCTGCGCCTCGAGGTCCCAGGCGTTGGCGTGGTCGAGCTCCTCCTGGAGCTTGCCCATCTCGTCCATGAGCGCGTCGGTGTAGTCGGTCGCCATCTGCTCGGCGATCTCGTTGAACCGGTCGAGCTTGCCCTTGACCTCGGCGACACCCTCCTGGACGTTCTCCAGGACGGTCTTGTCCTCGGTCAGCGGCGGCTCCTGCAGCAGGATGCCGACGGTGTAACCGGGCGTGAGGAAGGCGTCACCGTTGGACGGCTGCTCCAGACCCGCCATGATCTTCAGGATCGTCGACTTGCCGGCGCCGTTCGGGCCGACGACGCCGATCTTCGCTCCCGGGTAGAAGCTCGTCGTCACGTCGTCGAGGATCACCTTGTCGCCGTGCGCTTTGCGCGCCTTGCGCATGGTGTAAATGAACTCAGCCAAGAGAAACCGTCCGGCAGCTTGAAACTGGCAGTGGGCAGATACACCCCATCTTGCCGCAACGCCACGTCTGGGTGGTAACTCGTTTGGGCGGGGGATCGCTGACCTGGGGTTTCGTGAGTCAGTGGCTGAGATCGACTGTTGATGTCCGGTTCGATCACCCGCGGTCCGCTACGGCTGATGCCTCGACGCCTGCCGGTCTGGACGCCTGCCGGTCTAGACGCCGGTCCGTCCGTCGACCAGCTCTCGCACGATGTCGAGATGGCCGTTGTGCCGGGAGATCTCCTCGATGAGGTGGAGGATCACCCAGCGGAGGTCCACATGGCGGCCGTCGCTGATGGGGCGCTTGGCCGTTGAGTTCACGTCATGCTCGGACAGCAGACGACGGTAGCGGTCGCTCTGTTCCTCGTATTCGGCGAGAAGCCGGGGCAACGGAATGTCGACCGCTGTCCGCATCTCGGGGTCGGGGTCGTCGTCGCTCGCCAGCGTGAGCGGACCCTCGGGTTCCTCTCCCAGGAACATCACCTGGACCCAGTGGTGTTCGACCCACCGCAGATGGCTGATCAGGCCGCACAGGGTCATGAGTGGTGAGTTCGGAAGCGGGGCTCTGCGGGCGTCTTCCGCGGACACGCCCTCGCACTTGGCGCGCGCCGTGTCACGGGCGTAGTCCAGGAACGTGATCAGCTGCGTGCGCTCGTCCCAGGTGGGAGGCGTATCGGTTCGTTGAGTCATCGCGGGGAGTCTCCCGCAGGTCGGACGGGCGGTCGAGTGATTATTGAGCGGGACCCCGTCGAGAACTGCCTCATCCGCCTTGGGCACGCCGGCCCGGCAGGATCCGCCGGAAAGGTCCTGGTCCTGGGGGCAGGGGGCGCGTGGGAGTATCCGGGCGTGGAGATCACGGCGGCCCTGTGGCTGATGCTCGACTCGTTCGTCGAGGCGGACGGCGTCTTCGGCCATGGTGGACGAGCTGATGCCGGCACCGGTGAAGAGCGAACCGGGGTGGTCGAGGTATGAGTGACATCGCGGCCCGGGCCGTCAGGACTGCACGGCTGGACCTGCTGCCGCTGCTCGTCGAGCACGCCGAGGAGATGGCCGCCGTGCTGTCCGATCCGGCTCTGCACACCTTCATCGGCGGCACCCCGGACACCCCGCGAGCCCTGCGCTCGCGGTACCAGCGCATGACCGCGGGCTCTCCCGATCCGGCCGTCTCCTGGCTGAACTGGGTGATCCGGCTCCGAGCCGAAGCCTGCCTGACGGGCACGGTCCAGGCGACGATCACCTCCTCCGGCCACGGCTCCGTCGCCGAGATCGCCTGGGTGGTGGGGACCGCGTGGCAGGGAAGAGGCATCGCCACCGAAGCGGCCCGAGGACTCGTCGACTGGCTCAGCCGGGGGCCGGTCCACACCGTTATCGCCCACATCCACCCCGAACATCAGGCATCCGCCGCCGTCGCGGCCGCCGCCGGGCTCAGGCCCACCGAGGAATGGCACGAAGGCGAGATCCGGTGGTGCCGGAATGTCGGGCACCGGCCTCGCCGATCCACGGGGCTTGGCGATGGGCCGGCCTGAGCCGTCGGCCGAACTCCCCTCCTGCCTTCGGGCGTGAGGGGGCTCTTCGGTGCGTCCGGGGCCGGTGGGTGCTACTCGCCGATGGTGCCGTGCAGCCAGTCCAGCGGCTCCATCTCAAGGAGTTGGTCGGCGAGTTCGTAGCTACCCCCGGGGGGTAACCCATGCAGGCCCGAGGTCCTGACCCGGGGCCACAAACGGCTCGTCCTCTCCGAAGTCCGGGGCCTGGAAGGGGTTCATGGCCGGCGGGGGCGATGCTGTGGCAGGGCAGCTGGGCGGTCCGTCCGGGGCGGAGAACGGCGAGGTCAGGTCGATGAGAGGTCTCCCTTTGAATCCAAGCCCCCCGTTGGGACCTGGCGTGCGGTGAGCGGGTGGTGCGGTCGTGCTAGAGCTTGGTCATCTTCGCGTACGGGCTCAGGATCCGCTGCTCCACCGAGCCGCCGAAGTTCACCAGCGCCGCGATTCCCTCCTCGATGCCGATCACCCGGCCGAGACCGTAGATGTCGTGGGTGACCTGGTCGCCGACGGCGAAGTGCTTGGGAGCCGGCACGACCGGGGGTTTGAAGGGGCTGGTGGGCAGGTGACGCTTCGCGGAAGGCTTTGTCATTGCCTCAGTATGCGCCCGCGCGTACCCCAGTCACAGCGGCTGTCCATGGACGCTGATCGAACTCCCGCCCACCGAGCCCCCGTCTCACGCCCCTCACACCCCGAAACGCGCCCGCAACCGCCCCTGCGCCCCCTCCCTCGCGCCCACCCTGTCCAGCCCGAGCAGGGCCGCGCCCAGGACCGGGCGGGCCGTGACCGTCTGCGGGATCGCCTTCGGGGCCCGGTCGGACAGCAGGTCCTTGATCCGGCCGTTCAGCCGGGGGTGCTCGGCCGCCAGGACGCCGCCGCCCAGGAGGACCGGGGTCGGTTCGTCCACCAGGTCGAGGCGGGTGAGGGCCACCACGGCCATGGAGACCACCTCCTCGGCCTGGCGGTCGACGATCGTGAGGGAGACCGGATCTCCGGCCGCCGCCGTCGCGAAGAGGACCGGCGTCAGTTCGTGGCGGCGGGATTGCGCGATGTGGTCCAGGTGCAGCGCCTCGATCAGGGCGTACATGGACGGCAGGCCGAAGTGGGCCGGAAGGGCCTGGGACAGGGCTGTGGCAGGGCCGCGGCCGTCCTCCGCGCGTGACGCGTGCCACATCGCCTCCTCCGAGAGGCCCCAGCCGCCGCCCCAGTCGCCCGAGACTCTGCCGAGGGCCGGGAAGCGGGCCGTGCGGCCGTCGGGGCGCATGCCGACGCAGTTGATGCCGGCGCCGCAGACGACCGCGACGCCCCGGGGTTCCGGCACCCCCGCGCGCAGGATCGCGAAGGTGTCGTTGCGGACCGTGACCGTCGTGCCCCAGCCGCGTGCGTGCAGCGCCGTCGTCAACTGGTCCTCTTCGACCGGGAAGTCGGCGTTGGCCAGGCACGCCGAGACGTGCGTGACCGAGGTGAGGCCTGCCGCGGCCAGGGCCCGGCGGACAGGGACGGCCAGCGTGTCCATCGCCGTCTCCAGGCCTACCGCGGGTGGACGGAAGCCCGCCCCACGCCCCCTGGCCAGGACTTCTCCGTCCGCCGTCACGATCGCCACGTCCGTCTTGCTGTTTCCGGCGTCGATGGCGAGGACGGTTGCGGTCAGGCCCACGCGAGATGCTCCCGGTTGTGTGCGATCAGCCGGTCGGTGAGCGCCTCGGCGTACTCGTACTGGCCGATGAGGGGGTGGGAGAGGAGCGCCTGGAAGACGCGCGACCGGCCGCCGTGCAGGGCCGCCTCCAGGGCCAGGTGCTCGTATGCCGTCACGTTCGCCATCAGGCCCGCGTAGAGGGGGTGCACGGGTGCTACGGGGAGGGGGGACGCGCCCTTCACGCCGACCGCCGCCTGTACCTCGATCACCGCGTCGTCGGGGAGGAACGGGAGCGTGCCCCGGTTGTACGTGTTCACCACCTGGTAGGGGCTGCCGGTGCCGCCCAGCAGGGCCGCCGCCAGGTCCACCGCCGCCTCCGAGTAGTACGCGCCGCCGCGCTTGGCGAGCAGTTCCGGCTTCTCGTCCAGGGCCGGGTCCGCGTACATCGTCAGCAGTTCCCGTTCCATCGCCGCCACTTCGGCCGCCCTCGACGGCTTCGTCCGCAGTTCTCGTACGACCTCGTCGTGCGCGTAGTAGTAGCGCAGGTAGTACGACGGGATCACGCCCAGGTCATTGAGCAGAGCGCGGGGGAGGCGGAGGTCGCTCGCGATCGTCTCGCCGTGGTCCGTCAGGAGCTTGGGCAGGACGTCCTCCGCCTCCGGGCCGCCCAGGCGTACGCCTGTCTCCCAGGTGAGGTGGTTGAGGCCCACGTGGTCCAGGTGGACCTCCGGGGCGGACACGTCGAGCAGCGCCGCGAACTTGCGCTGGAGGCCGATCGCCACGTTGCACAGGCCCACCGCCTTGTGGCCCGCCTCCAGCAGGGCGCGGGTCACGATGCCGACCGGGTTGGTGAAGTCGATGATCCAGGCGTCGGGGTTGGTGCGGCGTACGCGGTCCGCGATGTCGAGGACGACCGGGACCGTGCGCAGGGCCTTCGCCAGGCCGCCGGCGCCCGTGGTCTCCTGGCCCACGCAGCCGCAGTCGAGGGGCCAGGTCTCGTCCTGCTCGCGGGCCGCCTGGCCGCCCACGCGGAGCTGGAGGAGGACCGCGTCCGCGCCGTCGACCGCGCGGTCGAGGTCGGTCGTGGTGGTGATGCGGCCGGGGTGTTCCTGGCGGGCGAAGATACGGCGGGACAGGCCCCCGACCAGGGCCAGGCGGTCCTCCGCCGGGTCCATCAGGACCAGTTCCTCGATGGGCAGGGTGTCTCTGAGGCGGGCGAAGCCGTCCACGAGTTCGGGGGTGTAGGTCGAGCCTCCGCCGACCACGGTGAGTTTCATATCTGTCTAACCCTTTACTCCGGTGAGCGTGACACCCTCGACAAACGCCTTCTGGGCGAAGAAGAACACGAGGATCACGGGGGCCATGACCAGAACGGTGGCGGCCATGGTGAGGTTCCAGTCGGTGTGGTGGGCGCCCTTGAACGACTCCAGGCCGTAGGAGAGCGTCCAGGCGCCCGGGTTCTCAGAGGCGTAGATCTGCGGGCCGAAGTAGTCGTTCCACGCGTAGAAGAACTGGAAGAGCGCCACTGCGGCGATGCCCGGTTTGGCCATCGGGAGGACGACCTTGAGCAGGGTGCGCAGGTCGCCGCAGCCGTCGACTCTCGCCGCGTCCAGGTACTCGTCGGGGATCGTGGTGAGGAACTGGCGCAGCAGGAAGATGGAGAACGCGTCGCCGAACGCCATGGGGATGATCAAGGGCCAGAGGGTGCCGGAGAGGTCCAGCTGCTTCGCCCAGAACAGGTACATCGGGATGATGATGACCTGCGGCGGCAGCATCATCATCGAGATGACCAGCATCAACGCCAGATTGCGGCCCCGGAAGCGGAACTTGGCCAGGGCGTAGGCCACCGGGATCGAGGAGATCACCGTGAGGGCCGTGCCCAGGAACGCGTAGAAGAGGGTGTTCCGCCACCAGGTGAGGAAGCCGGGGGTGTCGAAGACCCTGCGGTAGTTGTCCCACTCCCAGGTGTGCGGGATCAGGTCGCGGCTGAGGGCCTGGGAGTCGCTCATCAGCGAGGTGAGGAGGACGAAGACGAAGGGGAGGGTGAAGAAGAGGGCCGCCGCGATGCCCAGGGAGTGGATCGCGATCCATTCCAGCAGCGCCCTTCGGTGGGCCGTGCGTTCGGCCGGAGAAGGCGGCGCCTTCAGCTCCAGGGGCTTGTCGAGTACCTGCGTCATCGTTCACCTGCGTTGATCAGGCCGCCCTTGCGGCGCATCAGGAGTGCGGTGAAGGCCATGGAGAGCGCGAAGAGCACCAGGGCCACCACACATGCGGAGCCGTAGTCGAAGCGCTGGAAGCCCAGGTTGTAGACGAGTTGGGGGAGGGTGAGCGTGGACTTGTCCGGGTAGCCGGGCTCGAACAGCGTGCCCGCGCCCTGGATCACGCCCGAGGCGACCTTTCCGGCGATCAGCGGCTGTGTGTAGTACTGCATCGTCTGGATCACGCCGGTGACCACCGCGAACATCACGATCGGCGAGATGTTCGGGAGCGTGACGTAGCGGAAGCGCTGCCAGGGCGTCGCGCCGTCCAGTTCGGCCGCCTCGTACTGCTCCTTCGGTACGTCGAGCAGCGCCGCCATGAAGATGACCATCAGGTCGCCGATGCCCCACAGGGCCAGGAGGGTGAGGGCCGGCTTCGACCAGGCGGGGTCGTTGAACCAGCCGGGGGTGGGGAGCCCGGCCTGGTCCAGGAGGGAGTTGACGGGGCCCGTGCCGGGGTTGAGGAGGAAGGCGAAGGCCATCGTCGCCGCCACCGGTGGGGCGAGGTACGGCAGATAGAAGAGGGTGCGGAAGACGCCCGTCCCCGTCTTGATCTTGGTGATCAGCAGGCCCACGCCCAGGCCGAAGGCGACCCTGAGGGTGACCATGATGACGACCAGCCACAGGGTGTTGCGCAGGGCGGGCCAGAACATGGGGTAGTGCTCGAAGACGTACGTCCAGTTCCTCGTGCCCGTCCAGGCCGGCGGCTTGAAGCCGTCGTAGTGCATGAAGGAGAAGTAGACGGTGGAGAGCAGGGGGTAGGCGAAGAAGACCGTGAAGCCGATCAGCCAGGGGGAGAGGAAGGCCAGGGTGCGTAGTGTCGAGCGGCGGTGTTTCGCCCGCAGTGTGTAGGTGCTCATCGTGCTCGTCGCCTACTTCGCCTGTGCGATGTCCGTGTCGATCTGCGCGGCCGTCTTCTTCAGGCCCGCCTTGAGATCGGTCGCCTTGCCGCTCTCGTAGGCGTAGCCGAACTCCTGGACCGTGGTGAGGTAGACGCCGCCGTTGATCGAGGCGGGGGCGGTGGTGGAGTCCGGGTTGGCGGCGATCTCCAGGAACGTCTTGAAGCGCGGGTCGTACTTCAGCTTCGGGGACTTCAGGGCCGCGAGCGTCGACGGGACGTTGTGGATGGCGTTGGAGAAGTTCACCACCGCGTCCGTGTCCGTGGTCATGTACTTCACCAGCTCCCAGGCCGCGTTCTGCTTCTTGCTGGTCGCCGCGATACCGGCGATGGTGCCGGTGATGTAGCCCTTGCCGTACTGGTCGGCCTGGTCGTCGGGGACGGGCAGCGGGGCCACGCCGATGTCGAACTTCGGCTTGGTGTCCAGGGCCATGCCCAGGCGCCACTCGCCGTCGAGCTGCATGGCGACCTGGCCGGTGTGGAAGGGGTGCTTGGGGCCCCACTCGTCGCCGAGCTTGGAGCGGTAGGTCTCCAGCTTGCGGTAGCCGCCGAGTTCGTCGACCAGCTTCTTCTGGACCGTGAACGCCGCCTCGAAGGCCGGGTCCTTGCCGACGTTCGACTTGCCGTCCTTGTCGAAGTACGTGGGGGAGAACTGGCCCAGGTAGTGCTCGGTGGTGGTCTCCCAGCCGTGGTAGTTCGGCATGAAGCCGAGCTGCTTGTAGGTGTCGCCCTGGGTGATCGTCAGCTTCTTGGCGACCCGCTCGAATTCCGACCAGGTCTTGGGCGGGGCGGTGATGCCGGCCTTCTCGAACGCCGTCTTGTTGTAGTAGAGGCCGTACGCGTCGCCGAGGAGGGGGACCGCGCAGCGGTCGCCTTCGAACTGGGTGTACTCGTTCATCGCCTTCGGGAAGGTCTTCTCCGGGTCGACGCCGGACTTCTCGAAGAACGGGTTGAGGTCCACCAGGGCGCCGGAGGAGCAGAACTTTCCGACGCTGTTCGTGGTGAACGACGAGATCACGTCCGGGGCCTTGGCGCCGCCGGTGCGCAGGGCCTGGTTCATCTTGTCGTCCGTCATGTTGCCGACGACGTTGACGTGGATGTTGGGGTGCGCCTTCTCGAAGCCGGCGACCAGGTCCTTGACGGCCTTCACCTCTCCCGGCGCGCTCCAGGCGTGCCAGAAGTTGATGGTCGTCTCCTGCGAGGCGTCGTCGCTCGCGCCGGCGTCCGCCTGGCCGGTGCACGCGGTGCTGAGGAGGGCGAGGGAGGCGGAGGCGGCGAGTGCGATGGCTGCTTTTCTGGATATTCCGGGCATGGCAAGGCTCCCTGAGGCACGGGGGAAGAGGAAAAGGGAGAAGGGAATGCGGGGAGGGGGGTGGGGTCAGCGGGAGGTGTCGAAGACCTCGTCGCGCGTCGTCGCGAGCGCGCTCTCCAGCGCGCCGCGCAGCACGGGATGTTCACGGACGTCGCCCACGACCAGGCGGGGGCGTGACGCGGCCAGTTCTTCCAGCTCGGCCTGGACGAGAGCGCGCAGGGTCTCGCCGCCCGAGGTGAGGGACGCGCCGCTCAGCACGACGAGCTCGGGGTCGAGGACCGAGACCAGGGAGGCCAGGCCGGTGGCCAGCCGGGTCGCGTAGGTCCGCAGGAGGTGGCGGTGGGGTTCGTCGTCGCCCACCGGGTGCGCGGCGGCCTCGGTTCGCGCCGCCGCCCGGGCCACCAGTTCCGCCGCGGCCTCGGCGTACGGCCCCTGCGGGACGTCCTCGATGCCGAGTTCACGGGCCAGCCTCGGCACGGCCTGGGAGCCGGCCAGCTCCTGGTAGCCGCCGCTGTTGGCCTTGGTGACCTGGCGGACCAGGGGGGTGCCCGGCACCGGCAGGAAGCCGACCTCACCGGCGCCGCCGCTCCAGCCGCGGTGCAGCCGGCCGCCGAGGACCAGGGCGGCGCCCAGGCCCTCCTGGTTCCACAGCAGTACGAAGTCCGCGTGACCTCGGGCCGCGCCGAGCCGCTGTTCGGCGAGCGCGACCAGATTGACGTCGTTCTCGTACTCGAACGGCATCGGCAGGGCGGCGGCGAGCTCGTCCAGGAGGGTGGGGGAGTGCCAGCCGGGGAGGTGGGAGGCGTAGCGCAGACGGCCGGTGGTGGGGTCGAAGGCGCCGGGGGTGCCGATCACGAGACGGTGGATGTCGTCCCGGGCGAGGCCCGCCGCCTTCACCGCGCCGTCCAGGGCGTCGGTGACCTGCTGGACGACCGGGGTGCCGGTGCGCCTGCCGGGGGTGGGCAGCTCGTGCCGGCCGACCGTGCGGCCGGTGATGTCGGCGACCGCGGCGAGTATCCGCTGCGGGGTGACATCGAGCCCGGCGGCGTGACCGGCGGCCGGGTTGACCTCGTAGAGCTGGGCGTTCGGGCCCGGCCGGCCTTCGGTGGTGCCGGTGGCCAGGACGAGGCCCGCCGCCTCCAGACGGGCCAGGAGCTGGGAGGCGGTCGGCTTGGACAGGCCGGTGAGCTTGCCGATCCGCGTACGGGACAGCGGCCCGTGTTCCAGCAGCAGGTCGAGGGCGGCCCGGTCGTTCATGGCGCGCAGGACGCGTGGGGTGCCCGGCGTACCGGCGGTTCCTGCCATGCGTGTCCACACCTGCCCTTCGGTCGCACAGCTTTTCAGTGATCGCGGAGGGAGTCCATCCGGTGACCACCCTCGATCTACTGTTAGGAAAGTTTCCTATCGGTGGTGAGGAAGCTAGACCCGGCACCTTCGGGAGTCAAGAGGGCATGAAGATTCGGGAGGCAAGACAGCATTAAAAAGAAGGCGGCACCCGGCCGAGCCGGATGCCGCCCTCCCGTGAGGCTGTTACTTCGTCGTACTCGTCGGCGCCGCGGGCGCGAGCGGGGACGCCGCCGCCGACTGCGGAGACGCGGTGTTCGCGTACACCGAAGGAGCCGCCATCCCCGCCGTCGGGTCGACGAGCTGCTCCTCCGCCGGGGCCGTGGCGCCGCCGACGATCCGGATGCCCGCCGCGTCGAAGGCCCGCTTGATGCGCCAGCGCAGCTCGCGCTCCACGGTCAGGGACTTGCCGGGCATCGTCTTGGCCGAGACGCGCACGACCATGGAGTCCAGCAGGACGCTGTCCAGGCCGAGGACCTCGATCGGGCCCCACAGCAGCTCGTTCCAGGGCTCCTCGGCGCCCATCTTCTCGGCGACCTCGTCGAGTGTGGCCTTGACCTTGTCCAGGTCCTCACCGGAGTGGACCGTGACATCCACGTTGGCGGTGGCCCAGCCCTGGGAGAGGTTGCCGATGCGCTTGACCTCGCCGTTGCGGACGTACCAGATCTCGCCGCCGTCGCCGCGCAGCTTGGTCACGCGCAGGCCCACCTCGATCACCTCGCCGGAGGCGACGCCCGCGTCGATGGTGTCGCCGACGCCGTACTGGTCCTCCAGGATCATGAAGACGCCGGACAGGAAGTCCGTGACCAGGTTGCGGGCGCCGAAACCGATCGCCACACCGGCGACACCGGCCGAGGCCAGCAGCGGGGCGAGGTTGATCTGGAAGGTGCCCAGGACCATCAGCGCGGCCGTGCCGATGATCAGGAACGACGCCACCGAGCGCAGCACCGAGCCGATGGCCTGCGAGCGCTGGCGGCGGCGTTCGACGTTGACCAGCAGTCCGCCGATCGCGCCGCCGTCCAGGGACGGGACGTTCCGGTTCATGCGGTCTATCAGCTTGGTGATCGCCCGTCGCACGACGATCCTCAGCACCACCGCTATGACCACGATGAGCAGGACCCGCAGGCCGATCGCGAGCCACGTCGACCAGTTCTGCTCGATCCATCCGGCGGCGTTCGTCGCGCTCTCGTGGGCGTCCTCGAGCGAGGGCACTCTCGGGCTCTGCGTATCCGAGGGGGTCGGCGACGGCGTAGGGTCGGCGGCCATCAGAACGGCGTCCGCGGGGGACATGGACACGGCGGGTACCTCCAGGTGCAGCGGTCTGCCCCGGTGGGGTGGTTCGGGGGCTTCGGGGAGTCAAGGTCACGACTGGGTCACCGAAGGGGCAGAACCACCACACTAACGGGGCATTGTGTGTGTTCCCTCGGAATGTGTGAAGGAGAGACCGTGCTCACCTGGGCTTGAACAGGCCATGATCTGGGGGATGAATCAGATGTGGTCGAAAACACTCCCAGCCCGTTACCGGGACATGGTGGCGCTTCCACCAGGCATGAGGAGAGACTGACTACGAATCGTCCCGGCGCGAGCCACGCGCCGCCGGCGTCCAAGGAGGCATCCGTGCCGCATGTCCTGGTCCTCAACGCGTCGTACGAGCCGCTAGGTGTCGTACCGCTCCGCCGCGCGCTCGTCCTCGTCCTCGAGAACAAGGCCGTATGCCTCGAGGAGTCCGGCGCCTTTCTGCACAGCGCGACCGTCACAGTCCCCGCACCCAGCGTGGTCCGGCTCAAGCGATTCGTCCGGGTTCCCTATCGGGGGCCCGTTCCTCTTACCCGCCGGGCGCTGTTCGCCCGCGACGGGGGCCGGTGCATGTACTGCGGTGGCGTCGCAACCAGCGTCGACCACGTCATCCCGCGCAGCCGCGGGGGCAAACACGTCTGGGACAACGTGGTGGCGTCCTGCCGCCGCTGCAACCACGTGAAGGCCGACCGACATCTCTTCGAGATCGGCTGGCGGCTGCGTCACAAACCCGCTCCGCCCTCCGGTCTGGCCTGGCGCATCATCGGGACCGGCCACAGGGACCCGCGCTGGCTGCCGTACTTGCAGCCGTACGGCGCGGACGACGCCATGGCCCGGATCGACGGCATTCCCGCCTGACGATCCGGGCCTTCGTATTGCCGCGTGCGGCCGGCCGGACCGGCCCGGGGAACCCCCGTTCCCCCGGGTCGGCCTGTCATGGGCGGTGCTCCTACGCGTACCGCAGCTCCCCCGGGCGCACCGTGCGGCGCAGCAGGGGCAGGGAGGTCGCCGCGGCCAGCAGACAGGCGGCGTAGACGGCGAGGGGCACCAGGGCGGGCGCCCAGGGCACCGGACGGCCGGAGAGCAGGGCGTACCAGGTGCCGATGGCCATGCCGCCCAGGCCGGCGAGCAGCACCGCGGGGGCCAGGGGCAGCGCGGTCTCCAGCAGCAGGGCCCGGCCCAGCACGGTGCGGGGCACTCCGGCGGCGGTCTGTGCGGCGAGGCCGCGGCGGCGGGTGGCCAGGGACTCGGCGGTGCCGACGGCCAGTCCGGACAGCGTGATCGCGAAGGCGATCGCGATGGCGGCGCCGGTGAGGTCGAGGCCGGTGATGTAGTAGGACGCGGGCTCGCCGAAATTGCGCGAGGTGTGGACCACATCGCTCAGCACCTGCCGAATGCCCATGAAGCCCGTCCCGACGACCGTCACCAGCAGCACCGCCGCGTGGGTGCGGGCGGCCGACCAAGGGTCGTCGCGCAGCCGTTCCGCCGCGATCAGCGTCGCCGCCGAGCGGGCCCGGACCGCGAGGATCCGCCCGGTCGCCTTCGCGGTGGCCCCGGAGAGCCACACCGCGCCCGCGCCGACCGCGAGGACCACGCCCGTCATCTGCAGCGGCAGCCCGCCGATCGGCCGATTGGAGGCGCTCGTGGACGTCGTGGTCACGGCCGCCAGCGCCATCACCCCGACGATCAGCACTCCCGCAACGAACAGCAGCCCGGGCCCCCTGCCGCCGCGCGGTCCGACCCGGCGCACCCAGCCGAGCGGCGAGGCCACCACCCGGCGCAGCGCCAGCGCTCCCGCCGTCGCGCCCAGCACCGGTACGGCGACGGCGACCAGGGCGATCCCCGCCCAGGCCAGGGCGGTCGGCCGGTCCCACAGGCGCAGCAGGAGCAGCACCGAGAAGACGGTGGCGACCGCCGAGCCCAGCAGACAGGCGAGCCCGGTCTCCAGCGCGGCGATCCGCCGCACCTGCCAGGGCGTGGCCCCGGCCAGCCGCAGCCCGGCCAGCCGCCGGTCGCGGTGCACCGCCCCGATCCGGGCGCACTGGCCGAGGAACCCGAGTACCGGCACGAGCAGGAGCAGCAGGCTGACGATCACACCGGACCGGGTGCCGGGCTCGTCCAGCAGGCCGGCGGCGTAAGGCACGTCGTAGGAGCCCCGCAGCGAGGCCAGGGCGACGGCGGAGAGGGCGAAGCCCGTCGCGAGCGCCGCGCCCGTCGCCGTCAGGGTGACCCGCCACCACTCGCCGCGGTCGGAACCGCGGGTGAGTTCCCAGGCGAGGCGCAGGTCGGCCCGCAGAGAGTGCGCGGAGCGCAGGAAGCGCGGAGCGTGCGGGGAGTGCGAGGGGTGCGGAGAGGGCGGCGAGTGCGGGGACCGCAGGGGTCGCGGGGAGCGCGGGGAGCTCATGCCGTCACCCCCGCCGCGGCCACGCTGCCGTCCCGCAGCTGCACCTCGTGGTCCGCGTACGCCGCCACCTGGGCGTCGTGGGTGATCAGCAGGACCGCCGTTTCCGACTCGCGGGCCGTGTGCACCAGGGCCGTCATGACCTGCTCGCCCGCCAGTGAGTCCAGCGCGCCCGTCGGTTCGTCGGCGAAGACCACCTTCGGGCCGGTGACCAGGGCCCGGGCCAGTGCGGCCCGCTGGGCCTGGCCGCCGCTCAGCTCGCCCGGCCGCAGATCCTGCTGACCGCGCACCCCGAAGCGCTCCAGCCACTCACCGGCCGCGGCCCGCGCCCGGGCGCGGTCGGTGCCGGCCAGCAGCAGCGGCAGGGCGACGTTGTCCAGGGCCGTCAGCTCGGGGATGAGCTGCCCGAACTGGAACACCACGCCGAACTCGGTGCGGCGCAGCTCGCTCAGCCGCTTCTCGGGCAGGTCGTCGAGGCGCCGTCCGTCGTACGTCACCGAGCCCTCGTCCGGGCGGACGATCCCGGCGAGGCAGTGCAGCAGCGTCGACTTCCCGCTGCCGCTCGGGCCGGTCACGGCGAGGATCTCGCCGCGGCGCAGTTCGACCGACGCGCCGCGCAGGGCGGGTGTCCTGCCGTGCGCCTTGGTGAGGCCACGAGCCGTGAGAAGAGGCACGGGTCTGCTCATGCTGCGTCGACCTCCGCGGTCAGGGTGGTGAGCCGGGCCGCCGTGGTGGTCATCCAGCGGAGGTCGGCGTCGAGGTGGTTGACGGCGTAGTCCGCCGAGAGCACGGTCGCCAGGTCCGCGCCCTTGGCGGCCTTGAGCGCCGTCAGTTCCCGCATCCGCTCCATGTGGGCGGCGCGCTGGGCGCTCAGATACCCGGCCGGGTCGCCGCCCGACAGGATCGCGACGACGACCTTGGCGAAGATCTCGTTCGTCACGAAGGGGGCGGGCGGTGCGATCTCCCGGGCCCAGCGGGCCAGTTCGCCGGCCCCCTCGTCCGTCGCGCGGTACATCGTCCGCTCCGGGCCGCCGTCCGAGTCGGTGCCCTCGACCTCGGCGAGGCCGTCCCGGACGAGGCGCTGGAGGGTCGTGTAGACCTGCCCGTAGGCCAGGGGGCGGGCCTGTGGGAAGCGGTCGTCGTGGCGTCGCTTGAGGTCGTAGCCGTGGCTCGGACCCGAGGCGAGCAGGCCCAGCAGGATGTGGCGGGTGCTCATGCCGATCATTATGCACTGAGTACATGTACTGAGTGAATAGTGATCAGTGAAAAGAAAATGCGGGCCGCATGTGCGCGGCTGCTCACTCGGTGATGGCGTACGCCTCCGCCGACCACAGCGAATACCCGAACTGCGTGGCCCGCTTGTCGCCCTGCACCCGTACGAACCGCACGTCCCGCTCGTCCATGCGGACGCTCTCCCGGCCGGCCTTGCCGTCCCGTACCGTCGCCGCCGTGCGCCAGCGGCGGCCGTCCGCCGACACCTGGACGCGGTACGCGGAGGGGTGGGCGTCCTGCCAGCGCAGCACGACCTGCCCGAGGCGCGCCGGGCGGGGGAGCTCGACCTGCCACCAGGCGCCGTCGTCGACGGGGGACGACCAGCGCGTCTCCGGGTCGCCGTCGTTCGCCGCCGACGCGGGGAAGTCGGGCGTCTCGTCGCCCGAGGAACGCGCCGTGCCCGTGCGGGCCAGATCGGGGCCGCCGGTGGGCGGGACGGCGCGGACGGTGAGTGTGCGGGTCGCTCCCGCGAAGCCCAGCCGGATGTCGTACGACCGCATCGGCGTGCCGCGCTCGACGGTCACCTCGACGGGGACCTCCACCCGCCTTCCGCGCTCCACGGTCAGCTCGCCCTTCGGCACCCGGACCCGTACGCCCTCGGGCGCCTCCACGGTGAGCCTGCCGCGCGCGTCGGCGGGCCGCAGCGAGCCAAGACCGGCCGTCAGCCGCAGGGCCCGGCCGGTCTCGGCGTCCACCTCGTCGCGCTCCAGCTCCAGGGAGGTCGCGGGGGAGTCGTCGAACCAGGGGACGAGGTGGCGCACCCGGGCCGGAGCGGGTCCGGCGACCCGCACGGCGTCCACGGGCGGGTCGACCCGTGCCTCGCCCGCGCCCGGACCGGCGGTCCCGGCGGCGTCCTGGCCCCGCACTCCCACCTCGGTCGCGCCCGACCCCGACAACCTGCCGATCGGGCGCCAGCCCTGGCCCGGTACGTGTGCCTCGACCGCGCCCTCCGTGCCGGGGTCGGTGAGGACCGTCACGGCGGTCAGCGGGCGGGGGCGGGGGAAGCGCAGGGTGCGGTCGTCCGAGGGGCCGCCGGGGTTGCGGGGCGGCTCGTGCTGGATGCCCGACCAGGCCGCGTACGCCTTCTGCGCCCGCTGCAGGAAGGGGTCCAGGACGTCCGTACCGACCTCGGCCCGCGCCGACTCCAGACCGGCCCGCAGGGTGCCCAGCCTGCGGTACGCCGTCCAGGCCGCCGCCGTGTCCCCGGCGCGCTGCGCGTCCAGCATGTCGAGCGCGGCCGTGCCCGCCTCGCCGTAGCGGGCCAGCTGCTCCGCCCAGGGGGCGACCTCGGAGGCGAGGGCGGTGTCCGCGAGCCGCCGGGGCAGCTCGCGCAGCACGGTGAAGGCCTCGCGCAGCCGCCGCTCGGCGTCGCCGCCCGACGCGGGGTCCCGCCAGTACGCCTCGGTCAGCGGGCGCAGATACGCCGACTCCTCGTCGTCCAGCACCGACGACGCGTCGTTCCCCGCGAGCGCCGCCAGGGCCTGCTCGCGCTGCCGGTCCCCGCCCGCCAGGTCGGCGATCGCGGCCCGCCAGGACTCCCCGGGGCTGTAGGAGCGGGGGTTCCACGCGTAGTCGGCGGCGGTGAACAGCGGGATGCGGGACGCCTCCGGCTGCTGCATCGCGTTGGCGAGCAGGGCGGCGGAGCCGGTCGCGACGGCGGGCTCACGGCCCTGGTAGGGGCCGAGGAAGATACGGCCGGGGTCGTAGTCGTTGACCGGGTAGTTGTCCATCGTGACCAGCGGGTGCCCGAGCGCCTCCCGCGCGTCGGCCAGCTCCCCGCCCGTGATCGTGCGGGGCACCACCCCGACGCCCGTCCACGCCACCTCGACGTCCTCGGCCAGCTCGCTCGCCAGGGCCCGCCGGTAGTCGGTCGTGCCGTCCTCGTAGTACTCGGTCGGCATCAGCGACAGACCGGCGCCGGGGTGCCGTTCCGCCAGGTGCCGGGCCACCGCGTTCGTCACCCGGGACTGCGCCCGCGCGGCAGCCTCGGGGCCGGAGCCGAACCGGTCGGCGTCCGCGTCGCAGTGCCACTCGCTGTAGCTGACGTCCTGGAACTGGAGCTGGAAGGCCCGGAAGCCCAGCGCCCACATCGCGTCGAGCTTGCGCGTCAGCGCCCGCACATCGGCGTCCGACGCGAAGCACATCGCCTGGCCCGGGGCCACCGCCCAGCCGAGCTTCACGTGATTGGCCCGCGCCCGCTCGGCCAGCTCCCGGAACTCGGCCCGCTGCTTCGCCGGGTACGGCTCACGCCAGCGCGCCTGCCGGTAGAGATCGTCGCCCGGGGCGTACAGGTAACGGTTCTGCTTGGTGCGCCCCATGAAGCCGACCTGCGCCATCCGCTGCCGGTGCGTCCACGCGGTGCCGTAGAAACCCTCGGTGATGCCGCGTACGGCGGTGCCGGGCCAGTCGCGTACGACGGCCGCCGAGATCGTGCCGTCGGGACGCAGCAGCTGCCGCAGCGTCTGTACGGCGTGGAACAGTCCGTCCTCGCCCGTTCCGGTGAGGGAGACGGCGCCACGGCCGACGGTCAGCTCATAGCCCCCGGAGGGGAGGGCGCGGCGGTCGTTCCGCCGGACTGGCTCCGTCCCCGCCCGCACGACCAGGGCGCCGGGCCGGGCGGAGTCCGTGACGCGGCGGGCACCGGCCTGCCGCAGCAGCGTGCGCAGGGCATCGAGGGCGTGGGGATCCGCCGACGGCTCCGTGAGCAGCGCGACCTCGTCGGTGACCGCGACCGGGGCGCCGTTGGCGCGCAGCGACTGCGGGCGCGGCCAGACGGAGAGGCCGGGTCCGGCCGTGTCGGGGGCCGGTGTCGAGCTCCGGCCGGGGGCGGGCGGATCCGCCACCGCGACGGGCGGGGCGCCGAGGCTTCCGGCGACGACTGCGACCGCGAGGGCCACCGCCCGCTTTCCACGCCGCAGTCCCACAGTCCCCCTCCAGATGTGTCCGACAGATACGACAGATGTCCGCCAGATGTGCCGACCGGGACGACGAGCCCACCACCCGCCCGGTGAAGGTGTCAACGGGAGTGGCCGTTGTGACCGATTTACCGGAAACTTGACAGAGTGGAGGGGAGTGGAATGTGAGCAGGAGCACGATGTTCGGCCTGGGACGTCTGCCATCGCGTCGACTGGGTAGGGCTGCGGTAACCCTTCGAAAGTTGAACGCGACAAGCTCTACAAGGAGGCCCCCGTGGCTGCGATGACTTTCCTTCCGCTCCCGGCCCCGTCCAAACCCGTGGCGGACACGTCCGCCGACCTCGACCCCCACTACGACGACCCGCGCTACGAAGACCCCCACTACTGCGTCTTCAGCTCCGAGAACACCTGCGCCGAGCCCCCGCTCACCAGCGAGCCGCCGCTCCCCGACGCCGAGCCCCTCACCAGCGAGCCCCCGCTCGCCGAATCCGCCCCGCTGACCAGCGAGCCCTCCGCCTTCCTCACGGACTTCTCAGGGATCTAGGTGTATTGACCCGCGGGGTTGTTCACACGGCTGATGGGTGGCTGACCTGCGAGTGCGGTGTGGCAGCGGTGGTGGTTGTAGGCGTGGAGGAAGTCT